>NZ_JADPJF010000010.1:59823-76078 GCF_023073295.1 Bradyrhizobium sp. 23 | reverse complement strand
GAGCGTCTCGTCGCAGGCACGATCGAGCCGCTCGCGCAGTCCGGTGAACTCCTCCGGCCATTCTCGGATTGCCGCGCGCGCCGTTTGCAACGCCTCGTCGGGAGCGCCAATCGCATTCATCACGGAGCCGAAGGCCGGCGGGTGCAGGTTGCGCTGAAAAAAGGCGAGCGCCTCCAGCGCATTGAGCAGCGGCGGCAGCACGGCCACGATATCGTCAACGACGGCCTCGCTCATCGTCGCTTCCTTGCGTCAGTTCTGATCGTCAGTGCAGCTTCGGCGCCTTCAAGAGCTTGTAGCGATCGGTCGAGGTCACCGTGACGTCGAAGGTGACGCCTTCATGATGTACCGTCAGCGGCACGTCGACGCCGGCAGCGCCGAGGCCCCACAGCTTCTTGTAGAAGCCGGTTTGGCTCGTGACCTTCTCGCCGTCGACCGCGAGGATGACGTCGCCGGTCTTGAGCTCGGCACGGGCGGCGGGACCATTGGCGGAGATCCCGATCACAACCACGCGGTTGTCGATCTCGGTCGAAAACAGTCCGAGCCACGGCCGTGCCGGCTTGTTGACGCGGCCGAATTTGCGCAGATCGTCCAGGATCGGTTTCAACAGGTCGATCGGCACGATCATGTTGACGTGCTCGGCCTTGGCCTCGCGCTCGCGTTCGAGCTGCAGCGAGCCGATGCCGATCAGCTCGCCGCGCTCGTTGAGGAGCGCCGTGCCGCCCCAATTCGGGTGCGCGGGATGGGTGAAGATGGCCTCGTCCAGCAGATATTCCCAGTAGCCGGCGAATTCCTGCTTGGCCACGATCTGGCTCGCGACCGAACGCGTGCGTCCGCCGGCGCCGCCGACCACGACGCGGTCGCCGAGCCGGGTCTCGGCCGAGATCCCGAGCGGCAAGGGGGCGACATCGAGCTGGCCGAGCGCCTGCACCAGGCCAAAGCCGGTGACGGCATCGAAGCCGAGCACATGTCCCTCCACTACGCGCCCGTCTCCGACATGCAGCCACACCGACTCTGCTTCGGTGATGAGGTAGCCGATGGTGAGCACCAGCCCGTCGTCGATCACGACGCCGTTGCCGGCGCGTTCAGTCCCCAGTGTCTCGGCGCTGAAGGCGTCCGGCGGGATGATGGCATGCAGGCCGACGACGGAGGCGAGCGCGCGGTCGAGATCGAAACCGTAATCGCTCGCACGCGGCTGATTGGCCGGTGGCACTCTCCATTCGGTCAGGGCGGGCATGGAGTTCTCCTGGCTGAGAGCATCGCTCCGCCGATTAGCGGAACGACGCGCGAAGCACGGATAATTTAGGCCGGAGGAGGCCGTCTTGAAAGCCTCGTTCCCCAACTATTCCCGAGGCACCGGATGAAATCTTTGAAAGGCGCGGGAAGGCTTGATGCACGGTCGGTCGAGCGGGCCTCCGGCATTGGCCGCATGGCTGCTGTCCGGCGAGGTGCTAGGCGCGGTACAATGAAGCTGCTAACCATTGCCGCTTCGTTTGACCGAGGGATCACGGGGCCGAAGCATGGACAACCGCAGCGACATCTGGCGTGGCATCGACACGATCAAGGCACGTTTCATCGACCTCAGCGACAAGGTCTGGGGCATGCCCGAAGTCTGCTACACCGAGGCGCGATCCGCCGCCGAGCATCTCGCCGAGTTGCGTCATCAGGGTTTCCGCATCACCGAGCAGGTCGCGGGCATTCCGACCGCGGTGATGGGCGAATGGGGCGAGGGCGGACCGGTCATTGCCTTCATGGGGGAATATGACGCGCTCCCGGGCCTGAGCCAGGAGGCCGGCGTCGCGGAGCATCGTCCGGTCGAGACTGGCGGCCACGGCCATGGCTGCGGTCACAATCTGCTGGGTTCCGCAGCTCTCCTCGCCGCGACGGCGGTGAAGGACTGGCTTGCCGAGAACAAGGTGCCGGGCCGCGTGCGCTATTACGGCTGCCCCGCGGAGGAGGGCGGCGCGGCAAAAGCCTTCATGGTGCGCTCCGGTGCATTCGAAGACGCCGACATCGCCATCACCTGGCATCCGCACAGCTTCTGGGAAGTCGCGGTGACGCCGTCACTCGCCAACACCCGCGCCGATTTCATCTTCACCGGCCGTACCTCGCATGCGGCGGCCTCGCCGCATCTCGGCCGCTCCGCGCTCGACGCCGTGGAGCTGATGAATGTCGGCGTGAACTATATGCGCGAGCACATGCCGAGCGACGCGCGCGTGCACTACGCGCTGCTCGACACCGGCGGCATCGCCCCGAACGTGGTGCAGGCGCATGCGCGCGTGCGCTATTCGATCCGCGCCCGTGATCTGCCCGGCATGAACGAGCTGGTCGGACGCGTGAGCAAGATCGCGGACGGCGCGGCGCTGATGACCGAGACCAAGGTCGAGATGAAGATCATCTCCGCGGTCTCCAACATCCTGCCGAACACGCCGCTGGAGCAGGCGCTGCATCGGGTCATGGAAGAGCTCGGACCGCCGCATTTCGACGACGTAGACAAGGGCTTTGCCACGGAGATCCGCGCAACGCTGAGCGACAAGGACATCGAGTCGGTCTATTACGCGATCGGCATGGAGCCGACCGACCGGCCGCTGGCTGACTTCCTGGTGCCACTGGATGCCAAGCGCAATCCGCTGGTCGGCTCGACCGACGTCGGCGACGTGAGCTGGGTGGTGCCGACCGTGCAGGTCCACGCACCCACGGTTGCAATCGGTACGCCCTTCCACACCTGGCAGGTGGTCGCGCAGGGCAAGAGCGCGCATGCGCACAAGGCCATGGTGCAGGCCGCCAAGGCGATGGCCGGCATCGGTATCAAGGCGCTGACGGACCCGGAGCTGATCAAGGCTGCCACGGCTGACCTCCAGAAGCGGACAGCCAAGACGCCTTACGTCTGTCCGCTGCCAGACCACGTCGCGCCGCCGCTCGACATGTCCGTGGCGTAGAATTTCGCCTCGATACTTCGTCTGATGCGGCGATCAAATTTTCTGCAGTGCAGCGCGGAATTCAGCGTGTTTTGATGCTGGATTGCCGATCGGATGGGCTGCGGAATATGGTTTTGCCCAACAGACAGTCAGAAGACCGTTTGCATACACACGGTCGCAGTTGACGCGCACCCCATTCGGTGTGCCATCTACCGCCAGCCAAGCCCGGTGGTCGCCTCGCGCGACCGCCTGCATCCATACGGGAACCAGACGGGGACAACCATGCTGGATAAACAACTGCGTTCGATGATCGGTGACGTGAAGGACGGGCGGATGGATCGCCGCGGCTTCATTCAGCGTCTTGCCGCCGTGGGTCTCACCGCGCCTTTGGCCAACCAGATTCTCGCCCTTGGCGGCGTCGCCATGGCCGAGGGCGCCTCGACCTACAAGCCGACCAAGCGCGGCGGCGGTGGCGCGCTCAAGCTGCTGTGGTGGCAGGGGCCGACCCTGCTCAATCCGCATTTCGCCACCGGCACCAAGGACCAGGACGGCGCGCGTCTGTTCTACGAGCCGCTCGCCTGTTGGGATCCCGACGGCAACATGAAGCTGGTCCTGGCCGCCGAAATTCCCTCGATCCAGAACGGTGGCCTCGCCGCCGACGGCAAGTCGGTGACCTGGAAACTCAAGCCCGGCGTCAAATGGCATGACGGCACGCCGTTCACGGCCGACGACGTCGTCTTCAACTGGGAATATGCCAAGGATCCGGCGACCTCCGCACTGACCATCGCGACGCTCCGCGACATCACCGTCGAGAAGGTGGACGACCTCACGGTCCGCATCCTGTTCAACAAGCCGACGCCGTTCTGGGCCGACGCTTTTGTCGGGGCTCCCAATACCATCATCCCGAAACATCTGTTCAAGGACTATATGGGGTCCAAGTCGCGGGAGGCGCCGACCAACCTCTCGCCGGTCGGTACCGGCCCCTACAAGTTCGTCGAGTTCAAGCCGGGCGATCTTGTCCGCGGCGTGATCAATCCCGATTATCACATGGCCAACCGCCCCTATTTCGATTCGATCGAGATGAAGGGCGGCGGCGACGCCGTCTCTGCCGCGCGCGCGGTGATCCAGACTGGCGAATATGATTTCGGCTGGAACATTCAGGTCGAGGACGACGTGCTGCTGCGCCTGGAGAAGGGCGGCAAGGGAAAAACCGTCTACGCCGTCGGCGGCGACACCGAATTCATCGCGCTGAACTTCACCGATCCCAACACCGAGGTCGATGGCGAACGCTCCTCGATAAAGACCAAGCACCCGCTGTTTTCTGATCCAGCGGTGCGCAAGGCGCTCTCGCTGCTGATCGATCGCGAATCGGTCAAGAAGGCCATCTACGGCCGCGCCGGCCGCACCACCGCCAACTTCCTCAACGGGCCCGAAAAATTCGTGTCCAAGAACACCTCGTGGGAGTTCAGCGTCGAGAAGGCCTCGAAGATCCTCGACGACGCCGGCTGGAAGCCGGGCGCCGACGGCATCCGCGAGAAGGACGGCAAGAAGCTGAAGCTCCTCTACCAGACCGCGATCAACGGGCCGCGCCAGAAGACGCAGGCCATCGTCAAGCAGGCCTGCCAGAAGGCGGGTATCGACGTCGAGCTGAAATCGGTCGTCGCCTCCGTGTTCTTCTCCTCCGACGTCGGCAATCCCGACACCTATTCCAAGTTCTACGCCGACATGGAGATGTTCCAGATCCCGCTGAGCCAGCCCGATCCGTCGCAGCACATGCGTCGTTACCTTTCGAACCTCGTCGCCACCAAGGAGAACAAGTGGCAGGGCACCAACTTCCCGCGCTGGGTCAACAAGGAGTACGACGCGACCATCCTGGCCGCCGACGGCGAAATGGATCCGGTCAAGCGCGCGGCGCTCTACATCAAGGCCAATGATCTCATGTACCACGACATCGTTTTCATCCCGGTGCAGCACCGTCTGAAGGTCGAGGCGGCCGCAAACAATCTGCGCCCGGTCGTTTCCGGCTGGGCCAACGAGACCGACAATTTGTTCGACTGGTACCGCGAAGAATGATCACGCACGCCTAGAGCGGTCCTTCTTCATGAGCCAGTATGTCCTGCGTCGCCTCCTGATCGCGATTCCGAGCCTGCTCGGAATTTCGCTCGTGCTGTTCGTCGTGCTCGCACTCGCCCCGGGCGATCCCTTCTCCGAGCTAGCGACCAATCCGAACGTGCCGCCCGAAGTCGCTCTCGCGCTTCGGGCGAAGTTCGGCCTCGACGATCCGATCTACCTTCGTTACCTGCACTGGCTCAACGCCATGCTGCACGGCGACTGGGGTTTCTCCTTCGTCAGCCGGATGAACGTGGACACGCTCATTCTCCAGCGACTGCCAACGACGCTGTACGTGATCGGCTCGGCGCAGATCCTTGCGCTCCTGATCGCGATCCCGGTCGGGGTCTACGCCGCGACGAAACCTTATTCGCTGTTCGACCAGGTCGCCAACACGCTCGCCTTTGTCGGCTTCTCGCTGCCGACCTTCTTCACCGGCATCCTGTTCATCCTGATCTTCTCGGTCACGCTGGACTGGCTGCCTTTCGTCTACACGACCGACATCAAGGGCACGGGGATTCACTGGGTGCTGGAGATGATCCGTCAGGCGATCATGCCGGTGGCGGTGCTCGGCCTGTTCCAGGCTGCGTCGATGACGCGTTTCGTGCGCTCGGCGATGCTCGACGTGATCCGGCTCGACTACGTCACCACCGCGCGCGCCAAGGGCATCGGCCAGAGGCGGGTGATCATCAAGCATGTGATGCGCAACGCGATGATCCCGGTCGTCACGTTGATTGCGTTGCAAATCCCGGCGGTGTTCGGCGGCGCCATCGTCACCGAGCAGATCTTCCGCATCCCCGGCATCGGCTCGCTGCTGATCTCCTCCATCCTTTCCAACGACACGCCGGTGGTGATGGCCGTCACCTTCGTCTTTGCGTGCCTGGTCGTGCTGTTCAATCTCATCGCGGACGTTCTTTATGGCTGGCTTGACCCTCGCATCTCCCTCCGCTGAGCGGCGCGTCTACTCGCCCTGGCGCGAGACGTGGCGGCGCTATAGCCGCCACAAGCTTGCCGTGGTCAGCGCGTTCCTGCTCCTCGTTCTGATCCTGGCGGTGGTGGTCGGCCCCTTTATCTGGCGGGTCAAGATCGACGACATCGACATCGTGGCGGGCATGCAGGGGCCGTCGCTGGCCCATCCCTTTGGCACCGACGATCTCGGGCAGGATATCCTCGCCCGCATGATCTATGGCGGGCGCATCTCGCTCGCGGTCGGTCTCGCCGCGATGCTGGTCTCGGTCTTTGTCGGTGTGCTGATCGGCGCGCTCGCCGGCATGTCGCGCGGCGCGCTCGGCCATGGGCTGATGTGGCTCACCGATCTCTTTTTGTCGCTGCCGCAATTGCCCCTGCTGCTGCTGCTGATCTATCTCTTCCGCGACGGGCTGAAGGCAGCGTTCGGCCCCGAGGGCGGCATTTTCATCCTGATCGTGCTCGTGATCGGTGGCTTGCGCTGGATGCCGGTCGCCCGCCTCGTTCGCGCCCAGTTCCTGTCGATCCGCGAGAAGGAATTCGTCGAAGCCGCGCGCGCTCTCGGAGCCAGCCCGGTACGGCAGGTGGTGCGCCATATCCTGCCCAATGCGCTCGGTCCGGTGATCATCGCCGGCACCATCGACGTGGCCGCAGCCATCATCGCGGAATCGACGCTGTCCTTCCTCGGCCTCGGCTTCCCGCCGGATACGCCGACCTGGGGCCGGCTGCTTTATGACGCGAAAGACTTTCTCGACATCGGCCCGCACTGGGCGCTGTTCCCGGGCGGCGCGATCTTCATCGCAGTGGTCGCCATCAATTTTATCGGCGACGGCCTGCGTGACGCGCTCGATGCGCGGCGGGTGATCTGATGGCGCCGCTGCTCGAGATCAAGGGACTGAAAACCCACTTCTCCACCGACGACGGCATCCTCCAGGCGGTCGACGGTGTCGACATCTCCATCAACCGCGGCGAGACGCTCTGCGTCGTCGGCGAATCCGGTTGCGGCAAGACCGTCACCGCGATGTCGATCCTGAAGCTGATCGCGATGCCGCCGGGCCGCATCGCGGCAGGCGAGATCATCTTCGAGGGCCGCGATCTCGTGCCGCTGACGAGCAGTCAGCTCGACGAGATCCGCGCCAAGGAGATCGGCTTCATCTTCCAGGAGCCGATGACCTCGCTCAATCCGGTGCTGACCATCGGCGAGCAGATCGCCGAAAGCCTGCGCCGCCATGAGAATGTCACCAGGAAACAGGCGCTCGATCGCACCATCGAGATGCTCAAGCTGGTGCAGATTCCCAACGCCGAAGGCCGCGTGCACAACTATCCGCATCAGTTCTCCGGCGGCATGCGCCAGCGTGTGATGATCGCGATGGCTCTCGCCTGCAAGCCGAAACTGATCATCGCCGACGAGCCCACCACGGCCCTCGACGTCACTATTCAGGCGCAGATCCTCGACCTGCTCCAGGACATGAAGGAACGCTTCGGCATGGCGGTGATGCTGATCACCCATGCCATGGGCGTCGTCGCCGAGACCGCGCAACGCGTCGTCGTGATGTATGCCGGCAAGGTGGTGGAGGAGGCGCCCGTCGACGACCTCTTTGGCAATCCCGGCCATCCCTATACCCAGGGACTGATCCGCTCGATCCCGCGCATCGATCTCGCCAGCGAGCACAAGGTGCGGCTGGAGGCGATCGGCGGCTCGGTGCCGATCCTGATCAATCCGCCGGTCGGCTGCCGCTTCGCTCCGCGCTGCCGCCACGCCATGAGCGTCTGCACCGAGAGGGAGCCGCTGCTGCGCGAGATCGCGCCCGGCCACCGTATGGCCTGTCATCTGGGAGATACGCAGTTGGGAGGCGCAGCATGACCGAGCCCCTGCTCCGCGTCAGCGGCCTGAAGAAATATTTTCCCGTGCATGGCGGCCTGTTGTCGCGCCAGGTCGGCAGCGTTTATGCCGTCGATGGGGTCTCGTTCTCGGTCAACCGCGGCGAGACGCTCGGCCTCGTCGGCGAATCCGGCTGCGGAAAGTCGACGACGGGACGCTGCGTGCTGCGCCTGATCGAACCGACCGACGGCGAGGTCGTGTTCGACGGTCAGGATGTCCGCCAGCTCGGCGGCAACGATTTGCGCGCGATGCGGCGGAACATGCAGCTTGTGTTCCAGGACCCGTTCGCCTCCCTCAATCCGCGCATGACGGTCGGCGCCATCCTCGGCGAAGCCCTCGTCATCCATAAGCTCGGCTCATCCGCCAAGGAGCGTGAGGATCGCGTCGCGAGCCTGCTGGTGAAGGTCGGGCTCAAGGCCGAGCACATGCGCCGCTATCCGCATGAATTCTCCGGCGGTCAGCGCCAGCGCATCGTGATCGCGCGTGCGCTCGCGGTCGAGCCGAAACTGATCGTCTGCGACGAACCGGTGTCTGCGCTCGACGTCTCGATCCAGGCGCAGGTCATCAACTTGCTGGAAGATCTCCAGGCGGAGCTGAACCTCACCTATCTCTTCGTTGCGCACGATTTGTCGGTGGTCGAGCACATCTCCGACCGGGTCGCGGTGATGTATCTTGGCCGTATCGTCGAGCTCGCCAAGGCCAGCGACCTCTACCGCAATCCGCAGCATCCCTACACGAGGGCGCTGTTATCGGCGGTGCCGGTGCCCGATCCCAAGCTCAAGCGCGAGCGCATCCGCCTCAAGGGCGACGTTCCGAGCCCGATGAAGCCGCCGTCGGGCTGCCACTTCCACACCCGCTGTCCTATCGCCCAGCCGCGTTGCGCGGAAAGCGCACCGGAGCTGAAGGAGGGAGCAGGCGGGCACTTTGTGGCGTGCCATCTCGCCTGACGCCGGGAAAAGCGGATCGCGCATTCATGCGTGAAGCAGGCCGTGCTCCGACAGGGCCCGCCTGAAAGCCTCAACCGAGGTGTGGTGATGCGCGAACAGGCCCGCCTCTCGCGCACCGGCGACATTGGCCATGAGATCGTCGACGAACAGGACGTTCTCCGGTTTGACGTCGAGCTCCGACAGACAGAGGCGGAAGCAGCGCGGGTCCGGCTTCGCCGTCTTGAACCGGGCCGAGGCGTAGATTCGCGAGCCGAACAGCGGTGGCAATTCCGGCAGCAGCGCTGCGATATGGTCGGCGACCAGCGTCGTGTTGTTGGTCAGGACGGCAATGTCGACGGTTTGACGCAAGCTGCCGACAATCTCCAGCATGGCACGATCGGCCTGCATTGAACGGCGTCGCGCCTCGATCCACTCGTCCAGTGACAGCGGATAGCCGATGCGGTCGCCGAAACCCCGCAAATAGTCCGCGGCATCGAGTGTGCAGGAATCGCCGAGCAGCTCGAAGCCGCTGTCCCAGATCGCCTTGTGGACGGATTCGCTCGTGGTCCCCGCAACCTTCGCCAGCCATGCGACACGCTTTGCCGTGTCGTAGTCGCAGAGGACATTGTCCATGTCGAAGAGGACGAGTTTGATTTGACCGGTCACCGCAGCACTCTCGGATTGGCCGAACATCCGGCCGTGATCCAAGCCATACCGCGCTGGAGCGCAGGCAACAAATCGGGCCAGCGGTCGATCCGTCACGCGCTCCTGGCGGGCCAGGGAACGACCTGTCCCGACATCACCAGCCGGTCACGGCCGTTGTCCTTGGCGGCGTAGAGCGCGCGGTCGGCGGCGCCGACCAGCGTGCTGCAGTCCGCCGTGGTTTGGGACGGCAGACTCGTCGCGCCGCCAACGCTTGCGGTCACCAGGCGCGAGGGGGGACTTTGCGCATGCGGCATGGCGAGATCGTGCAGAGCCTTGCGAATCCCTTCGCCGACCTCGGCGCAGCCCTCGGGACCGGTGTTCGGCAACAGCACGGCGAATTCTTCGCCACCGTAGCGCGCCGCGACGTCGGCCTGGCGCTTGGTGTGGGTTGATAGGATCCGGCCCAGCGCGCGCAGGCATCCGTCGCCCGCCAGATGCCCGTATTGGTCGTTGAACTTCTTGAAATGATCGACATCGATCAGCAGGAGCGAGAGCTGCGTGCCATCGCGCCGGGCCCGGGCCCATTCCTCGGCGAGGCGCTCGTCGAACGCGCGCCGGTTGACGAGTCCGGTGAGGCCGTCGGTCGTTGCAAGCGAGGCGAGCTTGTCCTGAAGATCCTTCTGCTCGGTGATGTCGCGCACCACCGCGACGACGCCGTCGATCTCACCGCTGTCCGACGCCAGGGTCACGTGCAACGCCGCCTCCGCCCAAATCTCGCCCTTGTCGCGATGACGGTGGCGATAGACGAACCGCGTCTCCTCGGCCTCGCCATTCTTAAGCGCGGCGATAGCCTGCTCGACCCGCTCCATGTCGTCGGCGTGAATGCCGGCCAGGGCCGAGGTGGATAGCAGCTCGTCGGAGGACCAGCCCGTGATGCGTACGCACGAGGGGGAAACGTAGAGCAGCCGGTTGTCCAGCCCGATCCGGGTCACCATGTCGCTGGATTGCTCGGCCAACAGGCGGAAGTTTGCTTCGTTGACGACGAGGGCCTGGGCCGTGCGCTGCCGCTGTACGAGCTGACGGACCAGGTAGAAGCCGATCACCGCGATCAGCAGCACAAGGCCGAGGACGAAGGTGGTGCGCGCAGCCGCGGCTTGCCGCCACGGCGCCAGCACGTCGTCCCGCGACTTGCTCGCCAGCACCATTAGGGGATAGCGGCTGCTGCGTTGGTAATAGCTCAGCCGCTGGACGCCATCGAGCGGCGACTTGAAATAGTAGACTGCTGCGGCGGGGCGACTTTCCCATCCCTTGAACAAGGGCGCATTGGACAGGTCGCGTCCGACAAAGGCGCCACTGTCGTCGCGGCTGCGCGCCAGCATGATGCCGCTATCGTTGAGCAGCGATGCCGAGCCGTTCGTACCGATGTCGAACCGCTCGTAGAACTTGACGAAATAGCCGACGTCGATCGTGAGCAGGGCAACGCCGGCGAAGCCGCCGTCGGCATCGTTGATCCGGCGGGACGCGGTGACGACCCATTGGCCCCCGGCTCGACTCTTCACGGGCGGTCCGATCAGCGTGCCCATCTCCGGCGAGTGCCGATGACGCTGGAAATATTCGCGGTCGCTGTTGTTGAGCTTGGAGAAGTCGAGCCGCTCGGTCGTGGCAAGCCACTGCCCGCTCGCGTCATAAACGAAGATGCCGCGGATCCGGTCCGATGATTTTCGTGTCGGCAGATAGGCCTGAAGCTTGGTGATCGTGTCCGGACCCGTCCCGTCGATTTCGAGCCGGTGGACCAGGCCTACGAGGATTGTATCAACGAGTTCGAAGGTGTCGTCCGCGTGCTGGATCAGCGAATGCGCCAGATTGGCGACGTCGATCTCGGCGTTCTTGAGATCGGCATTGCGTGTTTCCCATTCACGCCAGGCGCTCAAGCCGAGGATGGCGAAGCAGGTCAGGATGACGAAACCCGCTGCCCAGAGCGGAAGGCGCGTCTTTCCGAGTTCGCGGCCCGTGGTCATCAGGCTTGCTCCATTTCGGCGCAAACCTCTCACTTTGGCCTTAACGGGCTGTTGCAACTTCCGTGCGGATTGTGCGCTTCCGGTCGGAACAATCCTCGACAATTGACGGGCTATCGTCGAGCTAACCAGGCTGACCCCGCGCGCCGGGCCTTTCTGCCTCACTCATCCAGCGTGAAGCCGACCCGCAGCGTCACCTGGTAGTGGCGCACGGCACCGTTCTCGATATGGCCGCGCGTTTGCACCACCTCGAACCATTTCATCTCGCGAACGGTCTTTGCGGCCCGGCTGACCGCGTTCTTGATCGCATCCTCGATCGACGTCTCGGACGATCCGACCAGTTCCAGGATCTTGTAGACGTGATCCGTCTCGCTTGTGGCCATGACTATTCTCCCCTCGTGCTGTGGCGGGACCGGATATGTCTGTCGCGGACAACTGGCGCCCGCGCGACATCCGGCCTCGACTCTGAACGGATGCCGGCGCCCCGAGTTCCGTCCCGGCAGGAGCCTGCCGCTCGCCTTCCGAGCGCTGCCTAGGCGTCCCAATTTTTCTAAGTGCACGAAAATCTGGATCGCGTGTGCAAGCGGCGCTCCTGAATTGGCGCGCGGTCGCCGGCCCGCTCTTGCCGGTTCCGATATGAGTAAGCTAACCTTGGCCTTTCCTCTGGCGTCTTCGAAGTGCGGTGATGATCGAGCGTTGGACGAGGGGCGCTCTGGCTGCGATCGGTCTCTGCGTTGTGCCCGCGCCGGCCATCGCGCAGGACGATCTCGACGGTGCCCCGATGAGCATGTCGCTGCAGGTCACGACCGATCCCTCCACCATCGAGTGCCGTCGGCTGGAGAAGGTCAATCCGGCCTCGCTGGTCTTCTTGCCGCTACGCCGGACCTTCAACGAGGATTTTGACGAGCATCCGCTGGCAAACGGACGCTGGGTGCCGCATTACGCCGGCGGCGCGGCCTGGCCGGAGGCGCGTTACTGGGGCGGCGACGGCTCCGACTTCAAGCGCAAGACCAGCGCCAATGGCGAGCAACAGATCTATGTCGATCCGCGCTATGCGGGGCGCAACGCGGCGCCGCTCGGGCTCGATCCGTTCAAGGTCAAGGACGGCGTGCTGTCGATCGTCGCCAGCCGTACCCCGCCGGGGTTGAAGCCGGTGCTGTTCGACAACGAGTACATCTCCGGGATACTGACGACCCAGGGCACGTTCGCGCAGAAGCACGGCTATTTCGAGATCCGCGCCAAGGTGCCGGTCGGGCACGCAGTGTGGCCGGCGTTCTGGATGCTGGCGGATGACGGTGGCTGGCCGCCGGAGGTGGACGTGCTGGAAGGCCGCGGCGAAAAGCCGGGCGATCTCGTGATGACGACGCATTGGCGGATTCCCTCGACCCAGAAGATTCAGTCCTGCGGCTTCGACTTCGCGGTCGGCGACGCGTCGAGCGCATTCCACACTTACGGTGTGCTGTGGGAGGAGGATCGCCTGGTCTATTTCATCGACCGCAGACCGGTGTCCGACATCAAGGTGCCGATCGGTTTCGACGATCCCATGTACATGATCGTCAATCTCGCGATCGGATCCAAATTCTTTCTCGGCGTCGGTCCGGTCGACGCGGAGTCGCCGCCTACCGTCGCATTCGAGATCGACCGGATTTCCGTCTATCAGATCGATCTGGAGCAGGCGCGCAGATAGAAGCTCGCTGATCTCTCCCGGCGTTGGGCGGCGCGAGTCAACGATGGATTGCCGAGGGCCTGCACGCCGACGTTACGGATCCAGCTCCGTATCCCAGTAGAGATAATCCAGCCAACTGTCGTGCAGATAGTTCGGCGGGAACAGGCGGCCGTTACGGTGGAGCTGGTGCACGGTCGGCGCGAAGGCGTGCTGGCGTGGAAACATCTTGGCCTGCACCGGCGTCAGATTGCCCTTGCGCAAATTGCAGGGGGAGCACGCCGCGACCACGTTCTCCCAGGTGGTCTGGCCGCCTTTGCTGCGCGGGATGATGTGGTCGAAGGTGAGGTCTTCGGGCGAGCCGCAATATTGGCAGGCGAAACGATCGCGCAGGAAGACGTTAAATCGGGTGAAGGCAGGGTGGGTGGTCGGCTTGACGAAGGATTTGAGCGAGACGACGCTCGGCAGCTGCATTTGCAGCGTGGGGCTATGGACCGCCTGATCGTAATGCGCGACGATGTTGACGCGGTCGAGGAATACCGCCTTGATCGCGTCCTGCCACGACCACAAAGACAGTGGGTAGTAACTCAGCGGCCGGAAGTCCGCATTCAGCACCAACACCGGCCAATGGCCTTGCGAGACATGTGCGTTCAAGTAACGCTCCTGGCCTCCAATGTACGCTGCGAAGCAGCACGTAACTGACATACTACATGCAGCGTGACGGGATTGTGAAGCCCGTTGAGCGACTTATTCCGGCACAAGCAATGCGGCCGGGGGGTGGCAAAGCGCGCAAAACGCTGTGATTTCCAAGTCCGAGGCCGTTGAGGCAGCGTCATCCTGACAGCGCGACGTGGATGTGCCGAGGCAGCTACTCCCGCACGCGCTCCAGCTTCTGCAAACATCGCGTCGCGCGCACCACGGCCGGCATCTCCTCGTCCGGAAAGCTGGTCTTCCAGTCGGTGACGCCGACCTCGCCGACATAGATGTCGCCCCTGGAATCCAGTGCGATGCCGTGCGGCGCCAGGAACTTGCCGCTCGCAACGCCCGGGCCTTCCTCGCCACCGAGCCGCGCGATGCGGTTGCCCTTGGCGTCCACGATCGAGAGCCGCGGGCCGAGATTGGGCACCTTGCGGTTGACGGCCAGGCCAGGGCCGAGTTCCCCGATGACGAAGGTCGGGCTCTTAGCCCCACCGCAACAGCATAGCGCACAAGGGCGGTGCAGATTGTTCCACTGCGTCTCGTACTTGCCGTTGCCGTCGAACACCTGCACGCGGTGGTTCTCGCGGTCGGCGACATAGACAAAGCCGTCGGCGTCGGTGGCGATGTTGTGCACGATGTTGAACTGGCCGGGATCGGTGCCGGGTTCGCCCCAGCTTGTCATCAGCTTGCCGCCGGGCGTGAATTTGTGCACGCGCGCATTGCCATAGCCGTCGGAGACGTAGATTTCACCCTTCGGCGACAGCGCGGTGTGGGTGCAGCGGTGGAAGGGATCGCCGCTCATGAACGGCGACGGTTTCTCGGGGATGCCGATCGTCAGCAGCACCTTGCCGTCGGTGGTGCACTTGCGCACGGTGTGGTCGCCGTCATCGGTGCAATAGAGATTGTCGTCGGCATCGATGTGCAGGCCGTGGGCGCGCGAGAACAGGCCTTCGCCCCAACTTCGCAAGAAATTGCCCTCGCGGTCCAGCACGACCATCGGATGGGCCCCGCGGTTGAAGACGTAGACGCGGTCCTTGCTGTCGACCGCGACCGAGGCGACGTCGGTGAGCTGCCATCCGTCCGGCAGCTTTGCGAAGTTTTCAACGACGCGGTAGCGGTGCTCGCCGGTGCCGAGAATGGCTGGCATGAATTCTCCTCTTGTTCGTTATCGTGGTGCGACACTGCTTCTACGGTGTTGTTCAAGCGGTGCTCGCCGCTGCCGCTCCAGCCTGCCCCAAAATCCCTTCCTCGATCGCCTTGATCTGCAGCGCCAGATATTTCGAGTTGATCCGGCATTGCGCGAGGCTGCCGGCGATGAACCAGAGGCCGGGCTGCCTGGTGCGCGTATACATGTTACGCAGCTCGAGGCCGTCGCCAAAGCCCCAGATCGGGCCGACCCGGTCGGCGACGGCGTCGCCGAACAGTTTCTGCACCAGATATTCCTGTGTCTTGTAACCGGTCGAGAGCACGATCAGGTCGGCCGAAAGGGTTGTGCCGTCCTTCATGCGAACGCCCTCGGTGACGAAGCTCTCGATGTCGGAAAACTGCCTGAGCTTGATCGCGCCCTCGATGATGAGGTTGGAGCAGCCGACATTGAAATAATAGCCGCCGCCACGGGTGAGATATTTGAACTGCCAGCCGGTGCCGGCCTCGCCGAAATCGAGCTTGAAGCCGACGCGCCGCAACCCGTCGAGCAGTTCCTTGTCGAGCTCCTTCGACTGCTCCGTCAGCATCACATGGGTCTTTTTCGCGAGCGGTGTCGGCATCGAGGTCGCGATCAGATCGTTGTCCTCGAGCGTGCCCTCATTGTAGGTCGCATAAGCGAGTTGGGCCGACGGCTCGATATTGGTGACGAGCGTAGGTGAACGCTGCACCAGCGTCACTTCGGCACCACTGGAGTGAAGATCCTGCGCGATGTCGTGGCCGCTATTGCCGGTGCCGATGACGATGGCGCGTTTTCCTGTCCAGGTCTCGCCGTCCTCGTAGCGGCTCGAATGCAGCAGCGTGCCCTTGAAGTTATCCAGGGTCGGAATGACAGGCACATTGGCGATGCCGCTGACGCCGGTCGCCATCACCACATGGCGCGGGTGCATGATACGCTCACTGCCGTCGGTGTGCCGCAGTGTGACGGTCCAGTGGTCTTTCGCATCGTCGTAGGCGCCGCCCTCGAATTCGGTTCCGGTCCAGAAGTTCAGCTCCATCGCCTCGACGTAAGCTTCGAACCAGTTGGCGAGCTTGTCCTTGGGGATATAGGTCGGCCAGCTCGGCGGAAACGGCATGTAGGGCAAATGATTGACCTGCACCTGGTTATGCAGGGTCAGCGCGTGGTAGCGCTTGCGCCAATTGTCCCCGATCCGTGCCTCGCGATCGACGATCAGGGTGTCGATGTTCAACTGTTTCAGCCGCGCCGCGATCGCGAGCCCGGCCTGGCCGCC
>NZ_JADPJF010000010.1:53743-59740 GCF_023073295.1 Bradyrhizobium sp. 23 | reverse complement strand
CACCAGCACGGCGGGATCGCGATCGGCGTAGTCGCGCGAGCCGTTGCGCAAGTCCAGCCAGTTCGGTCCACGGAAGTCGCGCGAATAGGCCTGGCCGCGCGGCCGCGAGGTGCCGAGCTGCTCCTCGAAGCCCTTGAGCTCGTCGAGCGCGGTGAGGAGCGTCCACGCTTTCAGGCGGTCGCCGTCGGTGGCGTCGGGCACAAGCCTGACGATGCCGCTGCCGCGCCCCAGTGCGGTTTCGAAATTGAAGATCACCTCGATAGTGTTGGTCCCGGCACGCGTCACCCAGCGCGGTGGCGCTCGGTTCGGCGCAATCTTGAAGCTGCCCGGCGCAGCCTTTGCCGCGAGCGTTGTCAGCTCCCGCTTGATCGAGTCGCCGCCGCCGATCGTTTGCAGGTTCCAGCTTAGTGCCAGCACATCGCGCCAATAGCTGTCGGCGAGGAAAAGACGATCCAGCGCAGCGCTATCGGCTGCGCCCAGCGTTAGCTCGACCTCATCGAGCCAGGCTTGCGCGGATGCGACAATGTCCTTGGTCCTGTCCAGCATGCGCGACCTCGTGCCGTCTCCGCGGCGTTTCCTCTACGGTCGAAAGCTATACTGTTTCGCAGACGGCCAATAGCCGATTACCCGAGCAGTGAGAACATGTGGCCCTGCTTCAGCGGAATGCGCTCGTTGAGAGAGACCTGCGGCACCCTCGTGGTGTTCGAGGAGGGGCACGCGAAAAAGGCTCCACCTTGGTGGAGCCTCCCTCGCGCTCTTGGGATTCACTGCCGCTGGCGTGGCGGCGAGCGGAACATCCCTACCTCACCCGCGTGCCGGCGCCGTACAGCTCACGCTCACGGCCGACATCGTCGGGTGACAACGGCGGGCTTGCGGCATCGAAGCCGTTCCAGCCGGATTTTTGCCAGGCGGCGCTCCGTTCCTGCAGGTTCACGGCCTTCTCGTGCAGAAGGGCATCGAGACGTGTGCTGTCCTGGTCGGGTACCCGCGCCGATACCAGCGTTCCGCCGCGACGGACGCCCTCCGCGTAGCGCGACGCATCATCCTTGGAGACGCCGGCTTCGGTCAGCGCGCCAACGATGCCGCCCGTCGCGGCGCCGGCCGCGGCACCAACTGCGGTCGAAGCCAGCCATCCGGCGGCAACCACCGGTCCGAGTCCCGGAATGGCCAGCAGGCCGAGTCCGGCAAGCAGGCCGGCCGCGCTTCCGAGGCCTGCGCCGATGCCGGCACCCGTGCCGGCACCTTCGGCGCGATCGTCGACGCCGTCGCGATCACGGTCAACCTTGCCGGTGGAGGAGCCGTACCAGTTATCGGAATTGTTCGCGACGATGCTGATGTCGGAGTGCGGCACGCCCGCGGCCTCCAGACGCCTGACCGCACGTTCCGCATCCGAATAGGTGTCATAGAGTCGAGAAATAGTGGTCGTCATGTTTCATCCTCCTTACTTGGCGGGGTTCACGTTGCCCTGGAAATCGACGCTCACGTCCGCCTTGGTCCCGGCCTTGTCGGCCTTGCCGCGCCAGACGCCGTTGTCGTCCTTTTGCAGTCCGGAAACATTGGAATAACCCGCGCCCTCGATCTTCGACTTCGCCTGGCCCTCGGTGAAGCTGTTGCGGCCCGCGACCGGTGCGTTGGAGTTGTTGTGATCAGAGCTGTTGACGGCGTTGTTGCCCGGCCCGCTCTGCGCAGGCTGTGACTGTGCACTGACAGGCGCTGATCCGAGCAGCAGCAGAGCTGCGGCGAGCATGGTGAGACGAGACATTTTTTATTCTCCGGCTGTTGATTGTGCCGGTCGACAACAGGCGAGATTCGAATTGGTTGCTCTTCCATTTGCGACGGAAGCGCGCGTCTTCAATCTGCCGAATATTGGAGAGGCGCAGGAACGATTGCCACTCGTTCCCGTTTATGCGGTCCCGCACTCTCGGACGGCGTTGCCTGTCCTCACATCGTCCAATAGGGCTCCCGCAGCTTGCGCTTGAGAATCTTTCCCGTGGCCTCGCGCGGCAGCGCGTCACGGAATTCGACGTCCTTTGGCACCTTGAAATTGGCAAGCCGCCCGCGCAGGAACGATCGGACGGCGTCGGCCGAGAGCTCGGCATCCGATTCAGGCTCGACAAAGGCGCACAGCCGTTCGCCGAATTCCGCGTCGGGGATGCCGAACACGGCACAGTCGCGCACGCCGGGCATTCCGATCAGCACGTTCTCGATCTCGGCGGGATAGATGTTGACGCCGCCGGAGATCACCATGTCGCGCTTGCGATCGCACAGGAACAGATAGCCGTCCGCGTCGAGATAACCGACGTCGCCGACGCTGACCAGGCCGTCACGGCCGGCTTCGGCCCTTGCCTGCGACCTGCCGTGATAGTCGAAATCGGGCACTGACGTCTGGCGCATGTAGATTTCGCCGACTTCGTTTGCACCGCACGGGCTGCCGTCATCGCGGAAGATCCTGACGATGCCGCCTTCGATGGGGCGGCCGACCGTGCCAGGCTTCTTCAGTGCTTCCTCGGCCGAGTGCCACACCGGGATCCCGGTCTCGGTGGAGCCGAAATATTCGTTGATGACCGGTCCCCACCAGTCGATCATGGCGCGCTTGACGTCCGGCGGGCAGGGGGCGGCGCCGTGCACGACGAAACGCAGCGACGACAGGTCGTAGCGCTGCCTGACCGCTTCGGGCAACCGCAGCAGCCGGACGAACATGGTCGGTACCATGTGAATGTGCTTGACGCGGTGGCGCTCGATCAGCGCCAGCAGCTCCTCGGCATCGAACCGCGCCTGGAGGATGATGGTGCAAGCGCTGCGGAACGCCAGCATGCCGTAGGAATGCGGCGCCGAGTGATACATCGGGCCGTTGATCAGCACGATTTGGTCTTCCCGCGGCTTGATGCCATAGGCGATCCCGCCCACGCGTTCGGAGGCGGCCGCCTGTTCGGGCTGCATCGGCATGCGCCGCACGCCCTTCGGCATGCCCGTGGTGCCGGATGTATAAATCATCGCTGCGGCCCGCCGCGGCGGCTCCTGCGCTTGCGGATGGTCGTCGCGCCAGCGGTCCCAATCGGTCAGTCCCACCGGGATCTCGGTCAGTTCCCCAGGGATCGAAAAGGTCGCTGCGAGTTCGGGCGGCGTCGCGACGACCAGGAGAAGGACATCCGCCGGTACGCCGTCGCGGATCTGCGGCAGCAAATCCGCGTGGCAGACCAGGATCTTCGCCCCGCTGTCGGCCAGGATGTAACGGACCTCCTCGGCCTTCAAATGCCAGTTGATCGGCACCACCGGACTGCCCAGCGCGGCCGAGGCCGCAACCACCTCGAACAGAGCGAAATCGTTGCGCAGCATCATCGCGACCGGCGCGGCCTCGGCAAGCCCCAGGGCGCGGAAGCCGCTCATCGCCCGCCTGATCCGAGCCCGGATGTCGTCATAGCTGATCTGGCGTTCGCCGCTGATGATCATGGCGTCTCCTCATCCCGCTCGTCTAGCGATCATCCAGCACGTCGCCGAAGCCGACCCAGCTCTTGCCATTGAAGCGCCGGAGCTGAAGCTGCTGGAACGGCAGATAGTCGTCGGGGCCGGTCGTAACCGCCATTCCCGGCAGCAGCAGCGGCAGCTTCACATCCTTCAACGAGGCCGCCTGGCGCATGATGTTGTCGCGGCTGATATCATCCTTGCACCCCTTCAGCACCGTCATCAGCAGCGTGGCATAGTGATAGCCCGCGGCGTAGTTGGAGTTGGAGAGGTCCGCGGCCGGCATGTAGCGCTTCATGAAGGCGAAGTATTCCTTCACGCCGGGATCGTCGACCCATTGCGGGTCCATCGTGTCCTTCTGATTGCTCGACGAGATCAGGCCGACCGCGTTGTCGAGCCCTGCCGGTTCCAGGAAAGAGATCGACGACGCCGAGGTCGGCACGAAGAACAGCTCCGGCTTCCAGCCGATCTCGGCCACGCCCTTGACCATTTGCGAGGTGAACTTGCCGAGCACGACGCCGAACAGCACGTTGGCGCCCGAGGCCTTCAAGGTCGAGAGTTGCGAGCTGATCGTCGGCGCGCTGGTCTCGTAGCTCGCTTCCGCGATGATCATGCTTGCGGCCTTAGGCCCGAGCGCTCGCTTGAAGCCGGCGACATAGTCGCGGCCGAAATCGTCGTTCTGCGAGAGGATCGCGATCCTGGCGTTGGGCTTGGCCTGCAAAATGTATTTGGCATAGACCACGCCCTCGGATTCGTAGGCCGCCATGCCCGGCATGGTCCACGGGTTCTTCTGCGGATCGGCCCATTTGGTGGCGCCGGAGAGCACGAACAGCTGCGGCACTTTCTTGGCGTTGAGATAGCGCTGCACGGCGCTGTTGGTGGCGGTGCCGAGCGAGCCGAACATCATCAGCACCTCTTCTTGCTCCACCAGCTTGCGGGTCTGCTCGACGGTCTTCGGCGGCGAATAGGCGTCGTCCAGCGTGATGAACTTGACCTTGCGGCCGTTGATGCCGCCTTCGGCATTGACCTTCTCGAAGAACGCTTCCTGCGTCCGTCCGATCGCGCCGAAGCCGGAGGCCGGGCCGCTGTAGGGCAGGGTCTGCCCGATGCGGATCTCGTCGCTGCCTTCGGCATGGGCGCTGCCGCCGGCGAGCATCAGCAACGACATCCCGATCAGTGCGGCTGCCAGCTTCATGGTGTCCTCCCGTTTTATTGTCGGTCCGAGACGTCAGGCGCTGACGCGCATCAGGAAATCCTGTCGGGCCTGGTCGAATTCCCGTTTCATCCGGTCGACGAGCTCGGCGACCGGCGGCGCGTCGGCGATCTGGCCGATACCCTGGCCCGAGCCCCAGATGTCGCGCCACGCCTTGGACTTCATGTTGCCGCCGGAGCCGAAATTCATCTTCGTCTTGTCGGCCGCCGGCAGATTGTCCGGATCGAGCCCGGCCGCGGCGATCGAAGGCCCGAGATAGTTGCCGTGCACGCCGGTGAAGAGGTTGGTGTAGACGATGTCATGCGCGGTGTGCTGCGTCAGCGCCGACTTGTAGGCTTCGTCAGCGTTGGCTTCCTTCGTCGCGATGAAGCGCGTGCCCATATAGGCGAGGTCGGCGCCCAGCGTCAGCGCGGAGGCGATCGCGAAGCCGTCGCTGATTGCGCCCGACAGCAGGATCGCACCGTCGAACCATTGTTTGACCTCGCGTACCAGTGCGAAAGGCGAGAGCGTTCCTGCATGTCCTCCAGCGCCGGCGCAGACCAGGATCAGACCGTCGACGCCCTGCTCGGCGGCCTTGCGCGCGTGCTTGACGTTGATGACGTCGTGGAACACGAGGCCGCCGTACGAGTGTGCGGCCTCGACGAGCTCGGCGGGCGGTCGCAGCGAGGTGATGATGATGGGCGCCCTGTGCTTCACACAGGTCTCCATGTCCTTCATCAGCCGGTCGTTGGAGGCGTGGCAGATCTGGTTGACGGCGTAGGGTGCGACCTTCTTGCCGGGATTGCGCGACTTGTATTCGCCGAGTTCGTCCTCGATGCGGCTCAGCCATTCGTCGAGCTTTTCCACCGGACGGGCATTGAGTGCCGGAAACGAGCCGACCACGCCGGCCTTGCACTGGGCGATCACCAGCTCAGGGCCGGAGACGAGGAAGAGCGGCGAGCCGACCACGGGCAGCTCGAGCGAATCCTTCAAGAGAGCGGGCAGCGCCATGATGTCCTCCCGGAAACGCAGCCCGCCGGCAGGCGGATGACGAGGCGTTTCCTTCTTTGATTGTCGCGGGCGAGTTGCCGCCCATGTTTCATTTGACGTCATTATAGGGGTTGGAGTGGGGCCTCTTATCGTTCAATATTGAACGGACGACTTTTCAGATTTGAACAGAGGCCGCTCATGGACTGGGACCTTTGCAAGACCTTCCTCGCGGTCGCCGATACCGGCAGCTTCACCGGCGCGGCGCGCCGGCTGCACAGCAGCCATCCCACCGTCAGCCGCAAGATTGCGGCGCTGGAAGCCCAGCTCGGCACCAGGCTGGTGGCGCGTGCCGC
>NZ_JADPJF010000010.1:45092-53665 GCF_023073295.1 Bradyrhizobium sp. 23 | reverse complement strand
CGACGGCCTTGCGCTGACGGCGGATGGACGGACGCTGCGCGAGCACGCCGAGGTAATGGCGGCGGCCGCGCTGCGGGCGGAGACGGCAGTCTCGGCCGGAGGGCATAAGGCGCGCGGGACCGTCAAGCTATCGATCGGCGCAACGCTGGCCTCGCATTGGCTGATGCCGCGCCTGCCTGCGTTCCTGCGCGCGCACGATCACGTCCAGCTCGAGATCATCACCCATCCGTTTCCGGCGAGCGTGCGCCGGCGCGAGGCGGACGTGGTGTTGCGGCCCTTCGACAGCGGCGAGGAAAATCTGGTCGGCCGCAAGATCGGCCGTCTCGGCACGGGATTCTACGCCTCGCGCGGCTACGCCGGCGGGCGGTCCTTGCCGGAACGGCGCGGCGAGTGGAAGGGGCACAGCGTCATCGGTTTCGCCGATCAGACCTCCAATCTCCAGCTTGCGCGCTGGAGCGACGTCGTCACGCGTCAGGCCTGGGTGGTGATGCGCTGCTCGTCCCAGGGCGACATGCTGGCGGCGGTCCGCGCCGGACTCGGAATCTCCGCCCTGTCGTGCTTTGTCGCCGAAAGCTATCCCGATCTTGTGCGTGTCGCGCCGCAGAAGCTCGCCAGCGTGGCGGACCTGTGGCTGCTCGCCCATCCCGACCTCGTCGAACTGCCGGCGGTGCGGGCCGTCATCGACTTCGTCGCCGATTGCGCCCGGACCGATCGCGTCGGGCTGCGGGGCTAGAGCGTGTTCGAGCGAAGTGGACACCGGTTCGCGTCAAGAAAACGCGTCAAAACAAAACACTAGAGCCCCGTTCCGATTCCATCGGAACGGAACTAGCTCTAGGTTGATCCCGCGATGACGCCTTCGCGTTTTTTCACCGCGCGATAATAGCTCCACCACAGATGTGCCGCCGCTCCGCGCAGGGGGCGCCAGGGTTCGGCGAGCGGCGCCATCTGCTTCTCCGTTGGCCGCGCCTGCAAGCCGAGCCCGATGCGGATGCCTTCCTGCACGGCGAGGTCGCCGGCCGGCCAGGCGTCGCCATGGCCGAGGCAGAACAGCAGATAGACGTCCGCGGTCCAGGGTCCGATGCCGGGCAGTGCGATCAACGTGTGATGCGCGGCATCAGCGTCTTCTTCCGCGAGCACGTCGAGGTTCAGCCGTTCTGCGGTGATCTCGCGCGCGAGATGTTTCAGCGTCTTGATCTTGGCGGCGGACAGGCCGAGCCGCCCCAGCCGGTCGGTGCGGGCGCGGCGGACAGCCTCGTGGTCGAACGGATCGAACGCGGCGGACAACCGTCCCCAGATCGCCGCGGCGCTCGCAGTCGAGAGCTGTTGCCCGCAGACGATGTGGGCAAGCCCCGCAAAACCCGGCTCGCGCCGCCGCAACGCCGGCATGCCGGCAGTCGCCAGCACTGGCTTCAGGCGCGGATCGCGCTTGACCAGCGCGTGGACGGCCTCTTCGAGATCGGATTGGGTTTCGAGGTGGATGGTCATGGCAATCGTCAACTCTCTCCGGCGTCATGGCCGGGCTTCCACCCGGCCATCCACGTCTTTCCAACGTGCATCATTGTTAGCACGGCTGGTGATCATCGCATTCTCGGGGACCTTGACACGATCGGTGCGCCGCTCCGAAGAACGTGGATGGCCGGGACACAGGCGAGCGGAAGCGACGCCATCCGTCTAGACGGCTATGCCCGGCCATGATGAGTTCCGAAGCATGTCGCCACCCGTTTTCCGATTTGCCCCCAGCCCGAATGGCTACCTGCATCTCGGCCACGCTTATTCCGCGCTGCTCAATTCCGACCGCGCGCGCGAGACCGGTGGGCGGCTGTTGCTGCGGATCGAGGACATCGACGCGACGCGTTGCCGGCCGGAATATGAGACAGCGATCTACGAAGACCTCGCCTGGCTCGGCATCGCCTGGGAGACGCCGGTGCGGCGGCAGTCGGAGCATCTCGATGCGTATCGGACGGCGCTGGACAGGCTCTTGGCGCTCGGCCTGGTCTATCCAGCCTTCGAAAGCCGCGCCGAGATCGCAAGGCTGGTTAAGGCGCGTGAAGCGGATGGGCCGTGGCCGCGCGATCCCGACGGCGTGCCGCTCTATCCCGGCGCCGCCAGATCGCTGTCCGCGGACGAGCGCGACCGCCTCATCGACACCGGTGCGCCTTACGCGCTTCGGCTCGACATGGCAGCCGCCTGCCGCCGCGCTGTGGGCCTGAGCTGGAACGAACTGGGCGAGGGGCCGGATGGTGAGCGTGGCGTCGTCCCGGCGCGGCCAGAAGCCTGGGGCGACGTCATTGTGGCCCGCAAGAAGACGCCGACGAGCTACCATCCGTCCGTTGTTGTCGACGATGCGCTCCAGGACATCAGCGAGATCGTGCGGGGCCAGGACCTGTTCCACGCCACTTCGGTCCACCGTCTGCTTCAGGTTCTGCTCCACCTGCCCGAACCCGTCTACCGCCACCACGGGCTACTTCGCGACGAGCGCGGCCGGAAGCTGTCGAAATCAACCAGCTCGACCGGCCTTCGTGAACTGCGCGCCGGCGGCGCCACGCCGGCCGGTATCCGCCGGTTGGTGGGATTAGGTTAAGTTTCTCTGGGGGTTAGCCAAACGGCGCCGTGACTCCGGGTGTTCCGCCGTGCCATGCTCGCCTGACAGCGCGGGGTTCGAAGGGGATACTTCGAAGGGGAGTTATGGCGGCGAAAACGCGCGCAGCGCGCACTACGGGGACGTCCAAGCGAGTGGCTCGGAAGCGCTCCGGGCCGACTGCCCGGTTGCGCAAGCGCAGCACCAAGCGGGTCGAGCTGGACGTCGTCCAAGCCGCGCTTGCCGCCTTTGCCCATGAGGTCCGCACCCCCCTGACCGGCATTCTCGCGATCAGCGACCTGCTCGCGACTTCGGATCTCGGGGAACGGGAAAGACGCTGGGCCGACACGATCAAGGCCGGGGCCGAGCATCTGGCGAACCTTGCCACCCTGTTCGTCGATGCCGCCCGAAGTGGCAAGGGGACCGGGAAGGGGGTCGGGGGTGGAAGCTCGCTGCGGCAGGATTTGTTCGACCTGCGGACGCTCGCCCGCAACGCCGGCGATTCGCTGGCCGGTCGCGCCGCGGCCAAGGGTCTCCAGGCTGAGGTCGATATCTCGGAGAAGCTGCCGGGGCTGGTGGTCGGTGATCCCGTCCGCCTGCGCGCCGCGCTCGAGAACCTGATCGACAATGCCGTGAAATTCACCGAGCACGGCGGCGTGGCGCTCACGGTCGCGCCTTGGCGTTCCGTCAAGAGCAAGGACAAGACCAAGAGCAAAGGCAAAGCAAAGGGCAAAGGCAGCGTCGGTGTCGCCTTCGCGGTGTCCGACAGCGGCATCGGCCTCACCATGGCCGAGATCAAACGGCTGTTCCGGCCGTTTACCCAAGCCAATGTCACCATTGCCTCGCGCTTCGGCGGCGCCGGACTGGGCCTGTCGTCGGTGAAGCAACTGGCGCGCGCGATGGGCGGCGACATCACGGTCGCGCCTCGGCCCGGCGGTGGCGCCACCTTCACATTGACGGTGTCGGTGTGTGCCACGGGATCGGGCAAGTCCCGCAAGTCGAAGGGCGAAGCCGAGATGGATGCGGTTCCGGCGCTGCGCTTGCTCAGCGTCGAGGACAATCCGTTCGGCCGCGTTGTGCTCAACACCATCCTGACCGAACTCGGTCATCATGCCGAGTTCATCGGGCGCGGCGAGGACGCGGTGAACCGGCTCGCGCAGGGCGCCTTCGACGCGGTGCTGATGGATATGGTGCTGCCGGGCATCAATGGCGTCGAGGCGATCAGGCGGATCCGCACCATGGCGACGCCGCTGGCTCAGATCCCCATCATCGGGGTGTCAGGTCGGGGCGAAGATGAAGTCGCCTCACGCGAGGCCGGCGCCGACGCCTTTCTGGTCAAGCCTGTGTCTCCGCGGGCGCTAGCGACTGCGCTGCTTGCAGCGACACGCCGTGAGGAAGCCGCGACTTGATGATCGCGGCGTTGAGCTCGCCGCCGTAAACGAAGATCGCGGCGATGAAATACAGGAACACCAGCGCGATGATCACCGAGGCGAGCCCCGCATACATCGTCACGTAATTATTGGCGAAGCGCGCCAGATATTGCCCGAACACGATGCCCGAGATCAGCGACGCCACGATGGTGAAGACGATGCCGGGCAGGATCTGGAGGAACCGGCGCCGTCCCGCCGGCAGCCAGGTATGCAGGATCATCAGCGCCACCACCAACGCGCCAACGGTGATGCCGTAGCGCAGCCAGGTGAGGATCCTCTCGTTGGATTCAACGAACAGCGGGATGTGCGCACGCGCGGCCTCGATGAGCAGCGGCCCGAGCACGATCAGGAATGCCATGGCGAGCGCGGTGAAGGCCGCAATCAGCGTGTAGGCGATCGATTCCAGCCGTAGCCAGTACCAGGGCCGCATCTCCACGACCGCATAGGCGCGGTTCAGTGCGACCCGCAGCGCCTCGACGCCGTTGGAGGCGAAGTAGACCGACAGCACCGCGCCGATGGTGAATAGGCCGGTGCGGGTCGTGGTCAGCACGTCGTGGACTTCCCCCGAGATCGAATCCGCGACCTGCTTGGGCCAGACCTGGAGCATGAGGCTCGCAGCCTGATCGGCGAGTTCCTTGGAGCCGAAGAAGCCGGCGAGCGATGTCAGGACGATCAGGAACGGGAATAGCGCCATCAGCGTCGACAGCGCGATGTGGCTCGCGATCGCCCAGCCGTCATCGGCGAGGAACGTGTAGAACGCGTCCATTACGACAAGGTAGATGGTGCGGATTGCCTTCACGCACCACCTGCACTGCTGTTGCTGCTTCCGCTTCCCGCGCGCGGGAAACGCATTCCGACCTCTCCCCGCAGGCGGGGATAGGTCAAGAGGATAGGCAATTGGCGCAAATCCAGATTCATCCAGCTAGCTTCTGATATTATTGGCTTAAAAGCCAGATCGGGAACGCCATGGCGGACCGGCGCGGAGGGTGTTATTTACCCTCGAATGGCATCTCTCCTGAGTACTTTCATCCTGCCGATTGCGGTCGGCGCCGTGGCGTTGGTGCTGCTGCTCGGTCTCATCAACATGATGCGCGGCGGCTCGCCCAACACCTCGCAGAAGCTGATGCGCTGGCGCGTGCTGCTTCAGTTCGTGGCGATCGTCATCGCGATGGCCGCCGTGTGGGCGATGGGGCGTTAACATGGTCGTGCTCAACCGCATCTATACGAAAACCGGTGACGACGGCACGACAGCGCTCGGCTCGGGCGAGCGCCGGCCGAAATACGATCTGCGCATCGAGGCCTATGGGACTGTCGACGAGACCAATGCTGCGATCGGCGTGGTCCGGCTTCACACCGGGGATGCGCCCGAGCTCGACGCGATGCTTGGCCGCATCCAGAACGATCTGTTCGACCTCGGCGCGGACCTCGCGGTGCCCGAACGTGAGGGCAAGGCGGAGCGGCTGCGGGTGGTGGCAAGCCAGGTCGAGCGGCTCGAGCGCGACATCGACGCGCTCAACGACAAGCTGGCACCTCTGACCTCCTTCGTGCTGCCGGGCGGCACGCCAGCCGCCGCCTACCTCCATGTCGCCCGTACGATTTGCCGCAGGGCGGAACGCGTGATGGTGGAACTGGCGGCCCGGCCGGAAGAACCTGTTGGTGCCGCTGGCATCCAGTATATGAACCGCCTGTCGGACTTCCTGTTCGTGGCCAGCCGCGCGGTCAACGAAGACGGCGCCGGCGACGTGCTCTGGGTTCCGGGCCAGAATCGCTGACCCATTGGGCCGCGCATTTCTGGGCGCCAAAATTAGACCCCTTCGCGCGTTGACCGGGCCGGATCAGGCCTTTAGGTTCCGCGCCAGTTGATAACCCCCTCCCAGATTGAGTGAAAGAGGATCGATGAAGGTCTTGGTGCCGGTAAAGCGGGTGGTCGATTACAACGTCAAGGTCCGCGTCAAGAGCGATGGATCGGGTGTTGAACTCGCCAACGTCAAAATGTCGATGAACCCGTTCGACGAAATTGCGGTCGAAGAAGCGCTGCGCCTGAAGGAAGCCGGCAAGGCGACCGAAGTCGTGGTGGTCTCGATCGGACCGGCGCAGGCGTCGGAAACGATCCGCACCGGTCTCGCCATGGGCGCCGATCGCGGCATCCTGGTGAAGGCCGAGGGTGCGGTCGAGCCGCTCGCGGTCGCCAAGATCCTGAAGAAGATTGCGGACGAAGAGCAGCCGGGCCTCATCATTCTCGGCAAGCAGGCGATCGACGACGACAGCAATCAGACCGGCCAGATGCTGGCCGCGCTGCTCGGCTGGTCGCAGGCGACCTTCGCCTCGAAGCTCGAGGTCGAAGGCAGCGACTTCAAGGTCACCCGCGAAGTCGACGGCGGCTTGCAGACCGTGAAGCTGAAGGGACCGGCGATCGTCACCACCGATCTCCGTCTCAACGAGCCGCGCTACGCCTCGCTGCCGAACATCATGAAGGCCAAAAAGAAGCCGATTGCGGACAAGACTGCCGCCGATTATGGCGTCGATCTCACCGCGCGCCTCGAGGTTCTCAAGACGACCGAGCCGGCGGGCCGCAAGGCGGGCGTCAAGGTCAAGGACGTCGCCGAGCTGGTGTCGAAACTCAAGAACGAAGCCGGGGTGCTCTGATGACGACGCTTCTGATTGCCGAACACGACAATGCGTCGCTCAAGGATGCGACCAACAAGGCCCTGACCGCGGCGGCCGCGCTCGGCGCGGACGTCGAGGTTCTGGTGGCCGGCGAGAACGCCAAGGCCGCGGCGGACGCCGCCGCAAAGCTCGCCGGTGTGAAGAAGGTGCTGCTCGCCGACGGCGCGCTTTACGCGCACGATCTGGCCGAGCCACTGGCCGCGCTGATCGTCTCGCTGGCGCCGTCCTATGACGCCATCGTCGCGCCCGCGACCTCGCGCTTCAAGAACGTGATGCCGCGCGTCGCGGCCCTGCTCGACGTCATGCAGGTCTCGGAGATCACCAAGGTGATCGCCCCCGACACCTATGAGCGCCCGATCTACGCCGGCAACGCCGTCCAGACGGTGAAGTCGAAGGACGCCAAGAAGGTCATCACGGTGCGCACCTCCACCTTCGCCGCAGCGGGTGAAGGCGGCAGCGCGTCGGTCGAGAGCGTCGCGGCGGCGGCCGATCCGGGCCTGTCGTCCTTTGTCGGCGAGGAGGTCGCGAAGAGTGACCGTCCCGAGCTGACCTCGGCCAAGATCATCGTCTCCGGTGGCCGCGCCATGCAGAGCCGCGAGAACTTCGCAAAGTACATCGAGCCGCTCGCCGATAAACTTGGCGCCGGTGTCGGCGCTTCGCGTGCGGCGGTGGATGCGGGCTATGCGCCGAACGACTGGCAGGTCGGCCAGACCGGCAAGGTCGTGGCCCCCGAGCTCTATGTCGCGGTCGGCATTTCCGGCGCGATCCAGCATCTGGCCGGCATGAAGGACTCCAAAGTGATCGTCGCGATCAACAAGGACGAGGACGCGCCGATCTTCCAGGTCGCTGATTACGGCCTGGTCGCCGACCTCTACCAAGCGGTTCCGGAGCTGACGGCCGAACTCGGCAAGCTCGGCAAGTAAAACGCGCTAAACACCGGCCGGAGCTATAAACTCCGGCCGGTGTTGCTTTTTGAGGCGTTTTCTTTGGCGCGGGACACGCCTTCGAAGCGATCCAATCTAGGTTTCGAGGCCGGGTTCTGATTAAATCAGACCTCCCGGCTCAGGGGGATAGGCAGGCGCGGTTGATAGCGCGCCGTTCCGGTGGATGACATTATGGCGGCAGTAATCAAGAAGGTCGGCGTGATCGGCGCGGGGCAGATGGGCAATGGCATCGCGCATGTCGCTGCGTTGGCCGGCTTCGACGTGGTGCTCAACGATATTTCGACCGACCGCCTCAAGTCAGGCATGGCCACGATCAACGGCAATTTGACGCGCCAGGTCTCCAAGAAGGCCGTCAGCGAGGACGACAAAGCCAAGGCGATGGCGCGTATCGTAGCCGGCGAGAAGCTGGACGATCTCGCGGACTGCGATCTCGTGATCGAGACCGCCGTCGAGAAGGAAGAGGTCAAGCGCAAGATTTTTCACGATCTCTGCGCTGTGTTGAAGCCCGAGGCGATCGTCGCTTCCGATACTTCCTCGATCTCGATCACGCGGCTGGCCGCCGCCACTGACCGGCCCGAACGCTTCATCGGCATTCACTTTATGAATCCGGTGCCGTTGATGGAACTGGTGGAGTTGATCCGCGGCATCGCCACCGACGACCAGACCTTCGAGGCGTCAAAGGAATTCGTAGGCAAGCTCGGCAAACAGGTCGCGGTCTCCGAGGATTTCCCGGCCTTCATCGTCAACCGCATCCTGCTGCCGATGATCAACGAGGCGATTTACACGCTGTACGAAGGCGTGGGCAACGTCGAGGCGATCGACGCGGCGATGAAGCTCGGCGCGCACCATCCGATGGGCCCGCTGGAGCTCGCTGATTTCATCGGCCTCGATACCTGCCTGTCGATCATGCAGGTGCTGCATGAGGGCCTCGCCGACTCCAAGTACCGCCCGTGC
>NZ_JADPJF010000010.1:36199-45011 GCF_023073295.1 Bradyrhizobium sp. 23 | reverse complement strand
TGGTGAAATACGTCGAGGCGGGCTGGCTCGGTCGCAAGACCCAGCGCGGTTTTTACGACTACCGCGGCGCCAAGCCGATTCCGACGAGATAAGGGGTTTCGTGCCGGGACATTGCGCAGCGCGTTAGCGATACGCAGCAGAGCCGGGAGACGGAGAAAGCCTACCTTACGGCGACTCGCGACAATTCATGTCCCGTTAACCGCCCGCCTCTAGGTTACCGCCGGTACGAGGGTTTGCGTAATGGACATGATGGCGATGGTCAGCAGCATGCTGGCCTCTCAGCAAGGCGCGCTGCAGTCGAATATCTCGGCGACGCTGATGAAGCAGAACGCGGATGCGGAGAAATCCACCGTCCTGACGCTGCTCGGCGCCGGACAGCCCTCGCTTGCCAATGTCGGCGCTGGCGTCGGCAGCAACCTCAACGTCACCGCCTAAAACATCATCGCTTAGAACGACGCTGCGGCTTTGCCCGTCGCAGCCCGGATCAGCTTGAGCGCATCCTCGCTCGCCCATTCCGCCGGCCCCGCGATCGTCGCGATCTCGCAGCCTTGAGGATCGACCAGCACCGAGGTGGGCATGCCCAAGGCCCGGCCTATCGCCTTAAGATCCTGAAAAACCTTGGCTTTCTGATCGCTGAAATAGCCGAGCCTGATGAGATTGGCCTCTTTCAGAAACGTCTTGGGCTTCTCGGGGTCGCGGGTGTCGATATTGATCGCCACCACCTCGAAATTCGGGCCCGAAAGTTTGCCCCGGAGCTCGTCCAACGCCGGCATTTCCTTGCGGCAGGGCACGCACCAGGTGGCCCAGAGGTTCACCAGCAGCGTCTTGCCGCGGAAATCCGACAGCTTCTTCGGCCTGCCGTCGGCGTCCTCGAAGGCCAGGTCCGGCAGCTTTAGCGGTGCGGTCGCCATGGTCAGCGCCGCCACCTCGCCATGGGCAAGCGGCGCGATCTTCTGTGCGGTGTTCACCGCGGCCCGGCAGGCGGGATCGCCGGAGGGGGCCCGGCCCAGGCCCAGCCCGTACAGCGCGGCAAAGCCAGCCAGGCCCCCGACCACCACGGTGGCGATGACCACGGGGATACGGCGCGTGGCCGACCGTGCTGTCCTTTGGTCGAGCCTGTCGTTGGGGTCGAGCATATCGTTTGTCATCCGGTCGCAGATATGGCTATCAGAGGCCTCTTAATACGGCTGGCAGCCGTCAGCAAACGTGCGGCGGCCACAGGCAAGGCGTGAGCAGGGGATCATGAGCAACAAGATGTGGGGCGGCCGGTTCTCGGAACGTCCCGACGAGATCATGGAAGAGATCAACGTCTCCATCGACGTCGATCGTCACCTCTTTGCCCAGGACATTGCCGCGTCCAAGGCCCACGCCGCGATGCTGGCCGCGCAGGGCATCATCACGGACTCTGATGCGAAAAATATCGGCAAGGGTCTAGACACGATTTTGTCAGAGATCGGCAAGGGCGCCTTCGAATTCAAGCGCGCGCTCGAGGACATTCACATGAATGTCGAGAGCCGCCTGTCCGAGCTGATCGGCCCTGCCGCCGGCCGCTTGCACACCGCGCGCTCGCGTAACGACCAGGTCGCGACCGATTTCCGTCTCTATGTCCGCGATGTCCTCGATGAGACCGACGCCTCGCTCGCCGCGTTCCAGCAGGCGCTGGTCGAGCGCGCGCTGGAGCACGCCGGAACGGTCATGCCGGGCTTCACGCATCTGCAGACCGCGCAGCCGGTGACCTTCGGCCACCATCTGCTCGCCTATGTCGAGATGGCCGCGCGCGATCGCGGCCGTTTCCAGGACGCGCGCAAGCGGCTGAATGAGTCCCCGCTCGGAGCTGCAGCGCTCGCCGGTACCTCGTTCCCGATCGACCGTCACGCCACGGCGAAGGCGCTCGGTTTTGACCGTCCGATGGCGAACTCGCTCGATGCGGTCTCCGATCGCGACTTCGTGCTGGAGACGCTGTCGGCGGCCTCGATCTGCGCCGTGCACATGTCGCGCTTTGCCGAGGAGATCGTGATCTGGACCTCGCCGCTGGTCGGCATGATCCGCCTCAGCGACAAGTTCACCACGGGATCCTCGATCATGCCGCAGAAGCGCAATCCTGACGCCGCCGAGCTGGTGCGCGCCAAGACCGGCCGCGTCATCGGCGCGCTCAATGGGCTGCTGATCGTCATGAAGGGCCTGCCGCTCGCCTATCAAAAGGACATGCAAGAGGACAAGCAGGGCGCCATGGAAGGCTTCGCCGCGCTGTCGCTCGCGATCCGCGCCATGACCGGCATGGTCCGAGATCTCGTGCCTGATGAAGCGAAGATGAAGCTTGCTGCAGGCGAGGGCTACGCCACCGCGACCGATCTTGCCGACTGGCTGGTGCGGACGCTGAAGATGCCGTTCCGCGAGGCCCATCACGTCACCGGCCGCATCGTCGCGAAAGCCGCCGAGGGCGGCGTGGCGCTGCACGAGCTGCCGCTGAGGGAGATGCAGGCAATCGAAGCGAAGATCACGAAAGACGTGCTTGGCGTGCTCTCGGTCGAATCGTCGGTGAAGAGCCGGACCAGTTTCGGCGGTACCGCGCCGAAGAACGTGGCATCGCAGGCCAAGGCCTGGCTGAAGCGGCTGGAAAAAGAGCGAAAATTGGGCTGAGGAGCAAAATTTCGCTTATGTTTCATGGTCATCCGGGTCTCGCCAGAGCGCGCCAATCTCTGTATGGTGCGCCGCGCGTAGTGGGGATTTCGTCGTGACGTCAAAGTTTCGCCCGGCCGGCTCGGGGTGGGCCATCATTGTCTTGAGCCTGACGGCGCTCGCGCTTGCCGGCTGTGGCCGCAAGGGCCCGCTGGATCTGCCGCCGACCGCCTCCAGCGCGTCAACGGCCAACGTCGCGCCGCCGACCGATACCGAGACCGAAGCCCAGAAGACGCCGAGCGTGTTCAACCCCACCTATGGCGCGGACGCCGCACCGGCGGCGACCAAGGGCAGGAAGAAACCGTTTATCCTCGACCCGCTCCTGGACGAAAGACCCAGCCGATAGGCTGGGGCAACTGAGCCAACGCCATGAATCATTTTGACTATCGCAACGGCGTGCTGCACGCCGAGGCGGTGAACCTGTCCGAGCTGGCTGCAACCGTCGGCACGCCGTTCTATTGCTATTCGACCGCGACGCTCGAGCGGCACTATCGCGTTTTCACCGACGCCTTCGCGGGCGAGAAGGTGCTGGTCTGCTACGCCATGAAGGCAAATTCCAACCAGTCGGTGCTGCGCACGCTGGCCAGGCTCGGCGCCGGCGCGGACGTGGTGTCCGGCGGCGAATTGAAGCGCGCGCTGGCCGCCGGCATTCCAGCAAGCAAGATCCTGTTCTCCGGCGTCGGCAAGACGGAAGCCGAGCTGCGCGCTGCGCTGGCGGCCGACATCCTCTGCCTCAATGTCGAATCCGAGCCCGAGCTCGAGCTGCTGTCGCGCCTTGCGACCGAGACCGGGAAGACCGCGCGGATCTCGATCCGTGTCAATCCTGACGTCGATGCCGGCACGCATGCGAAGATTTCGACCGGCAAGTCCGAGAACAAGTTCGGCATCCCGATCGCGCATGCCCGCGAGGTCTATGCCCGCGCCGCGAAGCTGCCGGGCATCGAGGTCACAGGCACCGACGTGCATATCGGCAGCCAGATCACCGACCTCTCCAAGATGGAGATCGCGTTCCGCATCCTCTCCGAATTCGTGCAGACGCTGCGTGCCGACGGCCACAACATCTCGCATGTCGATTTCGGCGGCGGTCTCGGCATTCCCTATTACATGGACCGCGAGGCGCCGCCGGCGCCCGACGCCTATGCCGCGATGGTCAAGCGCGTCAGCCACAATCTCGGCTGCACGCTGATGTTCGAACCGGGCCGCATGATCGTCGGCAATGCCGGCATCCTGGTCGCCAAGGTGATCTATGTGAAGCACGGTGACGGCAAGAATTTCGTCATCATCGACGCCGCCATGAACGATCTGATCCGCCCGACGCTGTACGAGGCCCATCACGACATTCTGCCGGTGACGCAGCCTGCGACGGGGGCCGCGACCATCATGGCCGACGTCGTCGGCCCGGTCTGCGAGACCGGCGACTATCTCGCACTCGATCGCACGCTACCGACGCCAAAGCCCGGCGACCTCATCGCCATCATGACCGCCGGCGCCTACGGCGCAGTGCAGGCCGGCACCTACAATACGCGGCCGCTGGTGCCCGAAGTGCTGGTGAAGGGCGACCAGTACGCGGTCGTGCGTCCGCGCATCGAGGTCGAGCAATTGATCGCGATGGATACGCCGGCGCCGTGGCTATGAGGCTGTGATTGTCCACGATGAGCGCAGCTAGCGCTGCGCCCATCGCTGCATTGACCCTACTTCTTGAACCGGTCCCTGATTGCGGCGAGGCCGGAATCATAGACGCCGCCGAGGGCATCGACCGCTTCCTTCTCCCGCCCCGGGTCGGGCGTGTAGATGCCGGTCCATGTCACCACCGATGCGCCTTCACCCTTTGCCGTGACCTTGATGGTCGACTTGTACTGGCTCACCGGCAGTGGGCTCGACAGGAACGCGTAGGAATAGCTGTAGTCTTTGTCGTTCCGCGCAGTCTGCGTCTCCACGAACGAGGCCTTGCCGTCCCTGGTGACGAGCGTCCGGGTTGGCGGCGACTTGCCGTCCGCAATGCACTGCCCCACCGGCGGCAGCCAATCCTTGATCGCGCAGAACGGCCCGATGACGGACCACACCTCGGCCGCAGCACTGCTGACCTCGATGCTCCTCGTCAGATTGGCTGCGGACGCCGGCATGACGCCGACGCCCAGGCCGAGGGTGCAAATCGCGGCGCTGCGAACCGAAACGAGCAATCTGGAAGCCGTTGAATCGTATTTCTTCATGGTAATCTCCTGTGTCCGGCGGGCCGCGATTGCGGCGGCCGGCTTGCCAATGCCGGTCGAATAGACGCTCACCACGGTCCGCGGCCAGTTCAGAGAATGAATCGCTGCTGATACAGAAACTGAACTAGGAAGCCGCGCGCCGCGGCCCTAAGGTTGCGCCTTCGCTTGTCACGGAGGCCCGCATGACCATCGGCAGCTACAGGCAGTTCTGTCCGGTCGCGATGGCGGCCGAGATATTGTGCACGCGCTGGACCGTCGTGCTGCTACGTGAACTCGTCGCCGGCTCGACCCGGTTCAACGAGTTGCGCCGCGGCGTTCCCCGCATGTCGCCTGCGCTGCTTTCCCAGCGCCTCAAGGAACTCGAAGCTGCAGGCATCATCATCCGCCAGCCGTCGGCTTCCGAGCGCGGCGTGATCGAGTATCAGCTGACCGCTTCCGGACGCGAACTCGGCCCCATCGTCGAGGCGTTCGGCATCTGGGGCCAGCGCCGCATCGAGTCGGATCTGTCGCTTCAGCATCTCGATGTCCAGCTGTTGATGTGAGACATGCGGCGGAATTTGAACACGACGCCGATGCCGACCCGCCGCAGCGTGCTGCAGTTCGCGTATCCGGAATTACCTTCGACGCAGCGATTGTGGTGGCTGATCGTCGATCCCGACGACAGTGTCGACCTCTGCTCGATTGATCCCGGTTTCGACGTTGACCTTTACGTGTCGGTTGATCTGCGCACCATGACGGCGATCTGGATGGGACTCGATTCCGTGCGGGCGGCCGCCGCAAGCCGGCGGATGCTGCTCACCGGCGATCGGCAGCTTGCCGCGGCCATGCAAAGTTGGCTCGGCCTTAGCCCGTTCGCCAAGGAACGCAAGCTGGCGAGCTGATCCAGGGCGGCGCAATTCAGTATTTGTATCGCCCCGCTACAGTTCCCGTACTGGCAAGTCCGCGCCGTGTTCTGGCACCAAGTGATGCCCGCCCTTCAACGCGGAGCTGAACTCGAGCCAGGAGACACGACATGACAGCGTATCTGATCGCGGACATCAAAGTGACTGACGGAAAGTGGGTGCCGGACTACGCCGCGTCCGTCCACGAGCTGGTGCACAAGCATGGCGGCAAGTATCTTTCCCGCAGCGGCAATGTGAAAACTCTTGAAGGTGCCCCTCTCGACACATCGCTGATCGCGATCATGTCTTTTCCCACGGCGAAAGCGGCGGAGTCCTTCGTTACTGATCCCGCCTACGGCCGATTCGCGGCAGCGCGCAGGGGCGGCAGCGAGAGCCGCTTCCAGTTGATCGACGATACGGACTTGGCCGGCACGATCCCCTATCTCGCCAAGGCTTGAACTGCGTCTTCGTCAAAAACCCGGCCGCAGGCGCAGACGTGCCCGGCCAACACAGGAGATCGAATGAACGATTCACTCGCCGGCGCCGGCCTGCTTCGCATGCTTTTCGTAGCTTGCAGCGTGGCCTTCGTGCTCGGACTCTCCGGCGTCGCGTCGGCCCGGGTCACACGGTGCGACATTACGTGGGTCAGCTGCAACAATACCTCTGCGAAATGCTCGAGCGAGAGACGGTGCATGCGCAGGTGCGACGAGAAGTATATCAAATGCAGCGGGGGCTCGGCCTCCCTGCAACCGGAGCAGCCGATCGACCTTCCGGAACTTGGCAGACGCCGCTCGTAGCAGATCGATCCAAGGAGGACAGCGCAGCGCCGGTCGTCGGCGCTGCGCTGTCGTGTTGGCGCTAGCCGGGTGGCCTGCCGCCCACCACAACGCCCGCCCTCTTCTCGATCGGCTTGATCGCCGCGGTGAAATCGGACTCGGCGCCTTCCGTGCTGATGACCGTCTCCCACAACCGGCAGACCGCCTCCGCGACCTCCATCGACAGGCCGAGCTGCTTCATCTCCTCCAGCGCCAGCCGCACGTCCTTCACCATCAATCCCGTGGCGAAGCCGAAGTCGAAGCTGCGCGGCAGCACCGAGCGCGGAAACTTGTCGCGGCTCGCGGTGTTCATGCCGGAGCCGGCATTGATGACGTCGATCATCACGGCGGGATCGAGCCCCGCCTTGACGCCCATCACCACCGCTTCCGAGGTCGCCACGATCGCGGTGGCCGACAAGAAGTTGTTGGCGAGCTTCATGGTCTGCGCCGCGCCGGGCTTCTCGCCAATGAAGAACACTTTCCCGATGACGTCGAGCGCGGGCTTGAGCAGCTCGAACTCGGTCTTCGGCCCCGAGACCATTACCGCGAGAGTGCCTTTCTCGGCGCCGCCGACGCCGCCGGAAACTGGGCAATCGATCTGCACGATGTCATGCTTGGCGAGCAGGCCGTGAATCTTCACCGCCATCGCTGAGCCGACGGTGGAGAGATCGACGAAGCGTTTGACGCGGCTTCCCTCGATCACGCCGTTCGGCCCCGTCGCAACCGCGAGCGAAGCCTGCAGCGAAGGCAGGCTCGCCATGACGGTCTCGACCTGGTCGGCGACGTCCTTCGGCGACGTCGCCGCAGTGGCGCCGCGCGCCACCAGCTTGTCGACGACCTCCTGGCGCGTGTCGAATACGACGAGCCGGTGGCCGGCCTCGATCAGCCGCCGTGCCATCGGGAAACCCATATTTCCGAGGCCGATGAATCCGATGTCCATGGTGTTTCCTTGTGGTGATTATTCGTTGTTGTTGATCGGCCCGTATCCATCCTCGGTGTCTTCCTGGCGAAAGCCAGGACCCATTACCCCAGGGAGACGTTTTGGCGCGAAGTGGCAACTCCGAGTGCCCGTAACCACACCTGCCAGTGGCTATGGGTCCGGCTTTCGCCAGGACGACATGGGGACGTCGCGTCCCCGTCCTTCACGCCGGCACCCCTCACGCCTTGCCGTCGATCTCCGCGAACACCTCGCGCGCGATTCGAAAACTGTCAACCGCGGCCGGCATGCCGCCATAGATTGCGACCTGCATCAGGATCTCGCGGATCTCGTCGCGGCTGACGCCGTTGGTGAGTGCACCCTTCAGATGCGCGCGGAATTCGTGCTGACGATTGAGGATCGCGATCATCGCGATGTTGAGCATGCTGCGGGTCTTGCGCGGCAGCTCCTCGCGGCCCCACACCGTGCCCCAGCAATATTCGTTGAGCATCTCCTGGAACGGACGGTTGAAGTCGTCGACGGTCTTCAGGGCGTTGTTGACATAGGCCTCGCCCAACACTGCTTTGCGGACTTCCAGGCCCTTGTCGTGCATCTTCTTGTCCATGGTGTTTCCTTTGTTTTCCTTGGCTGTCGGCGCGGAAATTACGGGGTTGCGGCGGGCCAGTCACGTCCTCGTGTTATGCGGGAAAAGGGGTGTCTCCCGTACAGGAACGGATGCCTCAGTGCTGCCGTTGTGGTACGCTTCTCTACCGGGCAACCTGGAGAGTTGATTGAACGGCGTCACCCCCGACCCGTCAGACCCGATCCGCGATGGCGACGCTCTGTCGCGGCTGAAGCTGGCGCAAGCCCTGCAGCGGGCCACTTATGCCATCGCGTGGGAGCGTGCCTGGCCAAATTTGGCGCGGCTTCTCACCGTCGTCGGTCTGTTCCTGGTGGTGTCCTGGGCCGGCCTCTGGCTGGCGCTGCCGTCCATTGCCCGCGCCATCGGTCTCGTCGTTTTCGCCGGCGTCGCGATTGTCACCCTGTTCCCGTTGAGTCGCTTCCGCTGGCCGAGCCGCGAGGAGGCGCTGGCCCGACTCGACCGCGGCTCCGGCATCCGTCACCGGCCGGCCACCACGCTGACGGACACGCTGAGCTCGCAGGACCCGGTTGCGCAGGCCTTGTGGCGGGCGCAGCGTGAGCGCACGCTGGCTTCGATCAAGCGCATCCGCGCCGGTCTGCCGAAGCCCCGGCTCGCTCTGCATGATCCCTGGGCGCTGCGCGCGCTGGTCATGGTGATGCTGGTTGCGA
>NZ_JADPJF010000010.1:33546-36126 GCF_023073295.1 Bradyrhizobium sp. 23 | reverse complement strand
CCTTCTTCGCTGCCGGCGACGAGCGTGCGATGCGGCTCGGGGCCGCCTTCCACTGGAACGGCGTGCTGGCCCCGACGAATGTTCGCGTCGATGCCTGGGTCACGCCGCCGCTCTACACCGGCAAGCCGCCGGTCATTCTGTCGGCCGCGAACAAGGAGGCCGCCGCGCTGCCGGCCAGCGGTCCGCTTGCCGTTCCCGCCGGCTCGACCCTGATCGTTCGCTCCTCCGGCGGCAGCCTTGATGTTGTCGTCTCCGGCGGCCTCAAGGAAGTAGCGCCCACCGAAGCCGCGCCCAAGGGCACCAACGAGAAGCATTTTGCCATCAGCGGCGACGGCACCGCGCATGTCCGCGCGCCCTCCGGCCAGCCGCAATGGGCGTTTGCGGCAACGCCGGACCGCGCGCCGACGATCGCGCTGGCCAAGGATCCCGAGCGCCAGGCCCGTGGCGGACTCCAGCTCACCTACAAGATCGAGGACGATTACGGCGTCACCGGCGCCGATGCGCAAATCGGCCTGCGTGCCGCCGATACCAAAGATGGTGTCAAGGATGGCAGCAAGGAGGCCGACACCAAGGCCGCCGCGCGGCCGCTATTCCAGCCGCCGCAATTCCCGCTCGTGCTGCCGAATGCGCGCACCCGCAACGGCGTCGGTCAGACGGTGAAGGACCTCAGCGAGGATCCCTATGCCGGTGCCGATGTCACGCTGACCCTCACCGCCAAGGACGAGGCCGGCAACGAGGCCAAGAGCGAGCCCTTCAACATGCGCCTGCCCGAGCGGCTGTTCACCAACTTGCTCGCGCGCGCGCTGGTCGAGCAGCGCCGCATCCTGGCGCTCGACGCCAACAAGAATTCGGATGTCTACGCCGCCCTCGACGCGCTGATGATCGCACCCGAATTGTTCACGCCGGATGCGGGCTGCTATCTCGGCCTGCGCAGTCTGGCGCTGCAGCTGGAAGCCGCCCGCACCGACGACGCGCTGCGCGATGTAGTGGGAAGCATGTGGGCGTTCGCGGTCACCATCGAGGACGACGGTGTCGCCGGCAGCGTCAACGCCGCGCTGCGCTCGGCTCAGGACGCGCTCAAGCGGGCGCTGGAACGCGGCGCCAGCGAGGACGAGATCAAAGCGCTGACGCAAAAGCTTCGCGAGGCGATGGCCGGCAAGGTGCGCGATCTCGCCCGGCGCGCCGAGCAGAATCCGCTTGGACCCCGGCAGCCTTTCCCGGCAGAGGTTCAGCTCATCCTCGACAAGGCGGTCGAGCTGCGACAGAAGACCCAGCATGCCAAGCCCGAGCAGCTCGAAGAGCTGGCGCAGCAGCAGGACGTCTTGCGCCAGCAGCTGCAGGCCTATCGGAAGTCGGCGAACAGCCGGGCGAAGGGGGGCGAGGACGGCGCCAATCAGTTTACGCGGGACCGGAAATGCGGAAGCTAGCGCGCGTGCCAGTCGTGAAGGCGATCTCGATCGCCTGTCTTGCCCTCCTCCTGGGAGGCTTCCCCGCTGCCGTCTCGGCCCAGCAGGACCAGGATCCCGATGCGCTGCTCGATAGCGCGGAAAAGGCGATGCAGGAGTCCGGCGACAGCCTCAGGCAAAAGGAGTCCGGACGGAGCCTGAACAATCAATCCGATGCGATTCAGAAGCTCGAGGACTACAAGCGCGCGACGGAAAAGAGCCAATCCTCCAATCGCGATCGTTCCGTCATCACGCAGCGCGATCTCGACGAGCTGTTGAAGCAGATCGAGAAGGCCGCGAAGGAAGGCAATCGCGAGGCGGCCCAGCGCCTGCTCGAGCAGCTCGCGCAGATCATGGAAAACCTCCAGATGGCGCAGCCCGGGCAATCCGGCGACAGCGACATGGAGCAGGCGCTCAACGAGCTCAGCGACATGATCCGCAAGCAGCAGCAATTGCGCGACAAGACTTTCAAGCAGGGGCAGGATTCCCGGCGTGAGCGCTCGCGCGGCAAGCAGCAGGGCGACCAGTCGATGTCGGATCTCCAGCAGGATCAGCAGTCGCTGCGCGACCGCCTGAAGAAGCTGCAGGACGAGCTCGCCAAGCGCGGCCTCACGCAGAAGGGGCAAAAGGGCCAGAAGAGCCAGGGCCAGAAGGGGCAAAAGGGTCAGCAGGGCGAGCAGGGACAGCCGGGCCAGGATGGCGATCAGGACGGTGACCAGGGCGATGACGACGGCAGTCTGGACGCCGCCGACGGGGCCATGGGCGATGCCGGCTCGCAGCTCGGCGAAGGCAATTCGGATGGTGCCGTGGACTCGCAGGGGAAAGCTCTCGAGGCCTTGCGCAAGGGCGCGCAGAAGATGGCCGAGGCGATGCAGCAGGGCGATGGCGACGGGCAGGGCGATGGCCCCGGCAACCGGCCCGGTCGTCAGCAGAGCGGCGGCAATCAGACCGATCCGCTCGGTCGCCCACTTCACGGCCGCGATCTGAGCGACGACTACACGGTCAAGATCCCCGGCGAGATCGACGCCCAGCGCGTCCGCCGCATCCTCGAGGAGCTCCGCCGCCGCTTGGGGGACAGCTCGCGCCCGCAGATCGAGCTCGATTACATCGAGCGGCTGCTGAAGGATTTTTGAGT
>NZ_JADPJF010000010.1:27939-33455 GCF_023073295.1 Bradyrhizobium sp. 23 | reverse complement strand
GGGGGGATCCAGTACTCCGACACGGTTGTGATTCAATCGAGAGGCTGCGGCTACTGGATGCCCCGGTCAAGCCGGGGCATGACAGCGGAATACGTGGCGCCCCGACGCCGCTACCCCTTCTTCGCCGCCAGCGCGTCCGCCACCGCCGTGCGGATGTCGGCGACCGAGAACGGCTTGGTCACGACGTCATGCACCAGCGCATTGAGGTTCGAGGCGCGCTCGCGCTGGTCGGCAAAGCCGGTCATCAGCAGAATGGTCAAATCGGGGAAATCGCGTGCGACGGAAAGCGCCAGCGCGATGCCGTCCATCACCGGCATCTGGATGTCGGTGAGCAGCAGGTCGAACCTGCCGTCCGCGCGCGTGAGGATCTCCAGCGCCTCGGCGCCGTCTTGCGCGGTGACGATCTCGTGGCCGTCCATGGCGATGGCGCGCGCCACCAGCTGGCGCATCGAATCCTCGTCGTCGGCGATCAGGATCTTGGACATGAGACCAACCTTGGGATCAATCTCGCCACCAACTTTGCCTGCGAGACCTGCGAAATCGATTATACGCTGCCGCCGGCGATGTCGCGCCGGTTGAAGAAGCGAACGTCGATATTGCGGCCCTCCGGCGGCGGCGAGGCCAGGCGCGAGCGGAAGAAGGCGCGCTCGCCGGGCTGTAATACGGTCTGTTCCAGAACGGCGTTCCAGGCGTAGATTTCCGCGCCTTGCGCGTCGCGCACTGCGAAGCGCAAGCGGGGAATGTCGAGCGGCTTCTTGCCCTGTCCCACGATCACGCCCTCGATCACCAGCACCTGCTTACCGTCTACTGTCTCGCTGGAGAGCTTGACGTCCTTGAAGGCGAGTGCGCGCAGGTTAACTTCGAGGCCGACCATCCTGTAGAAGGCTGCCGTCTGCGGCAGCAGCCGCACCATGTCTCCGCGCCAGATCACCAGCGCCAGGACCAGCGCGCCCATGGCGGCGCAGGCGGTCGGCAGGCCGAAATGGGATTTTCGCGGGGCCGCCGGACGGCGCACTCGCGCGCCGCGGCGACGGCCGAACAGGCCACGGAACCAGGACTGGTGCTGTTCGCCGCCGACTTCCTCCTCAACGGATCGGGCGGCCGCGGACCATTCGTCCTCGGTGTCGGCGGCTTCCTGGTCCGGCCAGTCGCTGGCGATCGAGGGGCTGTCAACGACAGGCGCGTCAGCGGCTCCGTCGTCCTGGGCATAGGAGTTCCATTGCTCGGCGAGATCGGCCTGGTCGTCGGCCCGGCTGGCCGCGGCCATGGCCGGCACAGATGCCTCCTCGATGGCATCCTCGGCATGGGCGACCCACGTTTCCTTGCAACGGGAACAGCGCACGGTCCGGCCGTTCGCCCCAAGGCTCGCGGGCTTGATGGCGTAGGATGTCGTACAATGAGGGCAGACGATATGCATGGACGAGCCTTGATGCATGGACAAGTCTTGATCGTGACACGGTCGTGGAGAACCGAGACGGAAAGATGCTACCAATTATGCTACAGGACGACCGTTAACGAACCGGAAACCATAACGGCCGCAAAACCCGCGGATCGCGTGTGGCGGAGCACAGCCGTGCGGCCCGCGGCCTCTCTCGAACGGAGCTGAGCTTGGTTCGGTTCGAAAATGTCGGATTGCGTTACGGCCTGGGGCCCGAGGTCCTGCGCGACCTCAACTTCCAGATCCCGGCGCATTCCTTCCAGTTCCTCACCGGCCCGTCCGGCGCCGGCAAGACCTCGTTGCTGCGCCTGTTGTTCCTCTCGCATCGCCCGACGCGGGGGCTCGTCAACTTGTTCGGTCACGACATCTCGCAGCTCGGCAAGGACGAGATCGCAGACTTGCGCAAGCGCATCGGCATCGTGCTCCAGGATTTCCGCCTGCTCGATCACATGACGACCTATGAAAACGTGGCGCTGCCGTTCCGCGTGATGGGCCGCAGCGAATCGAGCTACCGCAAGGAGGTCATCGATCTCCTGAAATGGGTTGGGCTCGGCGAGCGCATGGACGCGCTGCCGCCGATCCTGTCCGGCGGCGAAAAGCAGCGCGCGGCAATCGCGCGCGCCGTGATCTCGCGGCCGCAGCTGCTGCTGGCCGACGAGCCAACCGGCAGCGTCGATCCGACGCTCGGCCGCCGCCTGCTGCGGCTGTTCATCGAGCTCAACAAGTCAGGCACCGCCGTCATCATCGCCACCCACGATATCGCCCTGATGGACCAGTACGAGGCGCGACGCTTCGTGCTGCACCAGGGACGGCTGCACGTCTATGAATAGGCCCGACGAGCGCGGCGTGCTGGTCGATCTCGGGCAGGAGGGGCCGCCGCTTCCGGCCCGGGCGCGCAATATGTCGCCGATCGTGCCGCGCGCCTCGATCCACGGCCGCGCGCTGGTCGCCGTTGTCGCCATCATGACCTTCCTGGCCTCGATGACGACCGGCACGGTGCTGCTGGTGAGCGCCTCCGCCGCCGAATGGCAGTCGGATGTCGCGAGCGAGATCACCATTCAGGTCCGGCCGCAGACGGGCCGCGATCTCGAACGCGACACCGCGGCGGTGACCGAGGCCATGCGCGCGCAAGCCGGCATCGTCGAGGTCAAGCCGTTCACGAAGGACGAGAGCGGCAAGCTACTCGAGCCCTGGCTCGGCACCGGGCTGTCGATGGACGATCTGCCGGTCCCGCGCATGATCATCGCGCGCGTGCAGCCCGGCACGGCGCTCGATCTCGGCGCCTTGCGCGCCCGCGTGACCCAGGTGGCGCCAAGCGCCAGCGTCGACGATCACCGCGCCTGGATCGAGCGCATGCGCTCGATGACCAACGCCACCGTGCTCGCCGGTCTCGGCATCCTCGCGCTCGTCATCGTCGCCACCATCATCTCGGTGTCGTTCGCAACCCGCGGCGCCATGGCGGCGAACCGTCCGATCGTCGAGGTGCTGCATTTCGTCGGCGCCGGCGACCGCTACATCGCCAACCGCTTCCTGCGTCATTTCCTCAGGCTGGGGCTGGAGGGCGGCGTGATCGGCGGCGGCGCCGCCATGCTGGTGTTCGGCTTCTCCGAGTCGATTGCAGGCTGGTTTTCGGGCACTCCCGTCGGCGACCAGTTCGCCGCGCTGCTCGGCACCTTCTCGCTGCGGCCATCCGGCTACATCGTGCTCGCGGTGCAGGCCGTGCTGATCGGCGCCATTACCGCGGTCGCCTCGCGCCAGACGCTGTTCGCGACGCTGAATGATGTCGATTGAGATGGTTTTCTTCCTTCTCCCCTTGTGGGAGAAGGTGGCGCGAAGCGCCGGATGAGGGGTTCTATCCACGTGCACGAACGTCGAGGCGAGTTCGCGGAGACATACCCCTCACCCGTCTCGCCGCTATCGCGGCGAGCCACCCTCTCCCACAAGGGGAGAGGGGAAAGCTGGTTCGCGGCCCCAGCGCTTCGCCACATAGTTTGAGGCCGACAAACCGGACTCCACTTCGCCTCAAAACGTCCTAAAATCACCTCTGGGAAGGGATCACCGACATCGCATGAGCGCGCCGACCGCCGATCGATCGCCGAAACTGCCGCGCGGGTGGCTGCGCGCGGCCGTGATGTCGACGATTGCGCTCGCCTTCGTCGGCGCGGCGGCGGGCTTTATTGCGTTTCTGTCGCAATTGCGCGGCGCCGAGATCGCGCCGGACCGCAAGGCGGACGGCATCGTGGTGCTCACCGGCGGCTCCTCGCGGGTGTCGGATGCGATGGAGCTGCTCGCTGCCGGCTACGGCAGGAGGCTCCTGATCTCCGGCGTACACCCGACCTCGACGGCGAGCGACATCTCCCGGACGCTGCCGGAGAACCAGTCTTTCATGCGTTGCTGCGTCGATCTCGACCGCACCGCGGTCTCGACCCGCGGCAATGCCGCGGAAGCGCGGCGCTGGGCCGCGGGACGCGGCTTCAAATCGCTGATCGTGGTCACCTCGAACTATCATATGCCGCGCGCGCTGGTGGAATTCTCGCATGCGATGCCGGAGGCGACACTGATCCCGTTCGTGGTGGTCGGCGACAAATGGCGCGACGAGCCGTGGTGGACCTCGGCGTCCACTTTGCGGCTGCTGCTGTCGGAATATGTCAAGTATATCGCGGCGGAGGTCAGGGTGCGGCTGGAGGATTTCGGGATTGACCTTTCGCCCGAGATGTCGGAGCAGCCTTCCGGGCTGCAGGCGAAGCGGCCCGCCACCGCACAGGCCAATTGATCGGCAACTGATCGGCAATTGATCGGATCCTCGATGTTCTTGATTTTCCTGCGATCGCTCGTGTTCAACGTGCTGTTCTACACCGTGCTGGTGTGCCTCGCGATCGTGGCGCTGCCGACCTTCGCATTGCCGCCGCGCGCCATGCTCACGGTCGCGCAATGGTGGGCAAAGGCGACGCTGTTTCTGATGCGGGCTGTCTGCAACATCAAGGTGGAATTCCGCGGCCTCGAAAAGATCCCGAGGGGACCATTGGTCGTTGTGGCGAAGCACCAGTCGTTCTGGGAGACGTTCGTCTTGCCGGGCTTCTTCGACCGTCCGATTTTCATCCTCAAGCGTCAGCTCATGCAGATCCCGGTGTTCGGCCAGTTCCTGGTCAAGACCGGGATGATCGCGATCGACCGCAATGCCGGCGTCAAGGCGCTGCTGGACATGACGCGGCGGGCGCGGGAGGCGGTGCGCAGCGGCGGGCAGCTCGTGATCTTTCCCGAAGGCACGCGCCGCGCCCCGGGCGCGCCACCGGACTACAAGAGCGGCTTCGCGCAGATCTATTCGTCCTGCGGCGCGCCGTGCCTGCCGATCGCGCTCAATTCCGGCCTGTTCTGGCCGCGCCGCACCTTCATGCGCTATCCCGGCACGCTGGTGGTGGAATTCCTCGATCCGCTGCCGCCGGGCTTGCCCAAGGACGAGTATCTCTCCCGTGTGCAAACGGTGATCGAAGACGCGACCGGTCGCCTCGTCGAAGCGGGCCGCAAGGAGCAGGAGCAGCTGATCGGCTCGGCGCCGAGCTATGCGCCGTTGGAGAGCTAGCGGTTTTCCCGATCGTCCGCCGGAGCCGGCGCGTGCGGAGAATGCGCATCACCATGCAGCATCATGGCAAGCTGATGCAGCTGCGCATCGCGAAAGCCTTCGGCCTCGATCGCCTTCACCGTCGCAGTCACGTAGTCGCGGTTGGCGCCGGACTGGCCGTGGCCCTGGAGCACGTGGCGATGCTGGTCGGTGAGCGACAGCCGACCGGCATATTGCACATGGCCGCGGTCGACGACATAGGCGAGCGCGGAGACGCGCTGCCGCGCATCGTTCTCCAGCCACACCGAGCGCATGACTTCGCGATAGACCGACGTCACCTGCTCGCGCGCGCGCAGATAGGCGACGACGTCGGCGCGGTTCTTTTCGGCGACGCGGAAGGCGATGCCGCGGCAGGCGCCGCCGCGGTCGAGGCCGAGCACCAGACCCGGCTTCTCCGGCGTGCCACGGTGGACGAAGGAATAGACACAGAGCGCGCGGTGCTCGCCGACCAGCCGCGCG
>NZ_JADPJF010000010.1:5000-27856 GCF_023073295.1 Bradyrhizobium sp. 23 | reverse complement strand
GGACGCGCTCCTCGAATTCGAAACCCGGCCGCCACATCAGCGAGCCGTAGCCGAACACCCAGAGGTCGCCTTTGGCTGTGGTGACGGAGGGGAGGGTGATTTCCGACATTTCGGGCACGGCTACCAGAACCGCGCTCCCAAGCGAAGCGAATTCTCCGCCTTTCGGAGCACGCCAACCTCGCTTACATTTGACAAAATCAGGGGTCAAAGGGTCGCCGCATGTCCGATATGACCGTTGCCGCACGCCGGCGCTCCCGCTGGGGCCTTTTCATCGCCCCTGTCATCCTCCTGATCCTCGCGGTGGCGTGGAGCTGCTTCTGGTTCTATGCGGCGTCGCAGGCCGAAATCGCCGCCGATGCCTGGCGCGCGCAGGAGGCCAAATCCGGCCGCGTCTATGATTGCGCCAAGCGCTCGATCGCGGGCTTCCCCTTCCGCTTCGAGGTCCGGTGTTCGGGCGCCAGCGTCGCCCTGGTGTCGCAGAACGCCAGCAAGACGCCGTTCACGGCGAAGCTCGACAACATCCTGGTCGTCGCCCAAGTCTACGATCCCAAGCGCGTCATCGCCGAATTTACCGCACCCGCGACGCTCACTGACGGCGTCACGCAGAGCACCTTCGTGATGAACTGGAGCAAGGGTCGCAGCAGTGTGGTCGGCCTGCCCGCCGTGCCGGAGCGCGCTTCCATCGTGTTCGAGGAGCCGACCGTCAATCGTGTCGACGGCAGCATGCAGGTGCCGCTCGCGCGCGCAAAACAGGTCGAGCTGCATGGACGCCTTGCGGATGGATCTCCGTCCGATCATCCCGTGATCGAGACCGTGCTCCAGATCGCGCAGGGCAGCGTCCAGGGCGTTCATCCGCTGCTCGCCGAGCCGTTCGAGGCCGACACGCGGGCGAAGATCACCGGACTGTCCGATCTCACGCCAAAGCCGTGGCCGCAGCGCTTCCGCGAGATCCAGGCCGCCGGCAGCCATATCGAGATCGTGCAGTCCCGCATCCAGCAGGGCGAGATGATCGCGGTTGCGGCCGGCACGCTCGGGCTCTCGGCAAACGGCCGCCTCGATGGCGAATTGCAGATGACCGTGACGGGCCTGGAGCGCGTGATCCCCGCGCTCGGCATCGAGAAGATGCTGCAGGAGGGGGTGCCGCAGGCGACCCTCGATCGCGTCGCGCCCGGCGTGAAGTCGCAGGACCTCAACAATCTGTTCGGTGCGCTCGACCGTGCCGTTCCCGGCCTCGGCAAGGTCATCAAGCAGAACGCCAATGCAGGCGTTGCCGCCGGCATCAATTCGATCGGCACCGAGAGCACGCTGGAAGGCAAGAAGGCTCGCAGCTTCCCGCTGAAGTTCGTCGACGGCGCCGTGCTGCTCGGCCCGGTCAAGGTCGGCCAGATCCCGCCGCTGTATTAGGTCGTGAATTCATAAACCTGCCGGGCGGACAGCTCGGTCCGTCTGATGCGTTCGAAACTGTGAACAGATCGTTTCTGCGAAGAGCTTCTTGTCGGCGCCGGTGACGCAACCTGCGAGGTCCTCTCCTGCGTCGGGCGAGGAGTGCGACAGTGCGTCTGGACAGGTAGCGTTCTGCCGCCCTATTGAAGACCAACTGACGGCTCTAAGGCCGCGCCCAAATTATCTGGGGTTCGGGGGAAACAATGCGCGCGTTGAATTGTCTCGTGGCAGCATCGCTGCTCGTTGCCTCGCTTCAGACCGCAACCGCAAAGGATAGCGAACATTGGGTGGTGTCCTGGACGGGCGCGGTTCAGGGCCCATACCCCGTCGGCAATCCGTCAGCCCAGCCCGAACAGAAATTCGCGTTTCCCGAGCCTGCGGCCGGTGCGCGGGACCAGACCTTTCGCCTGATCGTGCGGCCGGATATCTGGGGCCGTCAGGCCCGCATCCGGCTCAGCAACGCCTTCGGCACCAAACCCGTCACGTTTGACGGCGTTTACGTCGGCCTGCAGTCGGGCAGTGCCGCGTTGATCCGCGGCTCCAACATTCCGGTTACGTTCGCCGGCACGGCTTCCGTTACGGTGTCGCCGGGGAATTCGGTCTGGAGCGATGCGATCGCGCTGCCGTTTGCAAAGCGGCCCGATGACCTCGCCGGCCGCCGGCTTGCGGTCAGTTTTCATGTCGCCGGCCAGAGCGGCCCGATGACCTGGCACGCCAAAGCGCTGACCACCTCCTATGTCAGTGCGCCCGGCGCCGGCGCGAAGGGCGCCCTGGAAGACGAGGCTTCCTTCCCCTATGCGACTGCGTCATGGTTCTTCCTCGATGCGATCGAGATGACTGCGCCTGCCGATGCCTTCGCCATCATGGCGTTTGGGGATTCGATTACCGACGGGACCGCCTCAACCATGAATGGCGACGATCGCTGGCCCAACGTGCTGTCGCGTCGCCTGAAGGCAGTCTACGGCAACAAGGTTGCCGTAGTGAATGGCGGCATCGGTGGCAACCAAATCGCAGGCCCGGCCGAATATGGTCCCGACAAACCGTACGCGGGCGGCCCCGCTTCGGGCCAGCGGCTCGAGCGTGACGTGCTGTCGCTGTCCGGCATATCGAGCCTGATCTGGCTGGAAGGTATCAACGATTTCAGCAAGAACGGCAATTTTACCGCCGACCAAGTCATCGCCGCGATGAAGGATCGTGTCGCGAGGCTACGTGCGAAATGGCCGCAAGCCCGGATCATCGGCGCCACCGTCGTTTCGGCATTGGGTAGCACCAGCGCGGCACATGGTTTTCCCGAGCAGGATGACAAGCGCAAGGCGCTCAACGCATTCATCCGTAGCTCGGGGACATTCGACGGTGTAATCGATTTTGATCGGGCGACGCTCGATCCGGCCTCGGGTGGCCTCAAGCCGGAGTTCGTTCCCGAAAGCACGACTGGTGGCGCCGGCGACAAGCTTCATCCCAACCGCACCGGATATCTGGCGATGGGACAGGCCATCGACCTCGAGCTGTTCAAGCCGGGAAAGATTAGCCGTAGCGCGAAGCAGTAGGATGGATTCAGAGTCTCCTCTCTCCATTCATCGCCCTCAGCTGTCGTAACTCCCTCCATGCGGGTTACGAGCTGAACTCACGGCCGCTTCGCCGGATCGTGATGACCGGCCGGGAATGCCGAGCCGCAAACTCCGCTCTCTCTCCATGTCGGCCGCACGATGATGCGGTCGCCCAGGCAGGAGAGATATCATGACCAAGTCCAGGCTGTTCATTGCCGGTATCGCCATCTCGACCACGCTCGCGACGCCCGCGTTTGCGCAGTGGCAATGGCAGTTGCAGGAGCCGGCAGCATACGCCTCGATGTATCCGAACGGTGATCGCAACGTCTCGAATCCGACGACGCGGGAGACGATGGCCTTCGTCCCCTCGCCGAAATCACCGCGCCCAATGGTGATGCGCGCGACCAAGGGCAAATAGCCGCCATCCACCACTTGCCCGTCGCGAACTGGGCCCGGTCATGTCCCGGCCGGGCCCAATGCGCGTTGCCTTGAACGAGGCCTCGAAAAGTTGCCTTGGACAATCGCGACAGTCGCGCGTGCGGATCGACAGCCAACGAAAATATTCCGAACAGGATCGTCAGGAAAACGTGATGCACAAGATGCACGGCGCCGCGAATAACCGCAGCCGCATTCAAATCACTCCACACCAGGGAAGCATGCATGCGCCGGAGATGGCGCGCGGAATCCAATCCGCTTCCCAAATGGAGGAAGCTTCAAATGCGGATCATCAATTGCGGACTGATGCTGGGTATTCTCGCTGCCTGTTCAGGGCAGGCGCATGCCGACGACAATGTCACAACCGAAATCCACTCGCTGAAGGCGAAGCTGAAGGAGCTCCAGCAGCGCGTGGACTCCGAGGCGCGCAAGACGCGACAGGGTGAAGCGCAGGCGAAGGCCGTTCAGTTACCAGCAAGTTACAAGGCGCTCGCCGCCGATCCATGTGCGGCCGGCAAGGTCTGCTACAAGGGCGTGACGTTGACCTTCGGTGGCTGGGTCGATCTCACCGGCGTCTACCGCTCGCGGAATCTCGCTTCCGATACCGGCTCGGTCTACAACTTCATCCCCTATCAGCAGAGCCGCAACTTCAACATCCCGGAAACGCGCTTCTCGGCACGCCAGAGCAGGTTCTCGGTGCTGGCCGAGGGCAATGCCGATGCCGACACGCACCTCGCGGGTTATGGCGAGATCGATTTCGAAGGTGCGGCTCAGACGGCGAGCTCGGTTGCGACCAACTCGTTCAATCCGCGCATGCGGCAGCTCAGCCTGGAACTGGACCGCAGCGATCTCGGTCTTCACTTCCTCGCCGGGCAATCCTGGTCGCTGAACGCGCCGACCAAGTCCGGCATCGATCCTCGTGGCGTCGATGCGCCCGGCGTGATCGACTTCGAATCCGTTCCGGGATTTCTTGCCTGAATCAGGTGCCCTTCGTCACGGTCAAGGCCGCCTGGGACCCAAGGCTCGGGCCCTATAAGTTGCATGTCGAGGGGTGGGCGCTCTACCGCCAGCTGTTCGACCGTTTCAACAACGCCAACCACCCCTACGACACCGGAAGCTTCGGCGGACACATCTTCGTCGAGCTGATTCCGAAAACCCTCGATCTTCAGCTCTATGGCTCGCACGGCGTGCTGGGCCGCTTCACGGCAACACCGTTCGCCGACGCGGCGGTGGCGCAGGACGGCACCCTCCTCCCGCTGACGATCACGGCGGCCGCCGTCGGCCTGATCTGGCACGCGACGCCCAGCCTCGATGTCTACTCCTATGCAGGCCTCGAAAAGGCCAAGGCGAATTTCGCCAATGTTGGAACGGTGCCGTTCGGCTACGGCAATCCGCTCTACAACAACACCGGCTGCTTCACCGAAAACTCGGCGGGCGCGACCTGCAACGGCAACACCAGGGAGGTTCGGCAGATCACGGCCGGGATCTACGACACCATCTACCAAGGCAATTTCGGCACGCTCAAAGCCGGCCTGCAATATTCCTACACGCAACGGTTCGCGTTCGCCGGCGTCGGCGGCGCGCCGAAGACCGACGACAACGTCGTCATGACGCAGATCCGGTACTACCCATTCTAGTCACGGAGCCACGCAGGCTCGTAGCCCGGATGGAGAGAAGCGCGATCCGGGAATCCTGCCTCAAGCGACGGAAGTCCCGGATTACGCCTGCGCTCCATCCGGGCCACTTCGGTGCTACGGCTTGTTGCCGAGCTGCGCATGCGGCCGGCCGAAATCGGGCGCGGCCGAATCCTGGCCGATTTCGACAATGCCGCGGCGGATGGCGCGGGTGCGGGTGAAGTGGTCGAACAGCGCCTCGCCATCGCCGCGGCGGATTGCGCGGGTGAGCTTTGCCAGATCCTCAGTGAAGGTGCCGAGCATCTCCAGCACGGCTTCCTTGTTGGCGAGGAAGACGTCGCGCCACATCGTCGGATCGGAGGCGGCGATGCGCGTGAAGTCGCGAAAGCCGCCGGCGGAGAACTTGATGACCTCTGACTCCGTCACCTGCGCCAGCTCGTCGGCGGTGCCGACGATGGTGTAGGCGATCAGATGCGGCAGATGGCTGGTGATCGCGAGCACGAGATCATGATGATCCGGCGTCATGATCTCGACCTTGGCACCCATCGCCGCCCAGAACGCGCGCAGGCGATCGGTGGCAGCCGCATCAACGCCCTCCGGCGGGGTGAGGATGCACCAGCGGTTGATGAAGAGCTCGGCGAAGCCGGAATCGGGACCCGAATGCTCGGTGCCTGCGACGGGATGCGCCGGCACGAAATGGACGCCTTCCGGCAGGTGCGGCGCCATATCCCTGACGATGGCGCCCTTGACCGAGCCGACGTCGGAGATGATCGCGCCGGGTTTGAGATGCGCGGAGATCTCCTGCGCCACCGGGCCGCAGGCGCCGACGGGAATGCAGAGGATGACGAGATCGGCGTCCTTCACGGCTTCCGCATTGGTCGCGACGACCTGATCGACGATGCCGAGCTCCATCACGCGTGCGCGCGTCTTCTCCGAGCGCGCGGTGGTGACGATCTCGGAAGCCAGACCCTGGAGCTTCGCGGCGCGTGCGATCGAGCCCCCGATCAGGCCGAAGCCGATCAGCGCGACGCGCTGGAAGTGCGGGGTCGCGCTCATCGTCCGGCCATGAAGTCGCGCAGGCCCTCGACGACGAGGCGGTTGGCCTCCTCGGTGCCGATGGTCATGCGCAGCGAATGCGGCAGGCCGTAGTTCTTCAAGCCGCGCAGCACCAGCCCGCGCTTGGTGAGGAAGGCGTCGGCTGCGTCCGAGGTCTTGCCCTCGGTCGGGAAGTGGATCAGCACGAAATTGGCGACGCTCGGCGTCACCTTCAGCCCGAGCTTGCCGATCTCCTCGGCGAGCCAGTTGCGCCAGGTCTCGGTGAAATGCTTCGACATGGCCTGGTGCGCTGTGTCCTCGATCGCGGCAACGGCGGCGTACATGGCCGGCGTCGACACGTTGAAGGGACCCCGGATGCGGTTGACCGCGTCGATGATGTGCTCGGGGCCGAACATCCAGCCGATGCGCAGCGCCGCAAGACCATGGATCTTGGAGAAGGTGTGGGTCACCACCGTGTTTTCGGTGGTCGCGACCAGCTCGATCCCCATCTCGTAATCGTTGCGCGAGACGTAGTCGCAATAGGCTGCGTCCAGCACCAGCAGCACGTGCGAGGGCAGGCCGGCGCGCAGGCGCTTGACCTCGTCGAACGGCACATAGGTGCCGGTCGGATTGTTGGGGTTGGCGAGCCAGACCAGCTTTGTCTTCGGCGTCACCGCCTTGAGGATGGCGTCGACATCGCAGGTGAGGTTCTTCTCGGCCGCGATGACATTCTTCGCGCCGACCGCCATGGTCGCGATCGGATAGACCAGAAAGCCGTGCGTGGTCGAGATCGCCTCGTCACCGTGGCTGAGATAGGTGTGGGCGAGCAGGTTGAGGATCTCGTCCGAGCCGGCGCCGCAGATGACGCGGTTGGGATCGAGCCCGAAGGTGCGCCCGATTGCTTCGCGCAGCACGCGCGAGGTTCCTTCCGGATAGTCTTCCAGATGATCCGCCACCTGCTTGAACGCCTCGATCGCCTTCGGCGAGGGCCCGAACGGCGTCTCGTTGGCCGAGAGCTTGAACACCTTGCGGCCAGGCTCTGCCACCGGGGTCTTGCCGGGCGTGTAGGGCGCAATATCGAGAATGCCGGGATTCGGCACGGGGCGGGACATCTTCAACTCCGGAGTGGGCTTAAGCGGTTCGCGACTTACGATTTCGACCCGGTCGGGGGCACCGTATAGCGCGTTGCGTGGCTGCCGACGAGGGCCGTGGAGCGCACCGAGGCCCCCGCTTCGATCAGGGCAGCCTTGATCTTGTCGATGCTGCTTGTCGCGGTGACCGAGACCAGCAGCGCGGCGCCGTCGAAGGCGGTGTCGGGCACCGCCACGATCTCGGCGAGCGGCGACAGGGCGCGCGCGACCTCCGCATTCCACCCAGAGACGCGTACGCTGAAGGTCTCGACCTCCGTCACCAGCGCGCTGTCGGCGACGCGCGAGACCGCGAACACGGGCAACGCCGCCGGATGGTCGGCGCGCTCGACGAAGGGCAGCCGCGCGATGATCTTTGGCGCGCCAGCTTCTTCCAGCGACAGCCACCACGGCGTGCGGCTCGAGGTCGCCGAGACCAGCGCCAGATCGCCCTTGGACTTCGCGACGGCCTCGACCGCCGCCTGCGCGCTGAAATGCGCGACGTAAGGCACGGTGAAGCCGAAATGGAATCGCGCGGAATCGCGCATGGCCGGCTCGCTCGCCGAGATGTCGGCGTGGACCGAGAACGGGGCCTGGACATAGGTGAAGGTCGCGATGATGACGCGCCAGATGCTCTCGACCGTGTCGAGCGGCAGGATGCCGCGATGACGCTGCACGAGGTCGCGCATCATGGAGGCCTCGCGTGCCGGGCGGAACGCCGAGCCGACCTCCTGGGTCTGCTTCACCTGGATCAGGCGGTCGATGATGTCGCCGCGTTGCATCAGCAGGCGATGCATGCCTTCGTCGATCGCGTCGATCTCCTTACGCAATTCCTGGAGTGATGGTGGCGCGGGCGGACGTTGGGACATGTCTGACAGGTGCTGCTGAGAGGCTTTCCAATGCGGATCAGTCGAGCCGTCACCGCTGTGATGGATATCCTGATTAGGCAGTCGGGGCTGCGAAAGCAAAGAGAAATGCAAAGAGAAATCGGGCCCTTTCCGCCCGTGGCGCGACAGGCGAATTTGGCTGATCCGGGCCGTGACTTGACGAAAACCGTCCAAGACGGTAGTTTTTACCCGTTCCGTGGTCATTTGAGCCGGCCGGCTTGCAGCCACGTTAAAAAACTCGCTAAACAGGCCGGGGACGCTTTCGATCCCGGCCGAACCTATCGTTCAGGCCGGGTTTTTCATGGCCTGATGTCAATGCGGTCACTTCTACGATCGCAAACGAGGTCGATGGTCAGATGGTTGGCGTCCAGTCCATTCCGAGTCCCGCGATCACCGCCGACGAGCGGTCGCACGAGGTGGATCATCCGAGTTCGCACGTCGCGCAGTTCGGCTCGGAGCAGCCGCTGCGGCTCGACTGCGGGGTCGATCTCAGCCCGTTCCAGATCGCCTACCAGACCTACGGCGAGCTGAATGCCGATCGCTCCAACGCGATCCTGATCTGCCATGCGCTGACCGGCGACCAGCACGTCGCCAACGTGCACCCTGTCACCGGCAAGCCCGGCTGGTGGGAGACCTTGGTCGGCCCCGGCCGGCCGCTCGATCCCAACGAATATTTTATCATCTGCTCCAACGTGATCGGCGGCTGCATGGGCTCGACCGGCCCGGCCTCGATCAATCCCGCGACCGGCAAGGTTTGGGGGCTCGATTTCCCCGTCATCACCATCCCCGACATGGTGCGCGCGCAGGCGATGCTGATCGACCGGCTCGGCATCGACACGCTGTTCGCGGTCGTCGGCGGCTCGATGGGCGGCATGCAAGTGCTGCAATGGACTGCGGCGTATCCGAGTCGCGTGTTCTCCGCGCTGGCGATTGCCTGCTCGACACGACACTCGGCGCAGAACATCGCGTTCCACGAGCTTGGCCGTCAGGCGGTGATGGCCGACCCCGACTGGCACCATGGCGGCTATGCCGATCGAGGTATCCATCCGCATCGTGGCCTCGCTGTCGCCCGGATGGCGGCGCACATCACCTATCTCTCCGACGCCGCGCTGCATCGAAAATTCGGGCGGCGCATGCAGGACCGCGAGCTGCCGACTTTCTCTTTCGACGCCGACTTCCAGGTTGAGTCCTATCTGCGCTACCAGGGCTCGTCCTTCGTCGAGCGCTTCGACGCCAACTCCTATCTCTATCTGACCCGCGCGATGGACTATTTCGACATCGCCGCCGACCACGGCGGTGTGCTGGCGAAGGCGTTCGCGGGAATCCAGACCCGCTTCTGCGTGGTCTCATTCACCAGCGACTGGCTGTTCCCGACCTCGGAATCGCGCGCGCTGGTGCACGCGCTGAATGCGTCGAGCGCGCGGGTGTCGTTCGCCGAAATCGAGACCGATCGCGGTCACGACGCCTTCCTGCTCGACGTGCCCGAATTCCTTGATATCTCCCGCGCCTTCCTGCAATCGGCAGGCAAGGCGCGCGGGCTCACCGCCAATAATGCTTAAGGACGGCTAGTCATGTCTGTACAGGAAGCGTTGCCGCTGGGCGGCCTTGCGACCGGGCAGCCCGGTGATTTTCGCGCGGACCATGTGCTGGTGGCCAACATGGTCAAGCCGGGCTCGAAGGTGCTCGACGTCGGCTGCGGCGAGGGCGACCTGCTCCAACTGCTGGAAACCCGCGGCGTCGACGGCCGCGGCATCGAGCTGTCGCGCGAGGGCGTCAACCGCTGCGTCGCCAAGGGTCTTGCGGTGGTGCAGGGCGATGCCGACACCGACCTCGTGAATTATCCGGATGACGCCTTCGACTACGTGATCCTGTCGCAGACGTTGCAGGCGACGCGGCAGCCGAAAGTGGTGCTGGAGAATTTGCTGCGCATCGGCCGCCGCGCCATCGTGTCGTTCCCGAATTTCGGCTTCTGGAAGATGCGGCTCCAGCTCCTGATCGGCGGCCACATGCCGCGCACGGAGAACCTGCCGGCAAGCTGGTATGACACCGCCAACATCCATTTCTGCACCATCAAGGATTTCGTCGAGCTCTGCGACGCGATCGACGTCAAGATGGAACGTGCCGAGGCGCTCGACCTCTACGGCCGTCCGCTGCGGCTGCGGATGCCTTGGTGGGTGTGGAATCTGTTCGGCGAGCAGGGCGTGTTTCTGCTGACGCGGGGCGGCAGGAAGTAGGCCGGCCCGTTACCCCATCTACGCGACCCAGTACCTGGTGACGCCTTCGCGCTAATGCGCCGCCAGTGACCTCGGGTCGCGCACCGGCCATCTTCCCGCTTCCACCAGCGTGACGAACCGTTCCACCGTTTCGTTGAACAGCGCTGGCTCTTCGAGATTGAGGACGTGGCCGGACTTTGGAAACATGGCGAGCCCTGCCGCCGGCAGATGCTTCTTCAGAAACAGGCTTGCGCCCACGCACGGATCGTCCTCGTCGCCGCAGATGATGAGTGCCGGCGTCGTGGCCGCTCTGATCGCGTCCGTCATCGTAAAGATCGAGGGACGGCCGGCCTGGAAGCCGCGCATCGTCCGCGCTGATCCCTTGGCGTCGTGCCGCGCCAGGGCGGCATAGAAATCGGCGTGACCGCGCGGGTCCTTCACCAGGAAGGGAATCCGGCTCGGCGCCTCGCGCGTGACTTTTGCGACTTCGGCTGAGCCGAGCATCTCGAATTGCTCCGCGTTGGCGCGGCACTGCTGGCGCCAAGCGTCGAGGTTCTCGATCTCCGAGCCCGAGCCGACGCCGGCGAGCGTCATCGACAGCGCACGTTGGGGCGCGTTGAGCCCGATCTGGAGCGACGAATAGGCGCCCATCGAGAGGCCGACGAAGTGCGCGCGATCGATCTTCAGATGATCGAGCACCGCGAGCGCATCGGTGTAGAAATGCGTGTAGCGGTAGACCTCGCCATCAGGCACGTCCGATGGCGTGTAGCCGCGTGCGGAATAGGTGATGCAGCGATGGCCGCGCGAGAAGTAGCGCATCTGCGGCTCCCAATTGGTGTAGTCGGCCGCGAATTCGTGCAGAAAAATAATCGGCGTGCCCGTGCCCGCTTCTTCGAAATAGAGTCGACAATTGTCCTTCGTGAGGGCGTGAGGCATCCGGTTTTCTCCCTGAGGTGGCTGCGGCTTTGGAATGCCGTCCTGCGGTCAGCGCATACGATGGTAGCACTTATTAATCATCGTCCAAATTCTTAGGGGCCGCGTCTTGTTCTCGCCACATCAGGATACTGATACAGCCCGCGGATGTCGGCCACCGCACGGGCCGACGGGGAAGTGGGGTGTCAACGAAGGATGAAGAATGTTCGAGTTGTTTGCGTCTCGCCTGTCGCGCTGTGTCGTTGCGCTGGCTGTTTTCTTCGCGGCGTTCGCCGCCTTCACTTCTCCGGCGTCAGCACGACCTCATCGTCATAGCGCAGAGCGGCACGCTTACGCGCATCACGCCAGCAGACATCATCATTACCGGCATGCACGCGGCTCGCGCTTCGAGCGCGGCGCGGCGCAATTGCAGGCGAACGGCTTCGGCAACACCTTCGCCAGCTATGATCCGAACGCCAATAGCGGCGGCATCGCCATAAGCGGCAGCGCTGGAACGGCTATGAGCGGCAGTGGTGGAATGGCCATGAGCGGCAGCCGTGGAATGGCCATGAGCGGCAACGCTGGAATGGTTACCAGCGGTGAGATGACCACGCGCGCCAGCCGTCGAATTATGAGGCGTGGAGGTGGGATAGCCACTAACGCGAATGACGGCGGCATGGCCAATAGCGCGACGAGCGGCGGCGGCTTCGGCGGTGGGTCGGGCCTCGTGTCCGAGGCACGCCGCTATGTCGGCGGCAATCCGACCGGTCGCGGTAGCCTGTGGTGCGCGCGCTTCATGAACATGGTGCTCGAAAAGACCGGTCATCGTGGCACCGGCTCCGACATGGCGAATTCGTTCGCGCATTACGGCACGCGCGTGTCCGGTCCGCAGGTCGGCGCCATCGCAGTGATGTCGCGTGGTGGCCGGGGCGGTCATGTCGGCATCATCACCGGTGTCGACGCGCAGGGCAATCCGATCATGATCTCCGGCAACAACGGCAACCGCGTTCGCGAAGCACCGGTCTCGCGCGGCCGGATCTATGCGTATGTGATGCCGAACTGACGGCCGTCATTGCGAGGAGCGAAGCGACGAAGCAATCCAGACTGTCTCCGCGGGCGCATTCCTGGATTGCTTCGCTTCGCTCGCAATGGCGGAGCGGGGCCAGCGCGCAGCGTCACACCAGCTTCGGCTGTTCCAATGCAACCGCGTCGCCCACGCCGATGTCGCCTTCAGCGATCACCTCGGCATAGATGCCGCAGTCCATGTGGCCGAGATTGCTCGAGAGCGTGGCGGGGATTTCGAGATCGCGCTTGGCGGTATCAGGGTCGACATTGGTGGCCGGGCAGCGCTTGATGCGCTTGACCACTTGCAGCCGGGCCTGTCCGATCGCGAGCGTCTGGCCGACGAGGTCGAGCTCGGACCAGGCCGGCCAGCCCTTCACGTAGAGATTGGCGCGGAAGCGTAGCGGGTGGACGGCGGCGCCGCCGAGCATGGTCTCGAGCGCGCGGACGCTGTCGAGATTGATGATGGACACGACCTTGCGGGCGACGTCTGAAAAGCTGTGGTCGCGGCCGGACAGGATCTTGGGCGGGCCCTTCAGCTCCGGCTGAAAATTTTCCCTGAAATAGTCCTCGATGGCGGCGCGCCCGGCGGCGGTCTCGAGATCGCCGCTGGCGACGATCTGGCCGTCCTTGCGGATGGTCAGGCAATTGGTCGCGTCCTCGAACCGGCTGTCGAGCGAAGCTAGCCGCTCATTCCGCGCCAGCATCAGGAACTGGATCTTCGGCTTCCACTGCGGTGCTTCCGGATCGAAGCCGCTCGGGCCGTTCTCGATGGCGTAGCGGCGGTCGGCGGGCAGGGTCTGGCCGGCTCGCAGGGAGACGCGGGGCAGGGCCTCCGGCGTCAGGCCCTTGATCGGGTAGCGGTAGAGCCCGGTGATCTCGGCGGTCTGGCTGATTGTCATTGCGCTGGGTGTCATGCCGCTACTTAGGGGATTCGGCCCACCGGCGCCAAGCGGGCGGATCCGCGCACGAAATTGTGAACTCGCCTCTTCCGGTCCGAGGCCTCGCTTCCCACATCTGGGTCAGGCCGGCGCCAGCGCCGGCTGATAACGACCGTTGCCGGTTGAGAAACGTCAATGCGGTAATCGGAAACCCAATGAAGATGCCGTTTGGAGTGCCTTTGAGGGCTCCAGGGGCAGGCCGAGGGAAAGACCACGAAATGAACATCGAAAAATATACCGAACGCTCCAGAGGCTTCGTCCAGTCCGCGCAGTCGCTTGCGGTGCGCGAAGGGCACCAGCAGTTTTCGACCCTGCACGTCCTGAAGGTGCTGCTGGACGACAATGAAGGCCTCGCTGCCGGCCTGATCGACCGCGCCGGCGGCAATTCCCGCGCAATCCTGAAGGCGACCGAGGACGCCCTGAACAAGGTGCCGAAGGTCTCTGGCGGCGGAGCCGGCCAGATCTATCTGGCGCCCGAACTCGCGCGCACCTTCGACGCCGCCGAAAAGGCTGGCGAGAAGGCCGGCGACAGCTTTGTCACCGTCGAGCGGCTGCTGCTCGGCCTGGCGCTGGAGAAGACCAGCGAGGCGGGCGCGATCCTGGCCAAGGGCGGCGTCACCCCGCAAAACCTCAACGCGGCGATCGAAGCGCTGCGCAAGGGCCGAACGGCGGACTCCGCCACGGCCGAGAACGCGTATGACGCGCTGAAGAAATATGCCCGCGACCTCACTCAGGCGGCGCGCGACGGCAAGCTCGACCCGGTCATCGGCCGCGACGAGGAGATCCGCCGCACGATCCAGGTGCTGTCGCGCCGGACCAAGAACAATCCCGTCCTGATCGGCGAACCCGGCGTCGGCAAGACCGCCATCGCCGAGGGCTTGGCGCTGCGCATCGTCAACGGTGACGTGCCGGAGAGCCTGAAGGACAAGAAGCTGCTGTCGCTCGACCTCGGCTCGCTGATTGCAGGTGCAAAATATCGCGGCGAGTTCGAGGAGCGGCTGAAGGCCGTGCTGCAGGAGGTGACCGGGAGCGATGGTAATTTCGTCCTGTTCATCGACGAGATGCACACGCTGATCGGCGCTGGTAAGGGCGATGGCGCGATGGACGCGTCCAATTTGCTCAAGCCTGCGCTCGCCCGCGGCGAGCTGCACTGCATCGGCGCCACCACGCTCGACGAGTACCAGAAGCACGTCGAAAAGGACGCGGCGCTGGCGCGGCGATTCCAGCCGATCTTCGTCAGCGAGCCCTCGGTCGAGGATACGATCTCCATTCTGCGCGGGCTGAAGGACAAATACGAGCAGCACCACGGCGTGCGGATCACCGATTCCGCGCTGGTCGCCGCCACGACCCTGTCCAACCGCTACATCACCGACCGCTTCCTGCCGGACAAGGCCATCGACCTCATGGACGAGGCGGCCGCGCGGCTCAAGATGCAGGTCGATTCCAAGCCGGAAGAGCTGGATTCGATGGATCGGGAAATCATCCGGCTGAAGATCGAACAGGAAGCGTTGAAGAAAGAAAGCGATGCCGGGTCGAAGAGCCGCCTGCAGACGCTGGAGAAGGAGCTGGCCGATCTCGAGGAGAAGTCCGCGGCGCTCACCGCACGCTGGAGCGCGGAGAAGAACAAGCTCTCCGACGCTCAGAAACTGAAGGCCGAGCTCGACGGCTTGCGGGTTGAACTTGCCAACGCACAACGGCGCGGTGAATTCCAGAAGGCCGGCGAGCTGGCCTATGGCCGGATCCCCGAATTGGAAAAGCAGCTTGCGGAGATCGAGGCCAAGGAGAACTCCGGCGAGATGATGGAGGAGGCGGTCACCGCCAACCACATCGCGCAGGTGGTCTCGCGCTGGACCGGCGTGCCCGTCGACAAGATGCTCGAAGGCGAGAAAGACAAGCTCCTGCGGATGGAGGACTCGCTCGGCAAGCGCGTCGTCGGCCAGGCCGAGGCCGTGCGTGCGGTCGCGACCGCCGTTCGCCGTTCGCGCGCGGGGCTGCAGGACCCGAACCGGCCGACCGGCTCGTTCATGTTCCTCGGGCCCACCGGCGTCGGCAAGACCGAGCTGACGAAAGCGCTCGCCGAGTATCTGTTCAACGACGAGACCGCGATGGTCCGCCTCGACATGTCCGAGTACATGGAGAAGCACTCGGTCTCGCGGCTGATCGGCGCGCCTCCGGGCTATGTCGGTTATGACGAGGGCGGTGCGCTCACCGAAGCGGTGCGGCGCCGGCCCTACCAGGTCGTGCTGTTCGACGAGATCGAGAAGGCGCATCCCGACGTGTTCAACGTGCTGTTGCAGGTGCTCGACGACGGCCGCCTCACCGACGGCCAGGGCCGCACCGTCGACTTCCGCAACACGCTGATCATCATGACCTCGAACCTCGGTTCGGAGTTTCTGGTGAACCAGCCGGAGGGCGAGGATACCTCGGCCGTGCGCGAGCAGGTGATGGGCATGGTGCGGGCGCACTTCAGGCCAGAGTTCTTGAACCGCGTCGATGAGATCATCCTGTTCCATCGCTTGCAGAGGAGCGAGATGGGCCGGATCGTCGAGATCCAGTTCGCACGGCTGCAAAAGCTTTTGATCGATCGCAAGATCGTGCTGACGCTCGACGCTGCGGGCCGCGACTGGCTCGCCGCCAAGGGCTGGGATCCCGCCTACGGCGCACGGCCGCTGAAGCGCGTGATCCAGCGTCACGTCCAGGATCCGCTCGCCGAGATGATCCTGGCCGGCGACGTCAAGGACGGCGACAACGTTGCGATCTCCTCCGAAGGCAACGTGCTGACCTTCAACGGCAAGGCGCCGCAGACCGCGGAGATCGCCCAGTTCGAGGCGCCGGTGTCGAAGCGGAAGCTGAACTGATCGTCGGCATTCGAAGCCTGAAGCAACAAGCCGCCCCGGAGATGTCAACCTCTCCGGGGCGGTTTGTTTTGCGGGTTGTTGGCGAACTTACTGCGGCGACCTATTTCTTCGTGAGCTTGTAGATCGCGTTCTCGATGTCAGAAGAGAAATAGATCGTGCCGGATTCCCCGATGCCGACGCCTGTCGGAATGTGCGTCGGCAGTCCTCCGGGTGCACCCACGAGGCCGATTGGAAGATTGGCCGCGATCTCGGTAACCGTGCCGGTCTCCGGCACGATTTCGATCAACCGTTTGGCGCCGACCTCCGCTACGATCAGCTTGCCGTCTCTGGCGCGGGCGATGCCTTCGGGCATTTTCAGGTCCTTGGCGACGACTGTCTTTTCGCCGTTGCTCTCGATCATCGAGATCACGCCGGAAAAGGCTTCGGTGAGATAGACTCGCCACGCGATCCAGCGACGAGCCCGACCGGGCCCTCGAGGCCGCCGATCAGTGTGGTGCGATCCTTGCCGTGCTCGCCGCTGACGCGGACCAGCGATTTGGTGCCGAACTCGGCCACCAGGATGCTGCCGTCCGCGAGCACGAGCGCGTCGTGCGGCGCCTTGAAGCCGTGCAGCATGTCGCGGGTGGCCCCGGTCTTGCCGTCGATCACCTGCACCGTGCCGGTGAACCAGCTCGATAGGACCACATCGTTGCCCTTCGCCGTTGCGCTCATCGGATATTCGAGCGTGACGCCGGCGGCGTGCATGCGCGCCTTCTCGGTGACCTCGCCGGTCGCGCCGTCCACCGTGCGATAGGCGAACACGTCGGCGACGTGGATCGTATCCTTGCCGTTCTCTGACGTGACGCCGATGCCGCCGGGCAAGGCGAGCTTGCCGATGATCACCTGCCGCGCCTGGCCGGTCGCCGGATCGACCTCCTGGATGCCGTTATCGGCCATGTTGGAGACGTAGATTCGGTCCTTGTCGTCGATCGCGAGATTGTCCAGCGACGGCTTCAATTGTGCGACCATGGTCTTGGCGCCCGACTTGGGATCGACCCGAACGAGCTGGCCGAGCGCGGTGTCGACTACCCAGAGATCGCCCTTGGAATCGAAGTTCACCGCGGCCGGGACCTTGAAGCCGTCCGCGACGACGGTCAGCTCGGCCTTGTCGACGTCGACCTTTGCGACCTGTCCCTTGAACCAGAGCGGACCGTAGAGCTTGTCGTCGGGACCGAACTCGAAGCCGTTGAGGCCGCCCATCTTCTCCATGATCTGGCGCGGCGGTTTGACGCCCTCGACGTCGATCTCATAGAGCGTGTCGCCGAGGAAGACGGTGGTGGCGTACAGCCTGCCGTCCTTGCGGAAGGCGAGCGAGTTGATGCCGGGAAGGCCTGAAGCGAGTTTCTTGATCGGGCCGTCGCCCTTGCGCGAATAAAGATCGCCGGCCAGGAATCCGGTCCAGGCCATGGTGCCGTCGGGGGCGAATGCGATGTCGTCGGCCATTCCGATCGGGGCGGGGATTGCAACCTTCGCGCTACCGCCGGGGATGTCGACCTCGTAGAGCGCCGCGCCCGCGACGCTGCCGGCAAACAGATGGCCGGCCTTGTCGATCGCAAGCCCGTGCACGCCGTGGAACGCCGAGCCCGGAACGAGCTTGGTGACCTCCCAGTTTTCGGCCGAAACACTGGTAGCGGAGACGACCGCAGCGACGAAGGCTGCGCAGGCGAGCCTGTTCTTCATGGCGAGACCTCCCGTTTTTTGGAAAGTATTCGCTCCTCATGCCGCTTTGGCAAACGAAACTTGACGTTGTGATGCGGCCAAGCCGGGCCCCGCGCGACGTCGTCAAATCCGGCTCGTGCTTGAATATGTCCGGCCGATCTCGGCCCGGTTCGCCGGCTTTACCTGTTGGTGACCTGCAACGGACCGCCGGTGGCGTCCGACATCCGGGCGATGGCACCGGCGCGGCCGCTCATCATGCCGTCGAGCCGGTCGCGCTCCTTCTCGAAGCCGGCCAGCATCGGGCCTTCCAACGAGCGGCCGCGCGGCAGTTTCACACGCAGCGGATCGACGAAGCGGCCGTTGACCAGGATTTCGTAGTGGACGTGCGGGCCGGTCGACGCGCCGGTCGAACCGACGAAGCCGATCACCTGGCCCTGCCGCACCTTCTTGCCGGGCTCCATGCCCTTGGCGAAGGCCGACATATGGCCATAAGCGGTCTCGTAGCCGTTGTTGTGCTTGATGCGGATGTATTTGCCGTAGCCGCCCTCGGGGCCGGCCTTCTCGATCACGCCATTGCCGGAGGCGAAGATCGGCGTGCCGTAGGAGGTGGCCCAGTCGACGCCGGTATGCATCTTCACATAGCCGAGGATGGGGTGACGGCGGCCGCCGAAGCCGGAGCGCATGATGGCGTTGTTGACGGGCTTGCGCACCAGGAACTTCTTCGCGCTCTTGCCGGTCTCGTCATAGTAATCGACGACGCCGTCATCGGGGCTCTGGTAGCGGTAGTATTTCTTGGTCTCGCCGCCGAGCGTCAGCGAAGCGAACAGCACGTCGTTCTTTTCGCTCGCGGTCACGCCTTCGTCTTCGCCGGCGTAGAACACGTCGAATGAATCGCCCGGCGCCACCTTGCGCTGGAAATCGACGTCGTAGGAATAGATCTTGATCATGTCGTCGATGACGGGCATCGGCACTTTGTTGCGCATCGCGGTCTCGTAGATGCTCTGGTAGAGCCGCACGCCCGTGCCGTCATCCTCGTCATCGTCGTCGCTGTTGGCGTTCGCCGCCGCGTCGGCGACGGTGTTCATGCTGGAGACGTCGACCGCGACGTATTTGCCGAGATCGGACAGCGCCGCGATCGCCTCGACCATGGTCTCGTTGGCGATGACGACGCGGTAGGGCTGCAGGCGGGCGCCGGGGCTTGCGGGCGCCATCAGGATCCGCAGCTTCTCGCCTTCCTTCAGGCCGCCGTCGCGGCCGCGCGGCCCAAGCGTCGCGGTGATCGCCTTGATCTCCTCGGCCGTGGCGCCGAGATCGCGCAGCACGCCGGCGACGCTGTCGCCCTTCTTGACCACGTGGACGCGTTCGCCGTTGGGATTGCCGCCGGTGATCTGCTCTTTGGTCTTCGGCAGCAGCGTGACGTTTTCCGGCACCACGCGCGTCTCGAAGCCGGCATAGGGATCGGACGGCGACACTTCGGTGGCGTAGGCGCTTCTGATATCGGACGGGCCGGTCGCGCCGGAGACGTCGGCCGCAGCATTGGAGAGCGCGGCGTAGCGCACCCCGCCATTGCCGCGCCAGTTGGCGGCATCGCGGACCCGCATCAGGATGTCGTCGAGCGCCACCACTGCGGAAATCTTGGCTTTCGGCAGCACCTGGGAGAGGTCCTTGGTGACGAACGAGACCTCGGCGTCGGGTTCGACGGCTTCCGGATTGTTGGGATCCTCGGATGCCGCCTTCGGATCGGATCCGACATCGGTGAGAAGGCGCTGGGCGTTGAATGGCGGGATCTTCGCCGACAGATCGCTCGTCGTCATCGACAGATTGCCGGCAATCCGGATGAAGGGACGCACCCGCATCACGTCGCGGTTGCCGACGCGGGCGACGGTCGAGACGCGCACGATGTTGCGCGAGGCCGTGGATTCGCTCGGCGGCGGCAGGCGGTCGCTCTTGTGCAGCGTGGCGGTGCGGTCGGCTGCGCCGAATGCGCCGCGCAGCGCGCCTTCGACGCGCTCCGGCACCTTGGCGAAGGTCATCTCGCCGTCGAGCGAAGCGAAAACGGCGCCGCCGATCAGGGCTGCGCCGCAAAGTCCGGTTAGAATCGTCCCGCTGAACCATTGCACCGAGACGCGGCGGCGATCGATGACGGCGGCTTCCGAACCATCGACGGACAGCGGCGGCTCGTGGCCGAGATCGATGATCCCGGTCTCACGCCCGTAAGCGCCGCGTGACGTCCTATGGTTCAACCCAAGTCCCCCAATCAACGATCCGAGAGCCCGATTTCGAGCAGCCCCGTTTCGAGCAACCCTGTTTCGAGCCCCTCCTTGAGCCGCCCTCTTCGGGGCGTCTCTGGAAAAGGCAAGCCGCATAGGCGTCCGCGGTCAGAAGGCCCAGATGTCGGACCGGCCGAATTTACGAACAGCTAAGCGGAAAAAGATCTCTCGATGTGTCTCGAATGTCTGAAGAAGGCCGCTTCATCGTATGATCGCCTTCCTCTGACCCCACACAAACCGCCGGCAGCCCCCACTGGCATCCCTGCGATTCAAGCTTTGTCTGTACCAGAACGCCGGGGGATTGTGGCTCAAGTACGGCGCCTAATATGGAAAAGTTTCCCGAACGGCCGGGCGTCAGGGGCCTTCCAGGGACGAGCGATCCAAGTCGCGTCCAAGTCGCCTCATGCCGCCTCCGGAGCCCTCTCGAGCCCAAACTTTTTTTGAGTTTTTTCTCCGCGCCGGCGCGATCCAGCCGCTCACCGACTTTCTAACCTGCTGTAATCGCGTGGATTTTTCGAACAATCCACCGTGCGACGATTTTCTGACAATGGTCGTTGACAACCCCGATGGGCGGGGCCTATAACCCGACCACTGAGCGCGGCGCCGCCGGGTCACTGACCAAGGCGAGCGAACGCGCCACTGATGCTCCTCACCTTGTTGAGTGACACAACAGTCGACGTAAGTCGATTGGAGTTCATCCATCGTCGGTAAGGGTGTCGGAACCCTTCCTCTCTGGAAGGTTGGGACCTCCTGGTCCCGGGCTGTTTGACAAGTGAAGATGAAGAAAGAGAAACGTGGACGGCGGAGTCCTTGCGCCTCTCGGATACTGAAGAGCTTCGGCTTTTGAGTTCTGAGAGGGGACGAAAGACTTCGGCGGTACACGTTTTAAGGTTACACCATCGTTGCCAGCGATGTGAATCGCGGGCAGCTCATCGACTTCGGTCGATGAAAAATGGTGGGACCTCGTCAAAACGTTGTGATCAGCCGGTTCAAAGTTCAAGTCCAACTTGAGAGTTTGATCCTGGCTCAGAGCGAACGCTGGCGGCAGGCTTAACACATGCAAGTCGAGCGGGCGTAGCAATACGTCAGCGGCAGACGGGTGAGTAACGCGTGGGAACATACCTTTTGGTTCGGAACAACACAGGGAAACTTGTGCTAATACCGGATAAGCCCTTACGGGGAAAGATTTATCGCCGAAAGATTGGCCCGCGTCTGATTAGCTAGTTGGTGAGGTAATGGCTCACCAAGGCGACGATCAGTAGCTGGTCTGAGAGGATGATCAGCCACATTGGGACTGAGACACGGCCCAAACTCCTACGGGAGGCAGCAGTGGGGAATATTGGACAATGGGCGCAAGCCTGATCCAGCCATGCCGCGTGAGTGATGAAGGCCCTAGGGTTGTAAAGCTCTTTTGTGCGGGAAGATAATGACGGTACCGCAAGAATAAGCCCCGGCTAACTTCGTGCCAGCAGCCGCGGTAATACGAAGGGGGCTAGCGTTGCTCGGAATCACTGGGCGTAAAGGGTGCGTAGGCGGGTCTTTAAGTCAGGGGTGAAATCCTGGAGCTCAACTCCAGAACTGCCTTTGATACTGAGGATCTTGAGTTCGGGAGAGGTGAGTGGAACTGCGAGTGTAGAGGTGAAATTCGTAGATATTCGCAAGAACACCAGTGGCGAAGGCGGCTCACTGGCCCGATACTGACGCTGAGGCACGAAAGCGTGGGGAGCAAACAGGATTAGATACCCTGGTAGTCCACGCCGTAAACGATGAATGCCAGCCGTTAGTGGGTTTACTCACTAGTGGCGCAGCTAACGCTTTAAGCATTCCGCCTGGGGAGTACGGTCGCAAGATTAAAACTCAAAGGAATTGACGGGGGCCCGCACAAGCGGTGGAGCATGTGGTTTAATTCGACGCAACGCGCAGAACCTTACCAGCCCTTGACATGTCCAGGACCGGTCGCAGAGATGTGACCTTCTCTTCGGAGCCTGGAACACAGGTGCTGCATGGCTGTCGTCAGCTCGTGTCGTGAGATGTTGGGTTAAGTCCCGCAACGAGCGCAACCCCCGTCCTTAGTTGCTACCATTTAGTTGAGCACTCTAAGGAGACTGCCGGTGATAAGCCGCGAGGAAGGTGGGGATGACGTCAAGTCCTCATGGCCCTTACGGGCTGGGCTACACACGTGCTACAATGGCGGTGACAATGGGACGCTAAGGGGCAACCCTTCGCAAATCTCAAAAAGCCGTCTCAGTTCGGATTGGGCTCTGCAACTCGAGCCCATGAAGTTGGAATCGCTAGTAATCGTGGATCAGCACGCCACGGTGAATACGTTCCCGGGCCTTGTACACACCGCCCGTCACACCATGGGAGTTGGTTTTACCTGAAGACGGTGCGCTAACCCGCAAGGGAGGCAGCCGGCCACGGTAGGGTCAGCGACTGGGGTGAAGTCGTAACAAGGTAGCCGTAGGGGAACCTGCGGCTGGATCACCTCCTTTCTAAGGATGGTTCTTCAGAAGCTTGCTTCTATCGAACCGTTTTAGAAACATCAGTGGCCAACGGTCGTCAGGATCGTTGAGCTGCATTGGCGGGATTTCGCCGTCTTCGTTTCTCTTTCTTCGCGGACGAACACGCGCTGGGGCTGCAACCTTGCAGAATCCCTGGTCCTTGACTGGATATGCGTTAGGGGCTTGTAGCTCAGTTGGTTAGAGCGCGCGCTTGATAAGCGTGAGGTCGGAAGTTCAAGTCTTCCCAGGCCCACCACACTCATCGAGTGAGCATTCGTCTTCTGGTTACGGGG
>NZ_JADPJF010000031.1:0-1025 GCF_023073295.1 Bradyrhizobium sp. 23 | reverse complement strand
GCTGAAAGTGTTTGGCATCCGGCTGAACCGGGTCGGGCGCGGCGGCTTTGCGCAAGTCGTGCGCGAGGCGGTGGCCCACGATGCGCTTGTCAGCGAGCTGATCGACGCCATGCTGAATGCGCGCGCGGCGCTGTGGAAGGAGTACTGCCGGCTGCACGACCTGGTGGTGCGCCTGGTCGCCGGCCATGAGCTGTGCCGGCGCTTCATGCAGATTCCTGGCGTCGGCCCGATCGCGGCGCTGAGCTTTATGACCGCGGTCGACGATCCCTCGCGGTTCAGGCGCTCGCGCGACGTGGCGGCCTATTTTGGCCTGACCTCGCGGCGCTGGCAGTCCGGCTCGTCTATCGACGTCAAGGGCCGGATCAGCAAGGCGGGCGACGGTGACGTGCGGCGGGCGCTGTACGAGGCGGCCAGCGCGTTGCTGACTCGCTACAAGAAAAAAGACAAGGTCAAGGCGTGGGGGCTGGCGCTGGGCAAGCGCTCCTCGCACCGCAAGGCGACGGTGGCGGTAGCGCGCAAGCTCGCCGTGATCATGCATGCGATGTGGACCAGCGGCACGTTGTACTGCGGCGATCCGGACGCCTCGGCGGCGGAGATGCATGCCGAAATAACAGCTAAGCAGCGCAAATTGCTCGGGCCCTACGCATGAGGCGCGTGATCCTGCAACCTGGCAACGACGCGGTGATGGCCGCGACCTGAACACGGAGCTCCGCCACCGGCGGATGAGGACTGGTGCAGCACCAACACGACGGAACGCACGTTATCTTGCCTGCGACGATGCATCTTCGGATGCCGACCGATCGCGCCGGATTGCCTGTGATGTGGCTCCGTCACACCGATGGAAAGATGCGCCGCGACGGCGTCCGCGCTGCCTTGCTGCAGCGAGTTTGTGTCGTCGATGAGCGCGGAAGACTGCACGGCGCATCAGGACTCGCAAGCCTCGGCGCATCGTGTCATGGCGTGGATCAGAGAGGCTTGTCGCAAGCGAGAAAGGAAGCGAGAATGGCTGAGGTCAGACAGACGAC
>NZ_JADPJF010000067.1:0-691 GCF_023073295.1 Bradyrhizobium sp. 23 | reverse complement strand
GCGCCATGCGGAGAGGCTTTCGAATTTCATTGCTAGTACCGAGTGGTTTGGTGTTTGACGGCGTAAGTGATTCAGAGGATTCGGTTATTCTGGCTGTCCGGTCAGAGGCTGAGGAGGCCCAGTGCCCTTTGTGCGCGACAGCTTCGCGCCGAATCCATAGCCGTTACGTCCGGCACGTGGCCGATTTGCCATCCGCGGGCAGAAGGGTGCGCCTCCGATTGCTCACGCGGCGCTTTACATGTGAGGTGCCGCATTGCCGCCGGCGGATCTTCGCGGAGCGGTTCGGAGAAGACCTCGTCCCCCTTCGACGGCGCCGAACGGCACGGCTGGAATACATCGTCCATCACTTGGGGTTGGCGCTCGGCGGCCGGCCGGCGGCAAGCTTCGCCAAGCGGCTCATGCTGCCCGTTAGCAACGATACCTTTCTACGGGTGGTCCGCCGGCGGACGGCGATGCCGACAGATCCATTGCTTGTTGTCGGCATCGATGACTGGGCGTTCCGGAGAAACCATCGATACGGGACGATCGTGTGCGATTTGGAGCGTCGGCGGATCGTTACCCTGCTGCCCGACCGGGAAACTGCGACCGTTCGGGCGTGGCTATCGAGGCACCCAGCGATCAACATTGTGTCGCGAGATCGCGGTGGTGGATACGGCGAGGCAGCAGCCAAGGCGCTGCCGAACGCCATCCA
>NZ_JADPJF010000007.1:0-544 GCF_023073295.1 Bradyrhizobium sp. 23 | reverse complement strand
CCGGTCGATCGCCATCTTTGCGCTCGTCCCCGAGCACGAAAGCGCAACTGGCCGAGGGTGAGTTTGTGGAGGTCACGAGACGTGGCTACCCCGCGCGGCGATTTAAATACTCCGCCACGATATTACCACTGTCGCGCCTTTCTCCCTGCTACCTCTCGTATTAAATGTGGATTGCATGATCAATATTTCACTGAGGGCTTGTCTGCTCCCGGATTCCCGACTTGTCTGCCTGGGCCTTCTGCCCAAGATTAGGGATGGAGCCATGAACACCGCGCATTTCAATTCGCTCTCCGTTGACGAGCTCTGGATATTTCACCAAGAGGTCGCCGCCAAACTCACTCAGAAAATGTTGGTGCAAAAAGCACATTTGGAGGAACGGCTCCACAGGATTGGACTGGCCAACGAGGCCACGCGGTTCAATCGCGAGCGCCGTCCATACCCGCCCGTTCGTCCCAAATATCGCAATCCGAAGAACCCGGCGGAGACATGGTCGGGTCGCGGCAGGCTGCCTCGATGGCTGCGGCCGCAGCTTCGAGCCGGCCGA
>NZ_JADPJF010000082.1:46052-75452 GCF_023073295.1 Bradyrhizobium sp. 23 | reverse complement strand
GCATCCACACCTCCCGCAGAACAAAAGCGGAAAGTGTAACCCATGTGTCCGGTACGTTTTGTCACCTATGTCTCGGGCCGCTCATATAAGCCTTTTTCGGGGTTCGTATTATTTCCTGAAAAGGTTCGTACCACGTACGGTACCACTCTATTCCGCCCGTTGCCGTGATTTCCGCGTAGAAAAAGCTCTCCGCTTCAAAGACTTGGCAGAAGCGCGATTTACCTCCTACAGGGAATGTGTCCGAACACCCGAATTCGGCGGGTCCTGGAAGGTGAATCATGACTGACGTTTGGTTGGCGCGCCGCAGTCCTTGGGGGCAACAACAGGAAGACGCCAGAGGCGAGTTCGACATCGACTATGGGCGGGTCGTCCACTCCGGATCCTTCCGGCGACTGCAGGGCAAGACCCAGATCCTCAATCTCGGCGACAGCGATTTCTACCGCACCCGACTGACCCATTCGCTTGAGGTCGCTCAGATCGCCGGAGGGGTCAGCCGTCAGCTCGCCAAGACATATCCCGATCACCCTGCCATCCCGCATCTACCGCCGCTGAGCCTCATCCAGGCCTCGGGCTTCTGCCACGACCTGGGCCACCCTCCCTTCGGACACGGTGGGGAAGTGGCGCTGAACTACTGCATGCGAAGCACCGGCGGCTTCGAAGGTAACGGGCAGACTCTGCGAATCCTTGCGAAGCTAGAGAACTTCTCGCAGGAGCAAGGAGCCGATCTCACACGCCGATCCTTGCTTGCCATCCTCAAATACCCCGTGCGGTTTTCGCAGGCTTCGAACGGTGAGATAAAGCCCACTCTCGACGAGCGGGCGACTTCGATCCGGATTCTCGACCGGAGCAGCTGCAAGCCGCCCAAATGCTACTTCGATTCGGAAAAAGACGTGGTCGACTGGATCCTCGATCCGTTGCCTCCAGGCGATCGCATGTTGTTTCAAGAGTTCGACCCGATTCCGGGGAAGCACGCGAAGGCGCGGCATAAGTCGTTCGATTGCAGCATCATGGATCAATCGGACGACATCGCCTACGGCGTGCACGACCTCGAGGACGCAGTTGCGCTCGGGCTCGTCGACGAGCGGGATTTTCGCAAGCACGTGAGCGAAGAGGAGAGCGCTCCGTTTCTAGAGTCCTTGAAGCTCAAATACGACAAGGAATGCGGCAACGACGTGTACGGTTATTTCGTTTCGAAGCTTTTCTCCGGCGGCAATTGGCGGAAGCGCTTTATCGGGCGGCTGGTGCATCACTTCGTTACGAACGTAGAAATCGTGACGCTCGGACAATTCGCCGAACCTCTCGTCCGATATCGCGCGCGCATAAAGGCGCCGCAACGCAAATTCCTGGATGCCTTGCAGGATCTAATCGAAGATAAAGTCATCTTCAGCGCGAACGTCCAGCACTTGGAGTACAAGGGACAGAAGCTAGTGGTCTCGGTCTTCGAAGCATTTCAGTCGGATCCCAAGCAACTCCTTCCATCAGACGTCTATGCCCGTTATGCCCTGAAAGAAGACGTCCGCGTGATCTGCGACTACGTCGCGGGAATGACCGATGATTTTCTGTTGAAGACCTACGACAGATTGTTCAGTCCGCGAATGGGATCCGTCTTCGACAGGCTCTGAAGCCGCAGACGCCGGCCAACGCCGAACTTCAGGCACGCACATTTTCAAGAGATGCAGGAAGGCCTTTTAACCCCAGCGAGAGCCCTAGGTTGACGGTGTTCTGTAAAGCTCAGACACTTTGCGTGGGGTGTGATTGCGATCGTGGAGTGCACCATGTGTTTCGGTGCGGTCGATTCGCTATTTTTATTTGCCGCAAACTGCGGGAATCCCGATACGAGGCGGAAGTACTCCTTGCGAGTCGCCAATGCGTTCTAGTAGGTCGGGCTCGCGGTCCGGAGGCGCAGTGCGCCTCCTTTGCCGTATGCCCTAAGGGACGATTAGCGATGCGCCGTATGGAATTAAGGACCTGGTTACTTTGCGAGAATCCTTCGACGTACGGAATGGACCTAAAGCATATAACCGGCAGGCGCGGCTCGAGGTTGTCAGTGAGCAGCTGCTTTATCCCAAGTATTCCATCATCGAATCTGGCCAGCGACGTGCCGCTGATCGATTGTGCGATCCCTTTCTCGGCTGCGATGCCGATAAGCCGGTCGCCGCGAGGGGCCTCGGTCGACTTAAAGGAAAGCAAATCTAGATGACGCCACGGGATGCCGTATACGCATCGGAATAGCTTTTGGCCCAGCACAGCGTATTCACGAGCTGCATTTGCTCGATCGTATTACACGGTACTTCCAGAAGACGCGGGCTGGCGAAAGCTACGGACAGGCAGCGGGCCCGGCTGATCGCCACGTTGAGACGATTGCGGCTGTAAAGAAACTCGATATTGCGCGGCATATGCGCCCAGAACGCCGTGAACTTCTCCTGACCTCCATCGTCGTGAACAAGCCCGAAGAGGTATTCGAGCCCCATCTCGTAAAGGGGATCGCCTTCCATATCGAAGAAGAGGTCGCCGGGGTCCGGCTTGGGAAGCCGCTCAAACCCACGGCCGGGCGACGGCGGCAGTATTTCGTGCTGGTTCTTCCCGGTATCGCGGCGTGCTATCTGCAAAGCGGCCTGTGCGCGCAAGCGCGACAGGGTATCGGCTTGCAGGTTTGGAATGCGTGCTGTCGCCGGCATCATTGCAAGCTGGCGAACGGTCGTGATGCCGTTTGCCCGTAGTTTGTCCATCTGGCTGCGATGAATGCTCGCAGCGAGGCTCAAATGATCGTTCGCCTCCCATTCAGCGGTGCAAGTGTCGGACCACCGGCAGAAGGTACAATGACCACACGGCTCCGCGACCGAGGCCGCCGGGGGCGTCCCAACAAAGGTTTCGAACCGCCCTCGTGCCACGCCGTAATAGTGACGCACGTTGGATGTGCGAAGCGAAGCCATGCGGCCGTCACCAAGCACGACATGCAATTGCGGCGGCTCAACGCCTTGAGCGGCACCTAGAAGGTCCGCGTAGACGCAAAGCTGGATCACGTGCTTTGGTTTGGCGGTGCGTGCGAGTTTGGTGTCGGCGACGTCGTAGGCGTAGTCACCGAGCCGCGATGCGGTACCATTGATGCGCAAGAGAAAATCGGAGAACCCGTGCCAGGGCGAACCGTAGAGCGCGCCCTGATAGACGACGTCTGCGCCAGCCTGCATCGCCTTGTGCGTGGCCGCAACACGATCGCCAAGCGATCCTTCGCTGGTTATCTCGGCAACCGTTCGTCCTTCTTTCCGTAACCGGGCGAGGTAAGCCTTTTCGTGTTCGATTCCTTTTTCCTGAAGAAGCTTGGCCTGCTCATCGTCTTCGGGAAACACCACAGGATGCACAAGCTGCCGCAAGTCGTTGAACGTCGCGTGCGTGCAACCAAGGTAGTTCACAAGGTCAGTTGCCGAATAAATGCGTTTTCCTGCTTCCGCCCTCATGATTGCCCCCCTGCTTACCTTTATTCGGCAGCGTCCCTGCCGACATCGGGCGCCAGTAACGCCCCCCGCAAAATTTCTTGCCCGTCGGAAAAATCATAGATGCTTTTGATCTTCTGCCCGTCCCAGACGAAACGGTAATGCGCGCCTTGTACGGCGCGAGGTAGCAAGGCTCCGTCGAATACCGAAAGGAAGCGATGATCGCCGAAGCCCGGCCGGCAGAACAGAACGCCCGGTGAGCCGCTGTCATGAAGCTGATGCCCGATCTTCCGACGCTCGGCCTTCGAGAGGTTGGGGTCGAGTTTGGTGAGGTCGTGAAAACTTCCTGTAATGCGACGGCTGAAGACACGCATGTCGAGACCCATGGCGGGCTCGCCCGTGCTGCCGAGAAATTCCTCGCGGCGCAGTAGGGCAAAGGCCAGAGCGGTGTTGATATCGCTGGCCAGCTCAAGGCATCCGAGCGTCGGCCCGAGAAAAAAGGTCCCGCGCGGGTCCTTGTAGGCGAAGGGTGCGTGATTCCAGTTTTGATATTGGCTGGCAGATTTGTCGCCTGCCTTCGGTACACTGGGTAGCTGTTTGATCGCCGCCAGGCGAGGATTTGTGCGCTTCGGCACTTGGGTCGTGGCAGAGGCGCTCCGTCTTCTCACTTCGAACATCGCCTACGTCAAGCGCGGCTCCGGACTGTCGTTGAGTGTGATGGCTCGCTTTTCGCCGCACGAGCGCGAAATCGGCCTGACCATTTTGAGTGCGGGCCTGCTTCTCGCGACGGTCGGCGGAACGTACGTGCTTTTGCGCTCCCGGCATGGTCTGGCGCTCACCGCGATGCGCGACGATCCCGTGGCCGCTTCGAGTCAAGGCGTGGACGTGGCGAAGATGCGCTTCATCGTGTTTCTTCTCTCGGCCGCCGGAACGGGTCTGGCTGGGGCAGTCTATTTCATGGCGCAGCTTCGCATCACACCTTCTTCGGGCTTCGACCCCAACTGGTCGTCAATCTGCATCTTTATCGTTATGGTCGGAGGTATCGGACGCCTCGAGGGCCCGATCATCGGGGCGCTGCTGTATTTTTTTTCGACCCGCTTCTTCGGAGAGTACGGCGCCACATACCTTGTCGGTCTCGGCATCCTGACGCTGCTCGTTGCCTTGTACGCTCCCGGCGGCATCTGGAGCATCCTTACCCGGGTCAAGGACTGGCCGTGGTTTCCCGTGAGGCGGACCTTGGTAAGACGGTAACGTGGAGTAATCCGTACGCATGGCCCAGTCATGGCGGTGGCTATGGTGGGCGCACTTCGACCAGGATCAGATGGTGGCTGACGTCCAAGCGATATGAACGACGGCCCCGCTGCATCGCGATGTAGGTGGCCGTCCAACTCATCATATACTCAGACTGCATCGCGGCCTCACGAAATTCAGTCGTGAAGTCAGGCGAATCCCGCAGGGCGAGGAACCCTTCAGGAACTTCATTGCATCGTGGCGCGAGACGGCAAGCGTAGCTGCAGCGCGCGAACTCCTCGAAGCCGGACACGATGCCCCCAAACAACTCGGTGTGGAGCGGGCTTTGCGAACACCATCACGCTTAGGCGCGCGCATTCGTGCCACATGTAGGAGTTGCTCCAGCCTGGTGAAGAAAGCGCTTCGAGCGGATCGCCGCGGAAAGCGGCGCGCGTTCGGTTCAAGGCTCGCCCGCACGAAACGAGCGAGGTTTCTTGGGTTCTATTGCGCTTCCCAACGTCAGGCTCAGCGCCCTTCGTACACCGGAGGACGCTTTTGAGCTTCAGCGTCGCGACCTTCCTGAAAATCCCTGGTCATGAGCAAAGCGCGATACTGTTCGTCTAGCTTGGATAGCGCCGCTGCCGGAGACTCCTCGACGGCAATGCGGGCCGAAGCTAAGGACGACTTGATGCCGAGAGGGCCACACGCTGCGATCTTCTTGGCTATTTCGACCGCCGTTCCGAGAGCAGCATCCCTGTTCGGAGCCACTTCCTGGACGGTACCCATCCGTAGGGCTTCCTTAGCGTCCCAGTGATCCCCCGTGAGGATATATCGCATGGCGTTACCCCAACCGGCCTCGCTCGGGAAACGGACCGTCGCGCCGCCGCCCGGGAAGCGTCCGTGGGTGTTCTCATCCTGGCCGAAGTTCGTGTCTTCCGAGGCCACGCGTATGTCGGCGACCAGGAATAGCTCATGGGCCATATTCCAAGTGTCGCCATGAACCGAGACGACCAATGGCTTTGTGAGCGATGGCTTAGTGCGGCCCATGGGATCGATGAAACCCGGGCCATCCATCAGCTTCTTGCCGGCCTGTGCCATTGCCTTGTAGGCGTCGACATCGACACCTCGGGAGAAGTGCTCTCCATACCCGAATAGCACGGCTGCCCGCAGCGAAGGATCGTGATCAAAATCATAATAGGCCTTGGCGAGGGTATCGGTTGCCTCTGGATCCAAACGATTATCGAGGTATGGCCGATTGATGCCGATGAGGACGATTTGCCCCTGTCGTCGGACCGTGATCTTCGTCTCCGGCGAGTACGGAATGTCGGTCATTTGTGTGGACCTGGGTGTGTTATTTGCTTCTGAACCCATAGGCTTTCCTCCCGCTTCTTGCGCCTGCAACGTGGCCGTCCCGAGAAGGACGACAACTGCAGACGCGACCATGATCTTGTTTGACCTAAGCATGCCGAAGTCCTTGCGCTGTTGTTAGGGACGGAGATGATCGTGAGAAGGGCGGACGTCCCCCGCAAGGATCGTCACGCGAGATCGAAAGTGAGCGTCCCGAGCCCTTGGATAGTGCTTTCGATCTTGTCGCCCGCCTTTAGCCAGACTTGCTTTTCCTTGGGGTAGCCTAGGATCACGCCTGACGGGGTGCCGGTGAAAATGATGTCGCCCGGCTCTAGAGCGAAGAGCTTTGAGGTGTAAGCGATGATCTTCTGCGGATTGAAGATAAACTTCGTCGTGCTGACCGACTGGCGGACCTGGCCGTTAACTCGTGTCTCGAGATTCACGTTGTTGGGATCGATCTGGTCGGCGGAAACGAAGTAGGGACCGATCGGAGCGAAGCCGTCCAGCGTCTTGCCGATCATCCACTGCCCGCCCTTCTCGAGCTGCAAATCCCTCGACGAGAAATCGTGGCCGACGGCGTAGCCAGCGACGTAGGATAGAGCATCATCGACCGAGACGTTCCTCGCCCGGCGCCCCATCACGATTACCAGCTCGGTTTCGTAGTCGAATTTGTAGGACACCTCGCGAGGCGGCAGCTTGATCGTTGTCTTGTGTGGGGCAAGCGTATTGTTGTACTTGTTGAAGAGGATGGGCTCGGCTGGCAGCTTCTCGCCAGATTCCTCCGCATGTTCACGGAAATTCAAGCCGACGCAGACGATCTTGCCGGGATTTGTGAAGAGACGGCCGAACTTGATTTGGGACTCTTCGCGGAAGCTGCTCTTCGCTTTCGGCAATTTCAGAGCGGCATCCACGAGAGCCTTCACTTCCGAGCTGCCGCCGCCCTTGAGAAGATCTTCGAGAGTGACGGGCGCCGAGAGGCCCAACGCTTTCGAAGCGGCGACGACGTCGAGTATTCCAGCCTGGGTTTTGACGCCCATGGTATCCCGCCCGTCATCTTGACGGATCGAGAGGATGGTGAGCTGGCGAGGTAGCTCGCCGCCTGAACCTTCGCGAGACTTCGCCTGTTGGGCGGCTTGCGCGCTGATGTTTGTGGTTGCAACGGCAGCGGCAGCGAGCCCGGCCTTCATCAGTGTACGTCGTGATTCCATTGCTTAATCTCCCTGACGAATGTTTTGAGTTGGTGGGGGCTATGGCGTCGATCGCTTGAGATCGTCGTAAACGGCGGCGACGAACCGGTCGGCGGTCGTCGCTTTCCCGCCGGGAAGAAGATCGAGTCCGCCATTGACCTTAGAGTCGTACGGCGCCGTCAATTTGGCGGAGAGGACATCCTGCTTGCTCTTTCCTGCGCGGACGGCGTCCAGAACCTTCTGCTTCACTTCGAGGACGATCTGTCGATAGAATTTCAGATCTTCACGGCTGACGATGTCGCCATGGCCCGGGAGCAACTTAGTGTCTGGGGCGGAGTTCGCCTCCAGGACCGTCAGCGCCTCGATCGTCCCGTCCACGGTGCCGCCTTCCTGAAGATCGATAAAGGGATATCCGTAGTTCCTGTAGAAATCGCCGACCATAATCACATTCGACTCGTCGAACTTGATCATTGTGTCGCCGTCAGTGTGGGCCTTCTTCAGAGGAATAAGCTGGACGGTCTCCTGGGCCATCCAAATCTTGACCGGAGGCCCGAAGCCGTAGGTGATCGTGGGGAGGCGCGCTGGATCCGTCGAAGAAACAGTGTCTTCGGGAGGCTGAGGCTTGATCATCGCTTCTCGCACTTCTTGCCGGGCAAGTATCGTCGTCCCGTGCTTCCCGAAGTTGACATTGCCCGACACGTGGTCGCGATGTTCATGCGTGTTGGCCAGATACTTGATCGGCTTGTCGCTTATCTTTCGGATCGCCTGGATGATTTTCTGATAGAGGCGTGGGTACGTTGCGTCGACCACGAATATCGCGTCGGGCCCGACATATACGCCGATGCGTCCGCCGGCGCCTTCTGGATGCAGAGGATCCATATTTTTAGAAGCTGTCAGGCTATAGAAGTGCGGAGCGACTTGGTCCGCATATATCTCGATGTTGTCGAAGTCCAGGTTCTGCGAGCTTGCTTGCCCGACGGAACCAAAGATCAGTGCTGACGCGTACACAATCAAAGATGTTTTCACTATGAGTCCTCCGTGCTTCGACAGGATCAATTCTTGGTTTGGCTGCGATTTGCGTCCGCCCGATTTCGTAGGTGCGCGCTGTTAAACTGCGAGAGATGTTGTGAATCCCCCTGCGTAAGCCTTATGTGGCGCGGTACGCGTGAGCGTTCTCGAATTGTAATAGTTGCATATGCCAGCTTTGTCGAATGGTCAATAGATGGCATATGCAACCAAATAAGGGCGGACGTTCCGTAGGCTGCAGTGTAGGCGTCAATACACAGTCTACTGCTTGATTCCGCCACTTGGCAGGGCGCCGGCCGTGAGAGCAAGCGTGGGCATCTGCATTTGCGTGACGCGAAATCGTAAGTTGGTCGCTTTTGCGAAAGCGTGACGGCTGACGCATCACTTAGGTTGTTGCTCGTTTCTCGAAATTTTAAGAGCCGGACACATCGTTCGAGACACGCGAGTGGGGCTCGGAGCCTTACCGGAGCCACTGGCGCGGCATCGTCAGCAGCGGCAAGCGCAGGGAGAAGCCGCCAGTCGCCCCGATCCTGAATAGTCATGGATGCTTCTAGACGGGTCCATGTCCCACGACGAATGCCGCAGCGGCTCAACGCTGCAACGCTTGGACCGAAGGTCACATACGGGAGAACATCATGGTCAGGCTACGACAAGTGACGCAACGCTCTCGTTTACTCAAATCCGCGATTTTGTGCGCATTCTTGGGATTCAGTTGCTTGCTTCCCTCGGGGGATCTGAGCGCACAAGCGGCATCCGAGCAGCCGGTTGGCGTGACGGTTCGGCCAGTCGACGCCGCGCGAATGTCGAACGCGGCTCAGGAACCCGGCAGTTGGCTGAATGTAGGCGGCACCTATGCCGAGACGCACTACAGCCCGTTGGATCAGGTCAACGCTTCGAACATACAACGCCTGAAGCTCGCATGGAGCGGCGAATTCGACACCAGTCGTGGGCAGGAAGCCACGCCGCTCATGATCGATGGAGTGCTATACACGAGCACCGCATGGTCGAAGGTCTATGCGTACGATGCTTCGTCGGGGCGGGAGATATGGCGCTTCGATCCGAAAGTCCCCGGAAAATCCGGCGTAAATGCATGCTGTGACGTCGTAAACCGCGGCGTGGCGGCTTGGAATGGGAAGATATACGTCGGCACTTTGGATGGGCGCCTAGTTGCTCTCGACTCAAAGACGGGACGTCAAGTTTGGTCCACGATGACAGTCGACGTCGACCGCCCATACACGATCACCGGCGCGCCGCGGGCCGTCAAGGGAAAGATACTAATAGGCAACGGAGGAGCGGAGCTGGGCGTCAGAGGCTACGTTTCGGCGTACGATTCGGAGACCGGAGAGCTGGCGTGGCGGTTCTACATTACGCCAAACCCGACCAACTCTCCTGACGGGGCTGCATCCGACGATGTTCTGAGAGAGAAAGCTTTTGGTACATGGGGGGATGGGATTTGGAAGAAGACCGGCGGCGGTGGAACAGCTTGGGACGCGATTGTCTATGATCAGGATTTTGATCAAGTCCTGATCGGAACCGGCAACGGATCACCGTGGAATCATCGCGTGCGATCCGGGCCCGGCATGGGAGATAATCTGTTTCTATCTTCGATAGTCGCCGTCGACCCCCAAACCGGACGATACAAATGGCACTATCAAGAGACACCCGCCGAAGAGTGGGATTTTACCGCGACGCAGCCGATCATTCTTTCCGAGCTGAGCATACACGGTCAGCCGCGCAAGGTTCTGATGCACGCGCCGAAGAATGGCTTCTTCTACGTCATTGATCGTCAGAACGGCAAATTGATCTCCGCCAGGAATTTCACCCCCGTGAATTGGGCGGCGGGGATCGATTTAAAGACGGGACGCCCGATCGAATATCCGGAGGCTCGCTACAGTACTAACGGAGGCGACTTCCTCGCGAAGCCCGCAGCCTACGGCTCCCACAATTGGCATCCTATGTCGTACAGCCCGAAGACGGGATTGGTCTACATTCCTGCCCAGGAGGCGCCGCTCGGCTACGCGGATCAGAAGGACTTCGTCTACAAGCCTGGACCGGGGTTCTGGAACATCGCGGACGGCTCCACTCAACCAGTAAATCTTGGTCCGTTGAACGAGACGCATCGTCAGGCGCTCAAAGCCATGACCCAAGGTGAACTCATTGCTTGGGATCCGGTCAAAGAACAGGAGGTGTGGCGCGTCCAACACCCGTCCATTGGCGCGGGCGGCGTATTGTCGACCGGCGGCGGCCTAGTCTTCCAGGGCACGCCTGATGGCTTATTTCACGCCTATCTTGCCGACACAGGCAAGGAAGTCTGGAGCTTCGACGGTAACATCGGGATCATTGCCGGAGCGATGAGCTATGCGGTTGGGAGCGAGCAGTACATCGCGATCGTGACGGGCTTCGGCGGAGCCGGAGGCTTGCACGTACCCTACATCGATGTTGCCAAGTCCGGAACGGGTAGGGTGCTGGTCTTCAAACTAGACGGATCGGCCACGCTGCCGCCCGCGAAGCTCTATGAGAAAGCAGAAGCGTTAGTTCCGACGGATAGCTGGCCGGCGGATGTAGTCGCGAAAGGCGCAGCTCTGTATGGCAACTGCCTTTTCTGTCACGGGTTCTCCGCCATCTCAAACGGGGTGGTGCCGGATCTCCGTCGTTCACGGATGGTGAACAGTAAGGACGGATGGAAGGCGGTCGTAATCGACGGCGCTTTGGAAGCCAAGGGCATGATCAGCTTCGCCGACCGGCTTTCGGAGGCGGATGCCGAGGCGATCCGGGCCTACATAGCAGATCGGGCGAAGCAGCTTGCCTCCGACGAGGCGGTGCGCAAGCGAGCTTCGCAGTAACAAGCGAGTCCCCACGACAGAGGCGGGTTCCTCGTAACGGGTGGGACCCGATCCTCAAGCGCGGCGCCTCAGAACACAAAAACGCATGGCCCGTGGGCCGTGCGTTTTCAACGTGCACGGCCATCTCAGCCGGTGATCTCCCGCAAGATTGCATTGATGCCGGCCAGCCGCCGTGTCGGCAAGCAGAGACGGCGATCGTGGCGCTTTTTCGAACCTATGACGCTTCGTCGAAAGCCCCGCATGGGCGGCTCAATTAGGCTGACCTCAAACGATAAACGCGTCCGCGTCCATTGCCGGGACTCAGACGAACTCGGAGGAGAACGCAATGGCGAACCGGAAGAACGATCTGACTCGTCGTTCCCTCATGATAGCGACGCTTGCGAGCGCGATCATGCCGACGATCGCCATGGCCCAATCCAGGCCGCCGATCAAGATCGGTCTCATACTACCCTTTAAGGGGATTTGGGCGCCAATCGCCGAATCGATGGATCGCGGTTACAAGATGGCCCTCGACGAAGTCGGAAATCAGGTCGGAGGCAGGCCGATCGAGATCATTCGAGCCGATGACGAGCTGAATCCGAGCGTCGGCGTGCAGCGTTTCAATAAGTTGGTTCAATCGGACCAAGTCGACATTGTAGCGGGTGTCATCGGTTCGAACGTCGCCATCGCCTTATCGGAACTCGCCGACCGTGCGAAGAAACCGACCGTTTTTGTCGGCGCGTTCGCGGACGAGGTTACGGGCAAATATTGCAGTCCCTACGTCGCCCGCACTTCCTTCAGTGCCAACGGGCTGCAGTACAATGCGGGAAAATACTTCGCGACTCACGGAATCAAAACCGTCGTCACGATGGGCGCCGACTACGCGGCGGGGCATTCTTGGCTTGACGCATTCAAGCGCGGGTTCGAAGAGGCGGGCGGGAAGGTCGTTCAGGAAGTCTGGACCCCCTTTCAGAAGACGAAGGATTGGGGCCCTGCTCTAACCCAAGCCAGCAACTCGGGCGCACAGATAATCTATTCCATCTACGCGGGCAGCGAAGCTGCCCAGGTGGTCAAGCAGCATGCAGAATTCGGCCTACGCGATAAGCTCCCGCTGATCGGCGATCAGTGGCTATTCGATGAAGCGCTCTGGCCGGCGATGGGAGATCTTGTCTTCGGCGGCAAATTCATCGCGTCGTATTTCCCGGGCTACGATTCTCCCGACAACAAGAAATTTGTCGCGGAGTTCGTGAAGAACTTCGGCAAGGAACCTGACGTGAATGCTGCGCTCGGGTACGACAACGCAAAGGCTATCCTGGCGGCTTTGGAGCGCCTGGGAGGTGCGATGCCTGTCGATGGCGCTCAGTTCATATCGACACTCCGCAGCGTCGAGTTTCAGAGCGGGCGCGGACTGATCCGTTTCAACAAGCAGAATAGCGCTCTTCTCGAACAGGAGTTCGTGATCGAAATCGTGAAAGGTCCTGACGGCAAGCCCACTCGGAAGCTGCTGGATACGTTCGCGGGTGCCGATGATCTCCACACTTGTACGAAGTCGTTCTGACACATTCGCATAGAGAGCTCTATGTTCGCCCTTCAGCTATTGAACAGCTTGCAACTGAGTATGTTGGTGTTCATCCTTTCGGTTGGGCTGACCTTGATCTTCGGCCTAATGAACATTCTCAATCTCGCTCACGGTGCATTCTTTACACTCGGGGCGTATGCTGGCTTCATGGTGGCAAACGCGACCGGCTCCTTCTGGGCCGCGCTTGTCATCGGGCCCATCCTGCCATTCGTTCTTGGCGTCGCATTGCAGGCTTCCGTTCTTCAACCGCTCGCCGAGCGTGGGCGGTCAACTCATCTTGACCTTGCGTTGCTGACTTTCGGTTTTCTGTTCGCTACCGCGGGCGCGGTCGAATACGTGTTCGGAACGAACTTCTTCACCATCGAGGCGCCGCCTGTCCTGACGGGACGCGTTCATTTGTTCAGCCTCTACTATCCGACCTATCGACTATTCGTGATCGTGTTGGGGCTTGGTATCGCCTTGGCTCTCTACCTTCTAATCGAGCGGACTCTTGTCGGTGCGATCTTGAGGGCCGGAGTGGACAATGGGGAGATGGTGGCCTCTCTCGGGATCAACATCAACGCTCTCTTTGCGGTCATCTTTGGTCTTGGCTCCGCCCTGGCGGGCGTGGCAGGCGTGATTGCCGCACCGACGACAAGCATCTACTCGCAAATGGGAATCGCAATTGCCATTCAATGCTTCGTAGTCGTGGTGGTCGGCGGCCTTGGCAATCTGAAAGGATCATTCATCGGATCTTTGATTGTTGGAACCACGGATACGATGACTCAGGCCTACTTTCCGGAAGCGGAACTGTTCGCGATCTATGCGTTGCTCATCGCCGTCATGATTGTGAAGCCGCAAGGGTTGTTCGCTGGGAAGGCGAGGATGGCGTGATGACCGAAGCCGTATCACCCGGCCGCCAGGGCGCCGCCCGATTCGCGCTCGCACGATCGACTGGAGCGAGCAATGCTGTCATCTCTTTGTTTCTGATCCTAAGCGCGATCGGGATCGCCATTTCGCCAGTATGGCTCGGCGGGTACGCATTGACGACTGCTACAGAGATACTGATTGCAGCACTTTTTGGCCTCGGGTTGCACCTGCTGGTCGGCTATTGCGGAATGGTATCGCTTGGACATGCCATGTTCTTTGGTCTGGGAGGATATGGGCTCGCGATAGGGACGATGATTCTCCACGTGCCGCTATGGATATCCTCGTTGATCACGTTGCTGCTGGTCGGCGTCGCAGGGCTAGTAGTTGGAGCGATCTGCACGCGAACGCGGGGGGTGCAATTCCTGCTGATCACTTTGGCCTTTTCGCAGATGGTGTATGGCGCTGCGGTGAAATTGCCGCTAACGAATCGTTCGGACGGTCTAACGGGCGTGCCAAGGCCGGACTTGTCGTTTCTGGGATTAGGCAGCGACAATCCCGCGGTGTTCTACGCCTATGCTCTCATCGTCTTTCTTGTCGCCATGGTTCTGGTTTGGCAGATAGTCCGCTCGCCGTTCGGAACGGTACTGATCGGAATTCGCGAGAACGAACAGCGGGCCCTCGCTATGGGCTACAACGTCCGTCGCTACAAGATCGCGGCCTTCGCTCTATCTGGCGTGCTGACGGCCATCGCTGGAATTCTTCAGGCAGAATACACTTATTTCATCAGCCCCGACGCCATGACTTGGCAGTTCAGCGGCGAGGGCGTCTTGATGGTCATCATCGGGGGCGTCGGATACATGTTTGGCCCGCTCGCGGGAGCCGCAGCTTTCGTGCTCGTGAAGCAACAACTCAGCAATCTGACCGCCGAATATATACTTTTCTTCGGCATTTTCTTCATGGTCGTGGTCGCCGTCTTTCGAGGGGGCATTTTAGGCGCTGTCAACTCTCTTCGGGAGAGGTTTCTTACATGATGTCGCTCGAGCTTCACTCGATCTCAAAGAAGTTCGGCGATTTCACCGTCATTCGCGAACTGAATTTATCGATCCCGGCGGGGCAGCGACATGCGATCATAGGTCCTAACGGTGCGGGGAAGACTACGCTCTTCAATCTCATCACCGGGTGGGACGTTCCGACATCTGGTAGCATATTGATCAACGGAAAGGCGCCGTCGGCTCAGCGTCCCGACAAGATCACGCGTAGCGGGTTGGCCCGCTCCTTTCAAAAGAACACGCTATTCGAAAACCTCACCGTATTCGAGAACCTTCGGATCGCCGCGCAGGCATTCCATTCATCGCGATGGTCCATCCTGAGATCGCCCCGATGCCACCCGGACGTCATTCAATGTGCCGAAGCGGCCGGGCTGCAGATGAAGCTCGGCGACGTCTTCGGAAGGTCCGTCAAGGCGCTTTCCTACGGTCGCAAGCGGCAGCTCGAAGTCGCCCTTGCATTATGCGCGAAGCCGACAATCTTGCTCATGGACGAGCCCGCCGCAGGAACATCTCCAGCGGAACGGACATACCTGATCGACCTTCTGCAGGGACTCCCTTCGTCTCTTACCATGGTGCTGGTCGAGCACGACATGGACGTTGTGTTTGCTGTCTCTGAGATCGTAACCGTGCTCAGCTATGGCAAAGTCTTGGCGACGGGGAGCCCGGCGGCGGTGAAGAACGATCCGAGCGTGATCGCGGCTTACCTTGGAGGGCGCGGTCATGCTTGAACTCGTCGACGTGAATACCTATTACGGCGATAGCCACATCTTGCAGGGCGTAAATCTGTCGGTGGCGAAAGGGCAGTGCGTTGCGCTGCTAGGGCGCAACGGGGCAGGCAAGACAACGACGCTGAGGTCCATAATGGGCTTGACCAGGTTGAGGTCGGGCGAAATCCGCTTCCATGGGCGAAGTATCGCGGCGCGCCGCACCCACCAAATTGCCAAGGCCGGTATTGCGTTTGTGCCGGAGGACCGCGGTATATTTCCAACCGTGACGGTCGATGAACACTTGCGCATGGCTCTGTTCGGAGCCCGGAAGCGAGGTTTTTGGACGCTTGAGTATGCTTACGAGTTGTTTCCCAAGCTTGTCGAACGGAAGCAAAGCCTTGGCGGGCAGCTTTCGGGTGGCGAGCAGCAGATGCTGGCCGTCGCGCGGGCTCTTTTGACTAATCCCGATCTGCTGGTCCTGGATGAACCTAGCGAGGGGCTGGCTCCGATCATCGTCGAGCGGCTTGAAGATGCTCTCGTCACGGTCAAAAGAGCGGGAATACCTATACTACTGGTCGAGCAAAACTACCATCTGGCGCTCCGGATTGCCGATCAAGCCCATGTCCTTAGCCAAGGCCGCGTTCGATATTCGGGTTCAGCGACCGAACTAGCCGCCGATGAACGAATCAAATCGACCTATCTGAGCATTTAGCGGGCATTGATTTCGTCTCCTGGATCGCTGATCATCTCGGGATAATAAGCGAGATAGGGAGGCCGCCTTGGCGCGCCAGAATTCCGCCCATGGATACGTCCGAGAAGTCGGCGGAGAAGTGGTTTCGTCGGTGATCGCGAAGACATCGATAGGGCGAATTGAACTATACCAGCGTCAATGCCAACCGCGTCTGGAGTGGCACTTCTGCCAGCCTGAGCTAACGCTCTTTTGGCATCGCGAAGGATTCAACCGAATGCGCGGTCGGCTAGACGGCGCCTCTATCGACTGCCGTTTTCGCGGTCAGTCGACCCTGTCGATCATTCCGCCGGAATCCGAGATCCGGGTTGAATTCGACGACATGCAGAAAGTTTGCGATTACGCGGTAATCTTCTTCGATCCCGATAAGCTGGGTATAGCGCCGTTCGAGGTCGACAAGGCGCGTCTGACATTCGCGAACGAAATCTTATGCTCGGTGCTGGGAGAGTTGTTCCGTCAATCGGAGTATCCTGATGATCTATTCCAGCTCTTTGCCGAAGGCGTCGCGCTTCAGGCACTTGCATCCGTCGGTCGGTCGATCAAGGATGCCTGCGGTGGAGGAGCAGGACTGTCGCCCAGGCGGCTGCGGGCGCTGGAGGAATTCATTCGCTTGAATCTCATGCAGCCGCTCACGATCGACGAATTGGCCGATGTCGCAGGCATCAGCAAGAGGCATTTCCAGCGTGTCTTTCGACAAAGCGTCGGGGTGACGCCATATCATTTTCTCCTGACGATGCGCATCGAGGAGGCCAAGCGAAGACTCGCGCGTCCGGCCGAAACTATCACCGACATCGCCTTCAATAGCGGTTTCAGTCACACGCAGCACTTCTCGGCCTACTTCCGAAAGATGACCGGCTTCTCGCCAAGCGAATATCGCAAGCGCTTGGCGTAGTCCGGTCGTGACCGGAAGCAATTTTCGGCGCTAATCTTTAAGTATGGCCTTTCTGCGCAAGCCTTGCCGAGGCCCTTTGATACGTTGGGGGCCGTCAAGGAGTGCCCTCAATGCCACAGATTGTTTGCAACACCCGCGCGGGAATGGATACGGAGATCAAAGCGATGATTGCCGCCCGCATTACCGACGTCGTTCACAACACAATCAAGTCACCTCGCAACGTGATCAGTGTTATCTTCAACGACTTGGCGGCCGAGAGCAGCTACGTCGGCGGCAAGCCTGGTCATGACACGGTGATACTTTGCACTATCCGACTCGGTCGGACAGATGGTGCCAAGCAGGCGCTGTCGAAAGGCGTCAGCGATGTTTGGCACGAGTGCACGGGCCAGGACGAGGAGCACATCGAGGTAGCGGTGCAAGAACTGCAAGCGAAGTACGTCGTTCGCGGCGGCAAGCAAATGCCGGAGCCGCCGTTCGCCTGAGCTCCGCGATCAAGCCGAGATCCGCCGTCCCGCAAGTCGGAGATAATAGCACTCTCGTGGGGCTGTCGTTCGCGTTTTCGAAGGAGGTGTAATGGCAGCTCAGCAGTCCAAGGTAATCATAACCTGCGCCATTACGGGTAGTATTCATACGCCGTCGATGACGCCGTATCTGCCGATCACGCCGGCGCAAATCGCTTCGAGTGCGATCGAGGCGGCCAAGGCGGGCGCGGCCATCTTGCATCTCCATGCACGAGAACCAGCTAACGGCCGTCCATCCGCGGATGTGGCCTTGTTCCGGGAGTTTCTTCCCGAAATCAAAGCTAAGTGCGATGCGATTATTAATATCACAACCGGCGGCGCGCCCACGATGACGGTGCAGGAGCGCCTGGAAGGACCGCGCTCTCTATCGCCGGAGATGGCCTCGCTCAACTTAGGTAGCATGAATTTCGGCCTCTTCCCGATCGCGGAGAAACGGCAAGAGTTCAAGTACCATTGGGAGAAGAGCTATCTGGCCGGAACGAAGGCTGGCATCTTCAAAAACACTTTCGAAGACATCGAGACGATCATCAAGACGCTCGGTGAGGGGCACGGTACGCGCTTCGAATACGAATGCTACGATATCGGCCATCTCTACACGTTGGCGCATTTCGTCGATAAGGGTTTGGCGAAGCCGCCTCTTTTCGTGCAGAGCATTTTCGGTATTCTGGGTGGCATTGGCGCCGACCTTGAGAATTTGCTCGCCGCCAGACAAATTGCCGAAAAGCTTTTCGGGAACGACTACCGATGGTCAGTGCTCGCGGCCGGAAAGAACCAAATGTCGTTCTCGACCGTGTCGGCAATTGCGGGCGGCAACGTTCGGGTAGGTCTGGAAGACAGCGTATATCTCGGCAAAGGACAATTGGCCCAAAGCAATGCCGAACAAGTGACCAAGATCGCCCGAATTCTACGAGACTTGGGTCTCGAGTTGGCTTCGCCGGATGAGGCGCGCGCGATGCTTCATACCAAGGGTGCCAATCAGGTCGCCTTTTAGAAGCCCATCCTCGGCGCCTTCGGCGGTGAGACCGCCGGAGCCGCCTATATTACGAAGAGCGCCTCAGAGTCATCATCGTGCCTAACTATGCCGTCGATGAAGGCGATCATGGCTTGGACGGCGAACGACATCGACTTCTTGGGCTTCGCGTGGCTGATGACGGAATCCCGCACAACCATCTCCGTTGCCCGAGCGCCCATTGCAACCGCAGCTGCTCGGCCAGAGCTATGCGGCCGGCGGCATCTGCGCGGATCATCGCGTCGAAAATCATCATGGTGACCAGTTTCCGCCGGTGATCTGCGCGTTCAGCACAGCGTCGTTGAACTTTGGATCGTTCGAGGCGAGCGGCACCCGCATATCCTTCCAGCTCGTGCCGAGCTCCTCGGCCATAATCTGGCCCATGGTGGAAGCGATGTACATGCTCCATGTCGGCCTTGCCGTAAGTCACGGTTACGAGACCGTCGGGCGAGATCGAATACCAGACGATGGGCTCGAAATTCGTCGGAACGGCGGACGCTTGGTCGATGCCGGGCACCCCGGCGTAGCCGAGAACGAGGCCTGTAACAGTCGTGCCCACGAGGAAGGAGCGACGGTTGAGATCGGTCGACTCGGATTTACAGGTCTTGACGTGCTGGTTCATGTGGCATCGGCTCGTGGCCGGCCACGGACGCGGAGCGCTTCTCGGACGCAGCCCGCATGATCGCCTTCTGGATACGGGAATAGGTCATGCAGCGGCAAAGATTGCCGATTATGTGTGCGACCACTTCTTCCTTGGTGGGATTTGGCTTCTTCGCGAGCAGAGACGTTGCTTGCATGATCTGACCGGATTGGCAGTAGCCCCATTGCGGAACCCGCTCAGCGATCCAATCCTTCTGCAAGGGATGGTCGCCCTTGGAGAAAAGTCCAGGGCAAGCAACATTCGACGGGACAACGATGCGTTTCACTACTGCAAGCAGCGGATTTGGAATCGTTCGAAGGAAATAAAGGTGCCTGTCACGCGCAGCTTTTCATTGCGTGAAAGTGGCATATGCCGATATGTTGACTGGAGGATGCCTGACGCAGAACCGCAAAGAGCATGAAAAACGCTGCTCCACTACCCGAGCCGAGCCCCTGCAACAGTACGGCCCTGCGAAAGGCCATGCGGCGTGTCTCTCAGCTCTACGACTCGGCGCTTGCGCCGAGCGGCCTGCGCTCCACGCAGCGTTCGATCATGTATCACATCGAAATTGGAGAGAATCCGACGATGGGGGCCTTGGCTGAGGCCCTCGTTATGGACAGGTCGGCCCTTGCGCACAATCTGAAACCTCTCCTTCGGGAAGGGCTTGTTGCCGTCACAGTTGATCCCAATGATCGTCGAAGCAAACGAGCCGAGCTGACGAAGCGCGGGACCGCGAGACTCGAGCAGTCCAAGGCGCTTTGGGACATCGCGCAGCGCAAGTTCGAAAAGGTCTTCGGAGTGAGGAAGGCCGCCGAATTGCGCCAGACGCTTGCCATCATTGCGTCCTCGGAGTTCGAATCCGAGTTCATTCGTTCGTCGATCAAGTAGCGGGGCCCCTTTGATGCCGGACACATTTACAGGGTGATGGCGAAGCACAAGGTCACGAACCTCGCCGCGTCGCCGTACTGGTATCGGGCGATGCGAGCCTCGGACAAACTACGGACAACACCCGGCGAACTTCGCCTCCGGGTGGCTTCCAGCCTCGGCGAATTGTTGCCCGACGAACTGATCCATTGGGCAGCGGAACGTCTCGGTGTGCGGCTGCATGACCATTGCGGCCAAGCCGAAACGGGGGTGTTCGTATCCAACCATCAGGCCGTGACCCTTCAGTTTCGTCGGCCGCCGGGGCGATCGGACATCAGGTCGCGGGTTTCAAGGTGATCATTCTCGGCACGGGCGGCCGCGAATGCCCGACGGGCGAAGGAGGCGAGATTGCCATCGATACGGAAAAGTCGCCGCTTCACTGGTTTGACCGATATTACAACGAGCCCGAGGGCACGACGGTGCGTTATCGGTTCGGCCGTCGCTACTACCTCACGGGCGACCTCGGTCGAATGGACGCCGACGGCAATGTCTTCTATCTGGGAGCGAAAGAAAACGCGATCAGCAGTAACGGCTATATGATCGTGCCGAGCCAGATCGAGGCCGCGCTGACCTCTCACCCCGCAGTGGCGGCGGCGGCAGCCATTGGAAAGCCCGATCGATTGCGAGGCGAAGTCATCAAGGCGTTCGTTGTGCTGAAGTCGGAGTTCATATCCTCGTCCGACGTTGCAGAAGAGATTGCGCAATACGTGAGAGGCCACCTGCCGCCATACTCGCTACCGCCAGAGATCGAGTTCGTGGCGAAGTTGCCCCCGACATCAGAAGGCAAACTTTAACGCCACCGCTTAGCTGACCTAGGCGGCGCTGCGCGTGACCTTTCCGAACAGGCGGACATAATTGCCGTCGGCGATCTTGGAGATTTCGTCCGGCTGGAAACCTTGCGTCAGCATCTCCTGTGCGACCGAATACAGAAAGCCGTTCTTTTCATCCGGCCATATGTTGTTGGTGCCAGGAACGGGCCCGCCACCAGGAAGTGCTAACGATGTATCGGTTCCGATCCCGACATGATCGACGCCCACCACATCGACCATCTGCTTGATACCGGTGACATAGTCTTTCACCGTCGGGAAGATGCGCCAACTCCCCATGATGCCGCCAGCAGACGCCAGTCCAGCAAAGCTGATTGTCGACCGCGCTCGCCTCGCCTGGAGAAGTTCTCCTGCGTGGCGGCAATCACACGTCGATCGCGCATGGCTGTTAAGTGCTCCCCTTGAGGGGCGCCGTCACGCCGCTTGCCTGCGGCGGGCCTTCGGCTTCAGCCTTTTTTCGAGAGAGACCTTCTCCGGAGTCGGGCGCGCGCCCGGACCGGGATGGACATGAACTTCCTTGGCAGAAAGCGGCTCGCCGCACTCCGAGCACACCATCACTGGATCGAACATCTTGCCGCACTTGCGGTGTTCATGCAGGAGGGGGCGTCCGCGTACGTCGACCATGTGTGTGTCGCCCCAATGGACGATCGCCATCATGATTGGATAAAGATCGAGACCCTTCTGCGTCAAGATATACTCGTGGCGTTTGGGTGCTTCCTGATATGGAATGCGGCGCAAGACGCCTTGGCGAACCAGCTTTTTCAGCCGTTCGGCGAGCAAATGGCGGGTGATTCCAAGCGCTGACTGAAAGCCCTCGAAGCGGCGCGTGCGCAGGAAGCATTCGCGGAGGATCAGAAGCGTCCAACGGTCACCAATGACACCGATGGTGCGAGCCATTGAGCACGGCTCTTCCTCAAGTTCATCCCATTTCATTCCTGCTCTCCGATCGTCCGGCGCCTGATCCGCCCGAATCGTCCAGGGAACCGCAGCCTGATCTACCATTCTAGATAGGTACTCAATTTCAAACAATACCCCCGCGATCGGTTCAGATCAGCAGAATTCAGCATATGTTTGACAGTTCAATTTTAGAACTGTATGAACAAGCAAGAGCCAGAAATTGGCCGGAAGATCACCAGCCTGACGATCATTGCGCCCTGCGGGAGGAGCCGACATGCCCCTGAAAGTTGAATTCCTGTTCGATTTCGGTAGCCCGAACGCTTACCTGGCGGAACTGGTCCTTCCGGGAATCGAACGGCGCACCGGCGTGAAATTCGAATATGTCCCGGTCCTGCTCGGCGGCATCTTCAAGGCGACGGGCAACATGTCGCCGTTCGACTCGCTTCGCGGAATCAAGAACAAGCCGGAATATCAGGCGCTCGAGACCGAACGATTTATCCGGCGCTACAACATCACGAAGTTCCGTCAGAATACCTTCTTTCCGGTCAATACGCTGATGCTGATGCGTGGCGCCGTCGCCGCCCAGTTCGAAGGCGTATTCGAACCCTATTTCCGCGCGGCCTACCATCATATGTGGGAAGAGCCCAAGAAGATGGATGACCTCGAAACCTTCCGCAGCGCATTCATTGCCTCAGGTATCGATATCGACCGGTTGATCGCGCGCGCGCAGCAGGATGACGTCAAGAAGGGGCTGATCGATCGGACGACCGACGCGGTCAACCGCGGAGCGTTCGGCTCGCCGACATTCTTCGTTGGAAACGAAATGTTTTTCGGCAAGGACCAGCTCCGTGACGTCGAGGCGTCGATCGTCGAGCAGACCAGTCAGCCCGTTTCGAAAACGGCCTAACGTTGGGAATTGAGGCCCGCTGAGCCGGGCCGATGTCCGGGTCTGCATGACGAAAGCTCAGTCGGCCCGCACCAAAACTAAACTCAGGGAGAGTGTCCATGCCTGGCCCACTTAACGGTGTTCGCGTCCTCGATCTGACAGGCGTGGTGTCGGGTCCCTTCGCGACCATGTTTCTGGCGGATCAGGGCGCCGACGTTCTGAAGATCGAGCCGATAGGCGGCGATATTACCCGGCGCAGCCGTGCCACCATCGACAAGGATGGCGAGTTCTCCGCGCTCTTCATCTCTTCAAACCGCGGTAAACGCTCATTGTCGATTGACGTCAAAAGCGCGGCCGGTCGTGAGGTTTTGGCCAAGCTGGTCGCGCAGGCGGATGTCCTGGTGCAGAATTTCCGGCCCGGCACAATGGAGCGCCTCGGTCTCGGCGTCGATGATTTGCGGCAACGCCATCCGCGCTTGATCTATGTCTCGATCAGTGGTGTCGGCGACACCGGACCGTATGTGAAAAAGCGCGTCTACGACCCGATCATTCAGGGCCTGTCGGGTTTTGCCGATATTCAGTCGCAGCCGGTCACGAACCGTCCGCAAATGATCCGGACCATCGTGTGTGACAAGACCACGGCAGTGTTCACCGCGCAGGCGGTGGCAGCGGCGCTTTATGCTCGCGAGAAGACAGGGCAGGGCGATCATATTCAGGTCGCAATGCTGGATGCGATGATTTCATACCTGTGGCCGGAAGGTATGATGCAGTACACAGTCGTGGGAGCCGAGGCCAGCGCCGCCGATCCCAATGATCGGCCGGATCTCGTATTCAAGACCAGCGACGGCTACATTACGGCCGGTACCATCTCCGATTCCGAGTGGCAGGGGTTTTGCCGGGCCTCCGGCGATCCCGAGCTCGCCAAGGATCCTCGGTTTGCGACACCATCGGCACGCTCGGTTAACGCCACGGCCCGCATCAACAAGATGGCGGAGTATATCGGCCAGCACACCACTGCCGAATGGCTGGAGCGCTTGGACGCCGCTGACGTCCCTTGTGCGCCGATCCTGCGGAGAGGCGAAATCATTCACAACGAACAAGTGATCGCGCGCGATATCATCGCGGAGTTCGATCAGCCGAAGGTCGGGCGGGTACGGCAGCCGAAGCCGGCGGCCCGTTTTGAAATCAATGAGGCGGCGATCGGCGGGCCTGCTCCCCGGGTCGGCGAGCACTCGCGCGAGGTGTTGCGGGAACTGGGTTACGACGATCGCGACATCGACAAGATGGTCGCGGAGCGCAGCGTGCGCGTAGCGGTCTAGTCCCGAAGCCTTCTCGCACCAGTGGCGGACGGTTTCTAGACTTTCGCGGGCGCCGGCGTGATCGGTGCCAGAGGGACATTCGCTGCGACCGCTCGCTGATAGGCCTCCCGTTCCTTGATGCGTTCGAGGTAGGGCTGCGCGTTGTCGCAAATACCGACGCCATAGGCGATGGCCCACTCAAGGCACGTCGTGAGCAGGATGTCGGCGCTCGTAAACCGGTCGCCCATCAGGAATTGTCGGTCGTCTGCGAGCGCGGCCTCCACATGGTGCAACTGTTGGCGAAAATACGCACCGGCTTGGGTAACGACCTCCGGCGCAATACCGTAGATCGGACCGAGCCCGTCGGCCCGATGGCGGCGCATCACGTAAAGGCTGGTTGAATCCAGCTCCGCGACGATAAAGAAACACCACTCCAGCCACGCGGCATATTGGCGGGGGGCTTCCGGAATCAGCGAGCGTTCCGCCGTGGAGTACGTTCGCGACAGGTAGGCGACGATCGCGGCGCTCTCGCCGATGCAGAAATCGCCGTCCTGGAGCAGCGGAATCTTCTGGCGCGGATTGAGTTTGGTGTATTCGGCGGTCTTGGTCTCGCCCGTTCGCGGTCCGATCCGCTTTGTCTCGTAGACCAAGCCCAGTTCGTGCATGGCCCAATGCGGGCGAATGGTGCGGCTCGTCCCAACGCCCCACAAGGTCAGGTTTGGTGTCGCGTCCATGTTACCACTTCTCCACCGAGGGACGGAGATCGAGCTCATGGGTCCAGCCATCCCTGCTTTGCTGATGGGTGAACCAATAGGCGTCAGCAATGGAAGAGGTCTTGGTCAGGCTATCTGCGGGGATTTCACTTGCCTCGATCCCTTTTGCCGCTTTCATGCGCTGATGAATGGCTTCGCTATCCACGCCTGCATCGATCAGCAGATGCACGACATGAATATTCTTCGGACCCAGCTCGCGCGCCATCGCCTGAGCCACTGCGCGAAGGCCGAATTTCGCTGACGAAAATGCAGCAAACCCAGGGCCGCCGCGCACACTGGCCGTCGCGCCCGTAAAGAAGATGGTGCCGTGTCCGCGCGGAAGCATGACGCGCGCAGCCTCTCGTCCGACGAGGAAGCCGCCGTAGCAGGCCAGTTCCCAGGCCTTGAAGAACAGCTTCTCCGTGGTCTCCAGCAGAGGCTTGTTGACGTTCGAGCCGGCATTGTAGAGGCAGACCTCCATGGGCCCGAGCTCTTTCTCGATCCGGCCGAATATGCCTTGGACCTCCGCTTCCTGACGGGCATCGACGCTGAACGCGTGTACGTTATGTCCCTCAGCCCTTAGTTCGCCCACAAGCCCCTGGGACTTCGACGCATCACGCCTGCAGATGCAAACCGTATAGCCACCCCTGGCAAAACGCCGCGCGACGGCCGCGCCGATGGCGTCGCCCGCACCCACTAGTATCGCTACGCCGCGGCTCATTCCGTTTCTCCCAATAAGTTCTTATTTGATACTTTAATCGTAACGGCTGAGTGAAGCGTTGTAAACGACCGTTTTCAACAACTGGCGGCAAAGAATACGGAAGAATGATTGCCAGTTTGGGTCCCGCGAAACAGAAATGATGAATTAGCAATTGACGAGTTCTAAAAAAGAACGTTATGTTTGCGCCGAATGTGCCGCGTTGCAAAAGTAGGCATGCATTGGTCGGGAGGTGAGTCGTGGCAAAGCTTTCAGAGGCGATCAATCTCGACGAGATTGCTGTCGGCTTGCCAAACCGCATCCATGAAGTAACACTCGCCAAGGCTCCCGACCGGATTGCGTTGGTCGAAGATGGAGATTCCTGGAGCTACCGCGATCTGGATCGGCGCGTCAGCGAGATCGCCGCCGTCCTCTCGTCGCTGGGGATCAGGCCCGGCGACCGGATGGTTATTGTCAGCGAAAACTGCATTGCGCTCGCTGCTTTGCTGCTGGCGACGAGCAGGCTTGACGCCTGGGCGATCGTCACCAATCCGCGGTTGTCCGCACGCGAGCTGGATCAGATCCGCGACCACAGCGGCGCCCGCCGGATGTTTTTCACCTCAGGGATTTCGAAGGAGGCTGCGGCCCACGCGTCGCGCTATGGCGCAGAGAGCCGGCAGATAGGGCCGCTGCCCGCGATCAGCGTTGGCCCGCTCAACGAAAACGCAACCGTTGAGCCGGTGGAGGCCGATTCCGCAAAACAGGTCGCGGTGCTGATCTACACTTCGGGAACGACGGGGACCCCGAAGGGCGTGATGCTCTCGCATGACAGTCTTCTGATCAGTGCAAAGAGCACTGCGTATTTCCGCAGGATGAACGAAGACGACAAGATCTATCTCGTATTGCCGATCTCCCATATCGTCGGCATCTCGCTCCTGATCATGACGCTGATGGTCGGCGGCACGGTGCGGATGGTCAGCAAATACGATCCGGCCGAGACTGCCAGGGCGATCGCGGAGGAGGGCGTTACCATCCTCAACGGCGTACCCGCTACCTATCAACGCCTGCTTGAATACAAGAGCATAGCAGGTGTGGAGCAGCTCGCCCGAGGCTCGTTGCGCTTGATCGCCGTCGCCGGCGCTCCTCTCGATCTAAGTCTGAAATCGCGCGTGGAGGACGAATTCGGCCTACCGCTCCTCAACGGCTATGGGATCACTGAATGCTCGCCGGGAATATCCGGCGTGCGTTTCGATGCGCCGCGGTCGGACCAGGCGGTTGGCACGCTGCTGCCGGGAGTAGAGGCGCGGGTCAGAACACTCGATGGCAGCCCGACGGCAAGAGGAGAAGTCGGGGAGCTGCATGTCCGGGGGCGCAACGTGATGCTTGGGTACTATCGCGCCCCCGAGCTTACCGCCAAGGTGATAGACAGCATGGGCTGGTTCAATACCGGTGATCTGGCGCGCTTCGACGGCGACGTGCTCTACATTGTCGGCCGCACCAAGGAAATGATCATCCGTTCGGGCTTCAACGTCTACCCTGCCGAGGTCGAATCGGTCCTCAGTTCACACAAGGACGTCGTGCAGTCTGCCGTGGTGGGGCGTGCCGCAGATGGCAATGAGGAGATTGTTGCCTTTGTGCAATTGCTGCCGGGGTCTCGCACCACGCCGAAGGATCTGATGAGCTTCATCCGGCTTCAGCTCACCTCATATAAGCGGCCGTCCGAAATCGTCATCCTTGATGCCTTGCCGGCTACCTCAACCGGCAAGATACTCAAGCACAAGCTCGCGGAGTCCTTGCGTGGCGAAGGTGGCGAAACGCCTTCGGCGCAGACGCCCGAATTCCGTAGACAAAATATCTAACCTGACGGGAGAACAGCCGTGCAAAAGAGAAACGCGACCGTGGCCGTGATCGGCGCCGGAGACTACATCGGCGGCGAAATCGCCAAGAAATTTGCCTCGGAAGGTTTTACGGTGTTTGCCGGGCGTCGCAACGGCGCCAAGCTCGAGCCTTTGGTCAAGGAAATCGAGAAAGCCGGCGGCGAGATTCACGCGCGCTCGCTTGATGCACGCAAGGAAGAGGAGATCATCTCCTTCCTTGGCGACGCGGACAAGCACGCTCCGCTGGAGGTCTGCATCTTCAACATCGGGGCCAATGTCAACTTCCCGATTCTGGATACGACCGAACGCGTGTTCCGCAAGGTTTGGGAAATGGCGTGCTATTCCGGCTTTCTTGCCGGCCGCGAAGCTGCGCGGCTGATGCTTCCCCGCGGCAAAGGCAATATCTTCTTCACCGGCGCGACCGCGAGTCTTCGCGGTGGGACGGGATATGCGGCCTTCGCCAGCGCGAAGTTCGGCCTGCGGGCTGTTGCACAGGCGGCTGCGCGCGAATTGGGTCCAAAGAACATTCACGTGGCGCATCTCATCATCGATTCCGGTGTCGATACGGAATGGGTGCGTCAGCGGCGGATCGAGGCGCTCGGTCCCAACGCGCTTGATGATCCCGATCTGCTGATGCCGCCGTCCTCGGTCGCGGAATCCTATTGGTTGCTCTATCAGCAGCCCAAGAGCGCCTGGACCTTTGAGTTGGAGATCCGTCCCTTCGGCGAGAAGTGGTAGCGGGAGCCCCTCACGATGGAACTCAAGCTTTCCGGCGAAGACGTCGCGTTCCGTGACGAGGTGCGCGCTTTCATCGCCGATAACTATCCGGCTGAAATGCGCGTTCCCAATCCGGAAACCGACCTTTCCAAGGAGCAAATGCTGCTCTGGCACCGCATCCTCCACAAGAAGGGATGGATTGCTCCGCTATGGCCCAAGGAGTATGGCGGGCCGGGCTGGTCGATTACGCAGCGCTTCATCTTCGAGCAAGAGACATCCCGTGCCGGGACACTGCCGCCACTCGCGTTCAGCGTGACCATGGTCGGCCCGGTCATCTACAACTTCGGCAACGACGCGCAGAAAAAGAAGTATCTCCCGCGAATCCTCTCCGGCGAGGATTGGTGGTGCCAGGGCTATTCGGAGCCGGGCTCGGGCTCCGACCTTGCTTCCGTTCGGACCAAGGCGGTGCGTGATGGCGATCACTACATCGTCAACGGCCACAAGACCTGGACGACACTGGCCCAGCACGCCGACTGGATGTTCTGCCTGGTGCGGACCGATCCGTCGGCCAAGGCACAGGCCGGCATCTCTTTCCTGCTGATCGACATGAAATCGCCTGGCGTCACGGTGCGGCCCATCATCACCATCGACGGATCGCACGAGGTCAACGACGTCTTCCTCGAGGACGTCTGCGTCCCCGCCGAGAATTTGATCGGCGAGGAAAACAAGGGATGGACTTACGCAAAATTCCTGCTGGGCAATGAGCGTACCAGCATGGCCGGGATCGGCAGATCGACGCGTTATCTGGAGCGCCTCAAGCACATTGTGAGAACCGAAGTCGGCGAGGACGACCCGACGTTCGGGGAGTTCGTCAGGGAGATCGCGCGCGTCGAGCTCGACGTGCTCGCGCTGGAGGCGACGGAACTGCGCATCGTTGCGCAGATGTCGCGCGGCATCGACCCGGGACCGGCCGCATCGCTGTTCAAGATCAGGGGCACCGAGATATTCCAGCGCATCACCGACCTGACACATCAGGCGATGGGTAACTACGGTCTGGCCATACGCGAGCACCCGGTATCTGCCAACCGCTTCATGCCGGGACCGGAGTACGGTCACACGGCGACGGAAAAATACCTGAACTCCCGCAAACTCAGCATTTACGGGGGATCGAACGAGATCCAGCGCAACATCATCGCGAAAGCAGTTCTTGGTCTCTGACCGCATCGCACGAGGCATCCGATGGATATTCAGTTGACCGAAGAACAGGAATTGCTCCGTTCCAGCATTCAACGGTTTCTGCGCGAGCAATACGATTTTGATGAGCGCCGCAAGATTGTCGCCACCGATGAAGGCTGGAGCCGCAGGCACTGGAAATCCTTCGCCGAACTCGGGCTCTGTGCGGCGCCATTCCTTGAGAGCTCCGGCGGTCTTGGTGGCGGCTCGCTTGCGACGATGATCGTAATGCAGGAATTCGGCCGCAATCTCGTC
>NZ_JADPJF010000082.1:0-45982 GCF_023073295.1 Bradyrhizobium sp. 23 | reverse complement strand
GTCGAGCCGTATTTCGAGACCGTCGTGCTCGCCGGTGGCTTGATCGAGGATATTGGCTCGCCCGAGCAGCGCCAGGTGTTCCTGCCGAAAATCATGGAGGGTGAGGCGATCTGGGCGCTGGCCTGGACGGAAGGGCGGTCGCGATACGACTTCGACAATGTCACCACGAGTGCGCGTCGTGACGGAGACAAGTTCGTCTTGAGCGGGACCAAGGCGGCGGTGATTGGCGCGCCATGGGCCGACAAGCTGATCGTATCGGCGCGCACATCGGGCGGACAGCGCGACCGCTTTGGCGTGAGCCTTTTCGTGGTCGATCGCCATTCGGCCAATCTTCACTTGCAGAGCTTCAAGACCATCGATGGTCGGCGCGCCGCCGAGCTGACGCTCATGGACGTCGAAGTGCCGGCCGACCAGTTGCTTGGTACCGAAGGCGATGCCGTAGCAGCGCTCGAAGCCTGCCGCGGCCGAGCTATCGCGGCCCTGTGCGCCGAAGCGGTCGGTACGATGTCTGTGCTGAATTCCGCGACGCTGGAGTACAGCAAGACGCGCAAGCAGTTCGGGGTCGCTCTCGGCACCTTTCAGGTGTTGCAGCACCGCATGGTCGACATGTTCATCGCGCTCGAAGAGGCGATTTCGCTCACCCAGCACCTGAACCTCAGCCTCGACGCCCAAGAGCCAGATGGATCGAAACTGGCGTCCGGCGCGAAGTCGAAGGTCGGCTACGCCGCGCGCTTCGTTGCAGAGCAGGCCGTGCAGCTACATGGCGGTATGGGCATGAGTGACGAATTGAACGTCGGTCACTACTTCAAGCGAATAAGCTCCATCAACGTCCAGTTCGGCGATCCCGCCTATCATCTCATGCGGTACGCGCAGCAAAGCTGAATGTCGGTCCGAAACGGAAATCCGACTGTCGCATCCAACCATAAGGTATAGCCATGACTGAAGCTGTGATCGTCTCGACCGCCCGCACCCCGATCGGCAAGGCTTACAAAGGGGCGCTCAACCATACCGAGGGTGCCACCCTGTTAGGGCATGCGATTTCGTCGGCGCTGTCACGTGCGAAGATAGAGGGCTCGGAGGTCGAGGATGTCGTGATGGGGTGTGCCATGCAACAAGGCACGACCGGAACTAACATTGCGCGCAAGGCGCTGTTGCGAGCGGGACTTCCAGTAAGTGTGGCCGGAACTACGATCGATCGCCAATGTGCGTCCGGCCTTCAGGCGATTGCGCTGGCTGCGCGTTCCGTGATTTTCGATGGCGTCGAGGTTGCCATTGGCGGCGGCGGCGAATCCATCAGCCTGGTCCAGAACAATCAGATGAACATGTTTCATGCCGTCGATCCGAAGCTGCTCGCCATGAAGGGAGACGCTTACATGGCGATGCTGGATACAGCCGAGGTCGTGGCCAAGCGCTATAACATCTCGCGCGAACGCCAGGACGAATACAGTCTTGAAAGCCAGCGCCGGACGGCATCTGCACAGCAGGCTGGCCGCTTCAACGACGAGCTCGCGCCGATCAAGACCACAATGGCAGTCACCGACAAGGCGACTAGTGCCGTGTCATATCGGGAAGTGACCCTGTCGGCAGACGAGGGCCCGCGTCCCGATACCACCGCTGAGGCTCTCGCAGGCGTCAAGCCAGCCAAGGGGCCGGGCTTCACCATTACTGGCGGTAATGCGAGCCAGCTCTCCGACGGCGCAAGCGCCGCAGTCATCATGAGCGACAAGCTGGCGGCGCAGAAGGGACTAACACCCCTCGGAATTTTCCGCGGCTTTGTCGCGGCCGGCTGCGAGCCGGACGAGATGGGAGTAGGGCCCGTCTACGCCGTGCCTCGGCTACTCAAGCGTCATGGACTTACGGTCGACGATATCGATCTCTGGGAATTGAACGAGGCATTCGCCGTGCAAGTCATTTATTGCCGCGACAAGCTCGGGATCGATCCGGAAAAGCTCAACGTCAATGGTGGATCGATCGCAGTCGGCCATCCCTATGGCATGACCGGAGCGCGGCTGACTGGCCATGCCTTGATCGAGGGGCGCCGGCGCAAGGCCAAATACGCCGTCGTCACCATGTGCGTGGGCGGCGGCATGGGCGCTGCAGGACTTCTCGAAATTGTCCACTGACGAACAACAAGCCGAGACATCTGTGGAACCACATCGAGGCATTTGTGAAGACAGCAATTACTGAGATGTTCGGTATCGAACATCCGATCATCCAGGGCGGAATGCACTATGTGGGATTTGCCGAACTCGCGGCCGCAGTGTCGAACGCCGGTGGGCTTGGAATCATCACGGGTCTAACGCAGCGTTCGCCGGAACTTCTGGCCAAGGAGATCGCGCGCTGCCGCGACATGACGGACAAGCCGTTCGGCGTGAACCTGACGTTCCTTCCCACCTTTAGCGCGCCGCCCTATCCGGAATACATCGCAGCCATCAGGGAAAGCGGGATCAAGGCGGTTGAGACAGCGGGACGCAGCCCCGAGCAGTACATGCCGGCCTTGAAGGCGGGTGGCATCAAGGTCATTCACAAATGTACGTCCGTCAGGCACTCACTGAAGGCCGAGCAGATCGGCTGTGACGCCGTCAGTGTCGACGGCTTCGAATGCGGCGGCCATCCGGGCGAGGACGACATGCCCAACATGATTCTGTTGCCGCGTGCGGCCGAGGAATTGAAGATACCTTTCGTTGCTTCCGGCGGCATGGCGGATGCACGCAGCCTGGTCGCGGCCCTTGCGATGGGGGCCGCCGGAATGAATATGGGAACGCGCTTTATTGCGACGAAGGAAGCGCCGGTGCACGAGAACGTCAAGAATGCGCTGGTCAATGCATCGGAGCTCGACACGCGTCTGGTCATGCGCGGGCTCCGGAATACCGAGCGTGTATTGAACAACAAGGGTGTCCAGCAATTGCTTGAGATCGAACGAGAGAAGGGCAAGCAACTCAAGATCGAGGATATTCACGATCAGGTGGCAGGCGTCTATCCCAAGGTGATGATCGACGGCGATATGGACGCTGGCGCGTGGAGTTGCGGGATGGTCGCGGGCCTCATTCACGACATCCCGACTGTCAAGGAACTGATCGATCGCATCATGGCGGACGCCGAACGAATCATCCGTCAGCGCCTGACTGGCTTCCTTGATGGTACCGAGCAAAGGCCGGCTGTCGCTCGGGCAATTGCTTGATTGTTATTGATGAAACGAGACCGTCCGCGGTAGTTGGCCTTTAGCCCTGGAGAGATTTATGGATCTGGCCGACTTTCACTACTACGAACCTTCGAAGGGCCACGGACTCCGACATAATCCATTCAATGCGATTGTGGCGCCGCGTCCGATTGGCTGGATTTCATCGCGCAATGCGGCTGGTCAATTGAATCTCGCTCCGTACAGCTTCTTCAATGCGTTCCTGTACGACCCTCCGATCATCGGGTTCTCCTCAATTTCGTGGAAGGACACCGTCAAGAACGTCAGCGAGACCCGCGAATTCGTCTGGAATCTGGTGACGATGGATTTGGGCGAGCGTATGAACGTGACGGCGACGCCTCTCGATCACGGCGTGAGTGAGTTTGAAGCAGCCGGGCTGACCCCAATTCCCGGGCGCCACGTCGCTGTGCCGCGGGTCGGCGAGAGCAGGGCGGCGATGGAATGCAAGGTCGTCGATGTCTCTCAACTGGCGAATGCGCGTGGCGAGAAGGTCGAAGGGTGGTTCGTACTCGGCGAAGTCGTCGCAGTCTACATCGACAAGTCTCTGATCGAGGACGGTGTCTACAACACTGCACTTGCGCGTCCGATACTGCGCGCCGGTCGTGGTGGAGATTACCTCGAGGTCAAGACGGAAAACATGTTCGAGATGACGCGCCCCCCTGGCAGCAGCAAACCGGAATTCCACGGCACCTGATTCGAGGAACGTTCGCCGAACAATGATGGCGTGTGCTGTGGCCACGGCTTGGTCATTCTTCCGCGTCCCGGAACTGATAGCTGATGTCAAAGCGTCCCTAAAATGGGTCCGACAATCACCGACGCGCCGGGTTATCGCAGCCAATCATCGCAAAGCCCGACCGGAAGTGCGCAACAGCCGTGCTTGAAGATTTTTTCCCCGATTGCTTCAAACCTTACGTTCTTGCGAGAGCCCCCGCAAAAGCAGGAGAAGTCCGCGCGCAAGCTCGCGTTCGAAATTGTAGCGGAAGGGTGCCAACTCCGGTGGTTCAAGCGCTTCGAGCGCCACGGAAGACGGATGGGAAAGCGGCAACAAGCCTGTGATCATCACGATGGTTCGATGGATGAGTTCCTCATAGGCAGGAATTGACAACGACGGTGTCCGCGAATGCAGAAACCGAGCACAATCCTGCATGAGATAGAGCGATCCTGTCTTAAAGTCGCAGACAGATTCGAGCGATACGTTATGCTCGATGATCGAAGGCATAATACTGGTCAGATGGCCTAGCAATGGACGGGCAGCGGCGGTGCGGGCCACAGCCTCGGCAATTTCTTCGAGGCGCACCGGCTCACTCATCGCGGCAAGCTCGGCTCTGAGCGCCGTGTACCAGAGGACTCCTTCGTCTCGGAGGAGTTCGAGCAGAACAGCTTCGCGGCTCTCGTACGTGGGCTGAACTGCGCGTGACTGACAAGCGCCCCATGCTGAGTCATAGCCATCAAGACCTCGGAATCCTCGCGTACAAACCAAGAGCCAGCAGTGAAAACGCGCTCAACACCACGCCGAGCGCGAACATCGCTTCATGCGATACCGTGGCAGCAAGCCATACGCCGATTGCCGCATTCATCATCTGCCAGAAACCCAGCAGCGCCGAGGCCGCGCCGGCTTTCTCCCCGAATGGAGAGAGCGCCCGTGCGGTGGCCAGCGGACTGACGATTCCCATGCCGAGGAGAAATACGCTCATCGCGCCCAGAAAAGGCAGGAAAGTCGGACTGATCATCGAGATGAGCAGGATCGCAATGCTGCTGGCGGTCGTCGCCCACAATCCAGCCCTGATCGGGCCGTCGAGCCCGTAGCGTGACGCCAATCGTGTCGCCAGCATGCCTGCGGCGAACACGATAAAGACGGTGCCGGCGAAGAAAAGGCCAAGCTGGATCGGCGTGAAGCGCAGCGCCTCGATGAACAGGCGCGGTGCAGCCGAAAACATCGAGAACAGGCCGCCTATGATCAGGCTCGAGGTCGCGGCCGGAATTGCGAAACGACGATCGCCAAAAAGGCCAGCATAGTTCCTGACGATGGCGACCGGATTGAGCGGAGTACGGGTCGAATGGTGGGTTTCGCCGAGGACGATGCCGTAGGCAACGGCGCCAACAGCGGCAAAGGCCGCGACGAGAGCGAATTCGGAGCGCCAACCAAAGCTGTGATCGAGTGCGCCGCCAAGCAGAGGTGAGAATCCGGGGGCTGCGGACATTGCGATCATGATCAGCGCCAATGCGCGCGCCAATGCTGCACCGCTGAACATGTCCCGGGCGATGGCACGGGACAGGACTGACGTGGCGCACGCGCCTGCGGCCTGGACTGCGCGGCCAACCAAGAGATTCGGCAGGTCGGTTGCCAGACCGCACCAGACGCTGCCGCCGAAGAACACGGCAAATCCGATCAGGACTGGCCAGCGTCTTCCGTAGCGATCGGAAAGCGGTCCGACCACGAGCTGTCCCAACCCGAAAGCCGCGAGAAAGACCGTGATGGCGGATGTGACCGCCGCGCTCGTGGCATTCAATGAGATTGCAATTTGTGGCAGCGACGGCAGCAAGATGTTGGTCGCGAGCGTTCCCATGGAGGCCAGGACGGAGAGAATAGCGATTGGCAGGGCGCCGGAGATCCGAATCCTCGGCGTTGCCGTCTGAATTGTTTCGCACTGGTCAGTCATGGGAACTTTCGCACTTCCCGGGCTAGGCAGGCCGCGAGAAAAAGAGCGGCGCGGCTTGCCTTACTCGCTGAGCCCTCTCGGGTGTCGTCCGCACTATCAGCGGACGACGCGCTCGATCGCGATGGCGGTGGCTTCACCGCCACCGATGCAGAGGGCTGCCACGCCGCGCTTGAGGTTTCGTGCCTCCAGCGCGTGCAACAACGTCACGATCAGGCGCGCGCCGGTCGCGCCGATGGGATGCCCGAGCGCGCAGGCGCCGCCATTGACGTTCAGCTTCTCCCTGGGGATGCCAAGATCCTTCTGCGCCGCCATCGCCACCACGGCAAAGGCTTCGTTGATCTCGAAGAGATCGACGTCGCCCACGCTCCAGCCGACTTTGTCCAGGAGCTTGCGAATGGCCGGGATCGGCGCCGTGGTGAACCATTGCGGCTCCTGGCTATGGGTGGCGTGGCCCTTGATCTCGGCCAGCACAGGCAGGCCGTTCCGGTCGGCGAGCGAGCGCTTTGCCAGAATGAGCGCCGCAGCGCCGTCGGCGTTGGCCGATGAGGCGGCCGGCGTAATGGTGCCGTTGGCGCGGAACGCTGCTTTCAATCCGGGAATCTTGGCCGGGTCGACCTTGAGCGGGTGCTCGTCGTTAGCGACGATCCGCGTGCCGGCCTTCTCCGTCAGCGTGATCGGCAGGATCTCAGCCTTGAACGCACCGCCTTCGACCGCGTTGCGCGCGCGGGTCAACGTCTCGATGGCGTAGGCGTCCTGATCCTTGCGGGTGAATTGATAGGCTTCTGCGGTCGCCTCGCCGAAATCGCCCATCGAGCGCCCGGTCTCATAGGCGTCCTCCAGCCCGTCCATCATCATGTGATCGATGATCCGGTCGTGCCCGGCGCGATATCCACTCCTTGCTTTCGTCAGCAGATAGGGAGCGTTGCTCATGCTCTCCATGCCGCCGGACAGCACGATCTCCGCCGACCCCGCGTTGATGATGTCGTGGGCGAGCATAGTCGCCTTCATGCCGGAACCGCAGACCTTGTTAACGGTAGTGGCACCGGTGGCATCCGGCAGCTTGGCGCCACGCGCGGCTTGGCGGGCCGGTGCCTGGCCTTGGCCGGCCGGCAGCACATTGCCCATGAACACCTCGTCGATCTTTTCCGGCGCCAGCTTCGCCCGCTCCAGCGCCGCGCCGATGATGTGAGCGCCAAGCTTGTGGGCGCTAAGGGACGACAACTCGCCCATGAACCGGCCAAGTGGCGTACGAGCGGCGGAAAGAATGACGACGGGATCGGAAGCGGCGGCCATGGCGGATTCTCCTTCTGATATCTGTTGTTATATGACGATAGTCATATAAGATGGCAAGCATTGCAATGAAATCTTGCCGTAGGCTTCAAGGAAGCGCGGTTCCAAAACTGTTCGGAGGGGACGAGTACGGTTGTACAGCCGGTCCTCTTGGGAGCTTGCACGGGGTGGCGATGCGTTACGGAGACAACCACAGGCGTCGGACGCACCGTCGGATAGTCGAAAATGCCTCTTACGGTTTACGCCAGAAAGGCGCCAAAGGGCTTAGCGTTATCGACTTGATGAAGCTTGCGGGTCTGACGCATGGCGGCTTCTATAACCATTTCGAATCTCGTGAAGCGCTCGTTGGCGAGGCAATAGCCTTCGCAATGGACCAGACCACCGAGCGTTGGAAAAAGCTGACCAACGACAAGGCCAATGGCGAACGCTTCGAGACGCTAATTGCCGACTATCTTAGTCCCCGGCATCGAGACAATCCCAAACACGGTTGCGCACTTCCAATCCTGGCTGTCGATGTCGCTCGAGCGAGCTCGAGCGAGCAGCAGGCCCTGGCCTCCAAGCTGGAGAAGATGATCGATGTCTTTGCCGAGCTGCTTCCCGACGAGCCACCTCGGCAGGCCCGCCAAATCGCAACCGGCGCCATCGCGACCATGGTTGGATCGATCGTACTGTCGCGTGCCGTTGGCGCCGGGAAGCTTTCCGACGGCATTCTCGCTGCGGGACGAACGACTGTGGGCGGCCGGATTCGGAAGCCCCGGGGTAAAACGACAAGGGTGATGCGCGGCGACAAATAACAAATGCTAGGGAGGTCAAGATGACGACCGGCAAGTGGCTCAAGACGGCCTGCAACCTGTGTTACATCAATTGCGGGATCGAAGTGCTGGTGGATGACGGGCGCCTGGAGAAGGTGCGGGGCGACCGTTCAAGCCCGAAATCGCAGGGCTATCTGTGCAACAAGGCGACCCGGATTCCGTATTATGCGCACCACAAGGATCGACTCACGACCCCGTTGCGTCGTCGCGCCGACGGCGGCTTTGATGAGATCGGGTGGGACGTGGCGATCGCCGAAATCGCCGAGCGGCTGCGTGATCTCGTCGACAGGCATGGCGGCAAGAGCATTGCCCTTTATGGCGGTGGCGGGCAGGGCAACCACGCCGGCGGCGCCTACGCCAGCGGATTATTGCGCGCGCTGGGTTCGCGCAGCGTCTTCAACGCACTTTCGCAGGAGAAAACCGGCGACTTCTGGGTCAATGGCCATATGTTTGGCAGCCAGACATGCCACACCGCCGAAGACGTCCATCATTGCGATCTCCTGCTTGTCATCGGTGCAAATCCCTGGATCGCGCACGGCTTTCCGAATGCGCGCGACCACCTCAATCAAATCCGCAAGGATCCCGCACGCAAGCTGATCGTTATCGATCCCAGGCGAACCGAAACCGCCGAAATGGCGGATCTGCATCTCGCGGTTCGTCCCGGTGCCGATGCGTTTCTCCTTGGCGCACTTCTGGCCACGCTTGTCCGTTCCGACCGGATCGACCATGCCTTCATTGAGGAGCACACGATCGGCTTCGCGGAAGTGAGGCAGGCGCTGTTGGACATTCCGGTTGAAGAATGGGCTGCCGCAGCGGATATCTCGGTCGCGGATATCGAGCGTTGCGCCGCGATGATCGCTGCCGCCAAGGCCATGGTGGTGCGGGTCGAGCTTGGCATCCAGCAAGGCATCAACTCCACGCTCAACTCCTACCTCGAAAAACTCTTGATCATGCTTTCCGGCAATTTCGGCCGGAAAGGCACAAATCAATTGCATAGCTGGCTTCAGCCACTGTGGGGCAATTCACCGAACCAGACGTTCGCGCCGACCGGCGACGCGATTATTGGGGGCCTGTTACCTCCCAACATTTTCCCCGAAGCAGTGCTCAAGGAGCATCCTGACCGGTTGCGGTGCGCCTGGATCGACAGTTCCAATCCCGCCAATACCGCAGCAAACACCGAGGCGGTAGAACGCGCGCTGCGCTTGCTCGAGCTGTGCGTGGTAGTCGATGTTGCGATGACAGAAACCGCACGGCTCGCGCACTACGTCCTCCCTGCGTCATCGCAATACGAGAAGACCGAATTCACCCTGTTCAACTTCGAATTTCCGACCAATTTTTTTCACGTGCGCGCCGGCGTGTTGCCGCCGCTCGCGGGCACCTTGCCGGAGCCCGAGATCTACACGCGGCTTGCAATCGCCATGGGGCTTCTGCCAGGTGACAATGCGCTCGCACCCCTGCGCGAGGCGGCACGGCGCTCGCGACCTGAATTCGCCGCTGCCTTTCGTGCCTTCACTGCAGAAAATCCACGGGCCGTGGCTGCCCTTGTGCTCTATCACACGCTGGGGCAGACGCTTCCGGATGGCACGGCGGCCGCGGCTCCGTTGTGGGGTGCGGCACTGGCTTGCGCGAAACGAACACCGCAAGCGGTGCGGCGGGCGATCGGCGCATCGGACGATGTGGCGGATCATCAACTCGGCGATCTCCTGTTCGATACGATCGTGGCCGCCCGGCAGGGCACCGCCGTTACCCGCCACGACTATGACGAGGTCTGGTCATTGATCAGCCATTCGGATTGCAAGGTTCGGCTCGCTGTTCCGCAGATGCTGGAATGGCTGGCGCGTCTCGATCCGCAAGCCGCGGGCGCTCCAAAGGAGTTTCCATTCATGCTGGCGGCTGGTGGCCGGCGCATGTTCAATGCCAACCAGATCTTTCGCGATCCTGCGTGGCGTCGCGATGATCCGGATGGTGCCATGTTGATCAATCCGAATGATCTGGGCGAGTTGGGCGCGAAGGATGGTGATTGGATCGCCGTCGAGTCGGCTGTTGGTCGGCTCGTCGTGCGCTGCAAGGTCGATGACGCCATGCGGAGCGGCCAGTTGGCGCTGCCCCACGGCTACGGTCAGGCGTACCCCGCGCCGAACGGAGAACGCCTCATCAACGGGCCGCGCATCAATCTGCTCACCGAGAGCGGCAACCGCGATCCTATTGCGGGAACGCCTTACCACAAGAATGTCGCGGTCCGTCTGGCCCTGGTGTCCGCGCATGAGGCTGCCTCCCATCAGTCGCAGTCCGAGCGAATTCATATGAGAGCGGCCGGACAATAGCTCGAAGGGAGCGTTAAATGACCGATAAGCCAATCGCGATCGTGACCGGGGTAGGACCGGGCACTGGAGCTGCCATCGTTAAGCGCTTCTCTGCCGGCGGGTTTCGTATCATAGCGCTTGCTCGCTCAGCCGAGCTCATCAATCGCCTTGCGCAAGAACTTCCCGACGTGCACGCGGTGACCTGCGACGTCTCAGACGAGAGCCAGGTGCGGACGGTGGTCGCTGACGTCAAGCACCGTTTTGGCGCGGCCGAAGTTCTCATCCACAACGCGGTAGGAGGCGGCTGGGGGAGCTTTCGCGAGATCGATCCCAAGATGCTGAAGGGCAATTTCGACGTCAACGTGATGGGCTTGTTGTACCTGGCACGCGAGGTGGCTCCTGACATGATCAATCGGGGCAAGGGCGCAATCCTGGTGACCGGAAACACGTCTTCAATCCGTGGCAAGGCCAATTTCGCCGGCTTCGCTCCGACAAAGGCGGCGCAGCGCATTTTGGCCGAGTCGATCGCACGTGACATGGGACCGCTCGGCGTGCACGTCGCCTACGTTCTCATCGACGCGGTGATCGACACGCCCCGGATGCGCAGTCGGATGAGCGACAAGCCGGATGAATTCTTCATCAAGCCCGCTGCGATCGCCGAAGAACTGTTTCATCTCTACGGTCAGGACCGATCAGCCTGGTCATTCCTCACGGAACTGCGGCCCTTCCGCGAAAATTGGTGACGCCTAGAGCAGGAAACATATTCGTTGTCAGATAGCGCGCTTGCGCGTGGCAGTGAGTTCTCCAAAGACAGGACTTGGGAGGTCAAGACCATGGCTGATGGGGCAATCTCGATTGATACAGGGACGGACGAACTGCTGTGTGCGATTCGCGATCGCGTCGCCGTGATCACCTTGAACCGACCCGAGGCACGAAATTCGTTGTCCGACCATCTCACACCGGCGTTGCGCCGGATGATCAAGCGCAACGGTGACGATCCCGACGTCGGAGCGCTGCTGATTACGGGGGCCGGCACCGCTTTCTGTTCGGGAGGCGACGTCAAAGGAATGGGCGCCAGCTCCGCTGCGCCGGCCATGTCTTTCAACGACAAGGTTGCGCGATTAAGGGAACGTCAGCGAACCCTGACCGGCGTGCTTGTCTCGGTGCGTAAACCCACCATCGCAGCCCTGCCGGGACCGGCGGCCGGCGCTGGCTTGCGATCGCGCTCTCCTGCGACATTCGAATCGCGGCCGAATCCGCCATTATGACGACCGGCTATGCGCGGATTGCGCTCACCGGCGATTACGGCATTTCGTGGTTGTTGACCCGACTGGCCGGAACGGCGCGTGCCCGCGAACTGACGTTGTTGTCCGAACGGATTGATGCGCGTCGCTGCGAAACAATAGGGCTCATAAATCGCGTGGTGCCTGATTCCGAACTGCAAAGCGAAGCATTCGGGATAGCGAGGAGATTGGCGAACGGTCCGGCGGCGCCTATGCTTCCATCAAGGACAATCTCGACCTGGCGCTGTCGGCTGACTTCCTGACCTCATTGGATCACGAGGCCGAGAGGATGGTCGCTGCGGCGAGTACCGCGCAGCACACCGAAGCCGTGCGGGCCTTCATCGAGAAACGTGTTCCCAATTACAGATGAAACTAATGCCGCGTCGCATCAGTCCTCGTTCGATTTGCTCTCCGGTGATGGTCCGGCGATATCCTCAACCACGGCGGCAATCAACGAATCCGCAAGACGGTCATCCGCAATCACCCGGGACAATATGACCGCGCCAACCATCTCCGAGAGGATGGCCGCGGGATGTCTCCCGCCGGCGGACCTTGGGGGCGCGGAAGATAGCTGCGCGATCTGCTCGAGATAGAATTGGATCGCCGTGGTGAAGACGGCGCGGAGAGCGGGATCGTCGCGACGCGCCGCGTCTGCGGCCAATGCCGGCAGAATGCAGCCGGAACCTGGATCATCGCGGTGCGCCGATGACACGTAGCGCTCGACGAGTGTGCGAAACGGATCTGGAGGCTGTTCGGCCAGTCCAGCCTTCAGCAACGCTGTCGTGTCCGCGATCACATGTTCGCCGGCCTTGACCGCCAGATCATCCTTCGAAGCGAAGTTGCGATAAAAGCCGCCATGAGTGAGCCCGGCTGCTTTCATGATGTCGGCAACGCCGATCCCGTCGAAACCATGCTGACGCAGCAGGCGCGCCGCAGTCTCGATGATCTGCTCGCGGTTCTCCGCCGCCTTTTCTCGCGACACCCTCATGTTTTTCTTACTCCGTTGGTCGCGGCACCGCCCCTGCGTCTGACGGTCCTATCCACGGCCGAGCCTTCTCAGATTCGCAAAAAATGCGCTTGACATTTTTGATGACGTCCATCATCTATCATCTTAGATGACGGTTGTCATCAAAAATATGAAGAACAGTCGCGCATTGCTCGACGGCCTGGGTCACAAAGAGGTAATATAATGCCGATTTCGAAGGCGCAATCGCGCCAGAAGACCGCGTTCCTCACCGGCGCGTCGGGTGGCATCGGCAGGGCTGCTGCCGTCGCGCTGACGAATGCCGGTTACCGCGTGATTGGAACCAGTCGGCGCGCCGACCCCGATGCGGTGCGCGACGGGATCCGGATGATTGCGTGCGATGTGACGTCGGATGAATCCGTTGCCGCAGCCGTAGCTCGGGCGCATGCCGAACTCGGGCAGATCGATCTGTTAGTCAACAATGCCGGGGTCGGGCTAACCGGCGCGGCGGAAGAGAGTTCGATCGCACAAGTCCGCTCGTTGTTCGAGACCAATTTTCACGGCATCGTCCGGGTGGCCAATGCCGTGCTGCCGATCATGCGAGGGCAACGTGACGGACGGATTCTCAATGTCGGTTCCGCGGGTGGGCTCGCTCCAATGCCCTACATGGCCTACTATTCGGCGACCAAGCATGCGCTCGAGGGTTATTCCGAATCGCTCGATCACGAGGTGCGCGAGTTCGGTGTGCGTGTCGCAGTCATCGAACCCGCCGCTACTCGGACGTCGTTTGAATCCAGTACTGTGAACGCCGATAGGCCGCTCAACGCTTACGACGCAACCCGCGCGAAGTATCTTGTGGCATTTGAGCGCGCGATGGCGATTGCGGACACCGCTGAAAGCGTGGCGGAGACCATTGTGCTGGCAGCGCACGATAAGACGCCGCGCCTGCGTTACGCCTCCGGCAAGGCCGGGCGCCAGATTGCATTCGCACGCCGCTTTCTTCCTCGGTCTCTCTTCGACAAGATTGTGCGTAAGCAATTCGGATTGGCGTGATCGGCCCGTGTACTGGCGCGCAAAAAGAGAGTCGGGTCATCCGGCCGAATATCTCTTCCATCTTGGGATTTTCGGTCCGAGCCGGACAATGGAGAAAGCTATGACTAGTTCTGTTGCTAACCACGGGCAGGGGGGCCGCTACATCGATGCGCTTACTCTCTCCGTAAATGTCGGGGGAACCAGTTTCGTCTACCGCGACATCGGCCCCCGCAGCGGCGTGCCGCTCATTCTTCTCAATCATTGGGGCGCGGTTCTGGACAATTTCGATCCGCGGATTGTCGACGGCCTCGCCGGCAAACGTCGCGTGATCGCGATCAACTACCGCGGGATCGGCGCGTCGGGCGGAACTGCGCCTGTGACCATCGATGAAATGGCGCGGGATGCGATTGAACTGATCCGCGCGCTGGGCTTCGAAAAGGTCGATCTACTCGGCTTCTCTCTCGGCGGATTTGTGGCGCAGGATATTACGCTGAAAGCACCGGACCTCGTGCGAAAACTCATTCTGACCGGTACGGGCCCGGCGGGCGGCGAAGGCATCGACAAGGTGGGGCCAGTGTCGTGGCCGCTGATGATCAAGGGCTTGCTGACGCTGCGTGACCCGAGGTTCTATCTGTTCTTCACGTCCACGGTTAATGGTCGCCAAGCTGCACAAGCTTTTCTGAAACGGCTGAAGGAGCGCAAGGCGGACCGGGACAAAGGACCTTCACCGGAAGCCTTCTTGCGGCAACTCAAGGCGATCAAGAGCTGGGGTCAGCAGGCGCCTCAGGATCTCGGCAGTATCCGCATCCCGGTACTGATCGCGAATGGCGATAATGACATCATGGTGCCGACCGCAAACAGTATCGATATGGCGCGCCGTATCCCGGGCGCGCAACTCATTATCTACGAAGATGCTGGGCATGGTGGGATATTCCAGAACCACGCCGATTTCGTTCCGAAGGCCCTATCCTTCCTCGACGCCTGACGCCCCGACAATATTTCGAATTGGAGAAGCCATCATGAAGGCATTCGTTGTCGACAAATACAAAAAGAAAGGCGCTCTGCGCTTGGCCAATTTGCCGGAGCCGGAATTGCGGGACGATGATGTCCTGGTTCGGGTTCGTGCAACTGGCGTGAACCTTGTGGACTCCAAGGTCAGGGACGGAGAATTCAAGCTTCTACTGCCGTATCGTCCGCCTTTCATTCTGGGGCACGACGTTGCCGGGATCGTCGTCAGGGTTGGCCCTAAGGTGCGGCGATTCAAGGCGGGCGACGAGGTTTATGCACGGCCGCGCGATCATCGGGTCGGAACATTCGCGGAATTCATTGCCATGAATGAAGCGGACGTGGCGCTAAAGCCCAAGAATATCAGCATGGAAGAGGCCGCCTCCATCCCGCTGGTGGGGCTGACTGCCTGGCAGGCGCTGGTAGAGGTGGGCAAGTTGAAGCCCGGCCAGAAGGTCTTCATCCAGGCGGGCTCCGGCGGTGTGGGGACTTTTGCCGTCCAGCTCGCCAAGCATCTCGGTGCGATCGTGGCGACGACGACGAGCACGAAAAATGTCGCGCTGGTCAAAAGTCTCGGCGCAGACTTGGTGATTGACTACAAGACGCAGGATTTTGAGAAGATTCTATCGGGCTACGATCTGGTCCTGCACAGCCAGGACGCCAAGGCGCTTGAAAAATCTCTGCGCGTGTTGAAACCGGGGGGACTCCTCGTCTCGATCTCGGGGCCGCCCGACCCCGAATTCGCCAAGGAACAGGGATTGAACCCGTTCCTGAAACTGGTGATGCGCCTGTTGAGCCGCGGTGCGCGGAAGAAAGCCAAAAGCGTCGGTGTGCGCTTCTCGTTCCTGTTCATGCGTGCGCAGGGGCAGCAGCTGAGCGAAATCACGTCCTTGATCGAATCCAGCGCGATCCGTCCGGTCGTGGATAAAACTTTCCCGTTTGAAAAGACCGGCGATGCGCTCGTCTATGTCGAGACCGGGCGTGCGAAGGGCAAGGTCGTCATCACGGTCGCAGACTAGAATCCTCCGCGGCCTCGTCGGAATTGCGATGCCGCGCCATAGAGCTCCCTTTGAGAGAGAACAAGATCATGGCTGAAAATCCCACCGTCCTTATCACCGGAGCATCCTCAGGCATCGGGGCGACTTATGCAGACCGTTTCGGCCGCCGCGGACATGATCTCGTGCTGGTCGCCCGCGACAAGGAGCGAATGGAGGCTCTTGCTGCGCGGCTTCGCGACGAGACGGGGGTTGCTATCGACATCCTGCAGGCCGATCTCACCAACCCGGGTGAGCTTGCGATCGTGGAAACGCGGCTGCGTGACGACCGCCGCATTGGTGTCCTCGTCAACAATGCTGGAGCGGCTCTGGGTGGAAATTTCATCGCGCAAGCAGCCGACGATGTCGGACGTCTTGTCGCGCTGAACACGACCGCCGTCGTTCGCCTCGCCAGCGCCGTGGCGCCGCGGTTTGCAGAGACCGGTGAAGGTGCGATCGTCAATATTTCGTCAGTGGTTGGGCTTGCGCCGGAGTTCGGCATGTCGGTGTATGGCGCGACCAAGGCTTTCGTGACGTTTCTGTCCCAAGGGCTCAGCCTCGAGCTCGGCCCCAAGGGCGTCTATGTCCAGGCGGTGCTGCCCGCCGCGACACGCACCGAGATCTGGGAGCGTGCCAGCATCGACGTCAACACGCTTCCCGTGGTCATGGAGGTGGGAGAGCTGGTCGACGCTGCGCTGGTTGGCTTCGATCGCCGTGAACCCATCACCATCCCGCCACTCCACGACGCCGGGCTTTGGGACGCTTATCAGACGGCGCGGCAAACGATGCTTTCGGGCATTCGGCAGGAACATGCCGCTGCCCGCTATCAGGGGTCGCTCTGATTGCTCTCGATGCGAGCGGCGATACAAGCGTTCAACCCATCCTTGGGCTCTCATGCACTCGGCTCTCTCATCCAATTCCTGGGCGAGTGAGCGGGGCGTCCTCTAGCGGGTGGCGCACTGAAGAAATAGATCTACAAAGTTGATGCCGGAAGCTTGCCGGCCACCAAAAACATCCGAGGGAGCAACATGACTCAATCCAACCGTGACGCCCAAACTTCCGTACAGGACGTTGCACTCATTGTCGGTGGCGGTCCGGGTATCAGCTCGAGTTGCGCCAGGCTGTTCGCGGAAAACGGCATGCGTGTCTGCGTCGCGGCCAGGAATCCCGAGAAAGCGGTCCTTGAGACCCTCGAGAAAACGCATGGCGTGCGTCGATACGCCTGCGATGCCAGCGAGCCGGCGGCCGTGGCGCAGCTGTTCGGAAATGTCGTTCAAGACATCGGGGCGCCGAGGCTTGTCGTGCATAACATCGATGGCCGGGTTCCCGGCATCTTCCGCAAGAGCGTTGTCGAAGCCGACCCGGTCATGGCGTTCGAAACACTTCGAAACTCGGCGTTCAGCGCGTTTCTGGTCGGTCAACAGGCAGCTCGACTCATGCTTGGAAACGAGCCTGACGCCAATGGCGCGAGAGGAACGATTATCTTCACGAACGCCGGCGCGGCGCTCAAAGGCTTCCCATCAAGTGGCGCCTTTGCAATGGCATGTCATGCCAAGTCCGGCATCGCGCAGAGCATGGCAAGAGAACTGATGCCGCAGGGGATCCACGTAGCGAATGTGCCGATCGACGCCGCGATCGGCTGGACCCAGGAGGACGGGACCCGCGCACACCGGCTGGCGGGAACAACCGTAGATGACAATATGGCTGACCCCAATCATATCGCGAAAACCTATCTGCAGCTTCATCGCCAGCATCGGTCGACCTGGGCATTCGAAGTCGTGCTCCGGCCATGGGTCGAGAAATGGTGATAGGCACTTGCTTCGCTTCGGACCTACGTAGCGCCGGCTGACATAGACCGAACTGTCTCAGACTGCCGCTTTCGTCTTAGGCTTGTTTCGTCTTAGGCTTGCGCGGCGGAATCCTAAGCTCGGCGGACAGATCGAACGTCTCCGCGGATATCTCATCCGCAAGTTCACGGAGCTGCGCCGTTTTCGCGCTTCCCATGACCTTTTCGACGTGACGGTTGGCGACCGCCCAGTGCTCTACCGCCTTCCCCAAGCGCGTTCGTCCTTTCGATGTCAGCAGCGCATGCTTCATGCGCGCGTCGAGCGAGTCCTGGATCAGCTCGACCAGCCCGTCGCGGACCAACGGGGTCAGAGCATGCGTGATGCCGGACACGCGCAGAGACGCCTGGGATGCGAGCTCCTGAAGCGTCGGCCCCGGAGTATCGCCTCGCTTCGTGGGCAAAGTCATCGCATCGATCTGCGCCAGCAGGCTGACCTGTGTTCCGCGCAGTCCGGTCGGAGCCAATGCTTCGTCGTAGAGTTGACCGAGGCGGCGCGACGCGCGCCGCAACGCCGTGTTCGTGCAGGCGACCTGCTGGACGGCCGCCAGCGCTTCGCTGACGTCCGGCCTGCTGGTCGACTTCCTGCTTATCGTTCCCATGATACCTAAATGGCCTTTTGCCGCGGTCGAGGCAAGAGGACCTCTCAGTTCACGCCGTAACGGGACGCAGGTTGTCCCGTTTGCGAGGCTGCGACAAGGCCGCTGCGAGCGGCGTCATAGGCCTCCCACAAGCGCGCATCGTCGACGGAGGGAAGCGTGATGGCTTCGCCGCGATCATATCCAGCGAGCGATGCGTCGACCATGTTTTCCGCCGTCATGATCGAGGACTGGTTCAACTGCGACAGCGGAACGCCGGCGATGTCCCAAAGCTCGGTCGATGTTGTGGCTGGCATCACAAGTTGAACCTTGACCCCGGTGCCAGCCAATTCCGCCTGGAGGCCGCGGCTGAAATTGAGGACATAACCCTTGGTGCCGCTGTAGACGCTGCTGATCGGCAGCGAATGCAGTGAAAGCACCGAAGCGACGTTGACGATCGAACCGGAATTCTTTTCCAAGAAATTCGGAAGTACCGCCTGCGTAAGCCGCGTCAGCGCGGTGATGTTCAAAGCGATCATCGACGCTGCGTCGTCGGTCGAGGTGGCAGACATCGGCGCCAGCTTCGCGCTGCCGGCATTGTTGACAAGCATGGTGATCCGCTTTTCCGCCGCCAAATGCTTCTCGACCCGAGAGAGATCTCCGGAATCGGTGAGATCCGCCGCGACGATTGTGACCGTCGTGCCGTGTTTTTCCTGAACTTCCTTGGAAAGCGCCGCCAGGCGGTCGGCTCTGCGTGCGACGAGGATGAGATCGAAGCCGCGGGCGGCCAGACGTCGCGCATATACGGCCCCGATCCCGGCCGAAGCTCCCGTCACGACCGCGACGGGCTTGTTCGATGAATTCTCCGACATAAACCAAGCTCCATTTGATGAGTACTCAAGTAAATAGGGTTGTCTGGTCCGTGCGCAAGACGTGTCCTAAATTTTCGTGAACCGCCTAACAAATGCAGGATCGTCTTGGGATCAGACCCCACGATCAGAACACCGCCTGGATCAGAGATGTGCTGATTTTCAACGACGTCCATCACCGTGCAGCCAAGGCCCGCGGGCGAGGGGGCGACCCGAAATGTTGGCCGTGGCTACGCTTTCAGGTGTGAGAGCACGCATCTGACGGCCGCGCGTCAGGCGTTTGGCGGTGCAGAGTAGTGCCTTCCATCGAATCTTCGTAGCTTTGGCCCCACTTCCGAAGCGAGAGGAGTATGGGGCTGAGGCTTTGGCCGAAGGGTGAGATTTCATATTCCACCTTCGGCGGAATTTGCGGATACACGTGACGCACGATGACGCCGTCGGCTTCCAATTCACGCAGCTGAAGGGTCAACATTCTCTGCGTGGCATTAGGGATGGCGCGGCACAGCTCCATGAACCGCTTCTTGCCGGCGAAAAGATGAAACAGGATCAGTGGCTTCCAGAGACCGCCGATGACGGACAGCGTCACACCCACGGCACATCCGCTTTTGGCGTCAAACCTTCTGGGGCGCACCGGATACCTCGCTAAGCCTGGCATGTTCATCGACGCGACAGCACAGGCGTTCAAAGCAATCATATCACATGATGATCGTACGACAATATGTATCGCCGCATCCGGCCAGTGCGCAGGATCGCTCCGATGAGCGGTTTCTTAACGTCGCGATCATGAGGTAGAGCGACACCTCCATAAGCTCCCCAGAGAGTGACCTTGCTCGCACTTTTGGGGCATCGCGCCCTGTAAAGCTTGCTCTATCGGCAGTACTTGGGAGACCGGCCTTGCGGCGCCGGATACGCACATAACTGATAGTACCCGCTTTAATTGTGCCTTCTTGAGCCAGGGGAGGCGCGCGCCTAGGTCCGTCGACAGCCAACACGGACCCAAGGATATTGCGATGACGTTCAAGGCACTGCTGGCGGCCAAGACGGGTGAGAAGATTTCCACCAGCCTGGTCGACATGACCGAACAGGATCTCATGCCTGGCGACGTTACGGTCGCGGTCGACTATTCAACCGTGAACTACAAGGATGCTATCGCCATTAGCGGACGCGGGGAGATCATTCGCCAGTTTCCCCTCATCCCCGGTATCGATTTGGCCGGAACGGTCGAGGCATCATCCTATCCCGGCATTGCAGTCGGAGGCCGCGTCGTCGTCAACGGCTGGGCGCTTAGCCAGTCCCATCATGGCGGATACGCCCAGAAGGCGCGGGTGAAGGGCGAATGGCTCGTGAAGATCCCGGCGCCATTTTCAACAAAGGATGCGATGGCGATCGGCACGGCGGGATATACGGCTATGCTGTCCGTGCTGGCACTCGAGCATGGTGGTCTCACGCCAAAGCGTGGCGACGTGCTGGTTACTGGCGCCAATGGCGGCGTCGGTTCGATCGCGATCGCGATATTGTCCGACCTCGGTTATCGCGTCGTTGCTTCCACGGGGCGTATCGAAGAAGCGGACTATCTGAGGGCGCTCGGCGCGGCTGAAGTCATCGATCGGCGAACGCTTTCGGAGCCAGGAGCCCCGGTCTCGCGCGAGCGTTGGGCTGGCGCGGTCGATTCCGTGGGCAGCCATACGCTGGTGAATGTGTTGGCGCAGACGCAGTATCGCGGAGTGGTCACAGCCTGCGGCCTGGCTCAGGGCGTGGACCTTCCCGGAACGGTCCTGCCCTTCATCCTGCGCAATATCACTCTTGCCGGGATCGACTCGGTCAATGCCCCGCAGGATGTCCGGATCGAGGCCTGGTCGCGCCTGGCGCGCGACCTGGATCTGGGCAAGCTGGCACGGACCACACAGGTCGTCGGCCTCGCAGCGGTTCCTGACATCGTGGGACGAATGTTCGCGGGAAAAGTCCAGGGCCGCACGGTCGTCGATGTCAACGCGTGATTGCCGCCGCGCATCGTCGACGATTACGCGGCACAGCTCAATTTGTCCAACAAGTTTCCAACTCAACCAGAACGTTACGAGAGTTTCTGCCAGCGATGGCAGGCTTAACCGTTCGCAAGCAAAGGATATCTCATGAGTTCAGCGCACCTCTTCGCCCCTCTAAAGCTTGGCCGCTACACACTCTCGCATCGTGTGGTGATGGCGCCCCTCACGCGCATGCGTGCGGCGGTCCCCGGCAATGTGCCGACGGATCTCGGCGCTGAGTATTATTCGCAGCGCGCGTCGGCTGGCGGTCTGATCGTTACCGAGGCCACGCAGGTCATGCCCTCCGGGCAAGGTTATCCGGCGACGCCCGGCATTCATTCGGCGGAACAGATCGCAGGATGGAAGAAGATCACGGATGCCGTGCACGCCAAGGGCGGCGTCATTTTCATGCAGCTTTGGCACGTTGGTCGCGTGTCCCATACCAGCTTCCAGCCGGACGGCGCGCTGCCGGTGGCTCCATCGGCGATTGCGCCTGCCGGAAAATCGTTCACGCCGTCGTTCCAGATGGTGCCATTCGAGATCCCCCGTGCACTTGAGATCGGAGAGATTCCCGGAATCATCGAGGCCTACCGTGAAGGCGCGCGCAACGCACTGGCTGCAGGATTTGACGGTGTCGAGCTGCACGGCGCAAATGGCTACCTGATCGAGCAGTTTCTTCACAGCAAGAGCAATCACCGTACGGACATTTATGGTGGCTCGGTTGAAAACCGGTCCCGTCTGCTGATGGAAGTGATGACCGCGCTGGTGGAGATCTGGGGCGCTGATCGCGTCGGCGTGCGGTTGTCGCCTTTCGGTACATTCAACGACGTCGGTGATGCGGACCCGATCGGACTCTACAGCCATCTTCTGAGCCGGCTGGCGCCTCTCAATATCGCGTACGTTCACATGGTTGAAGCCCGCGACACCGATGCCGGTGAAGCCGGCGCGCCGCTTGCGATCCATGATTTGCGTCGGTTCTGGCCTGGAACATTGATCCTCGCGGGCGGCTTCATCGGTCGGTCGGCCGACGCGGCGATCCGCGCCGGCCAGGGCGACGCCGTCGCTTTCGGGAGGCACTTCATCGCCAACCCGGATTTGCCGCGCCGTCTCCAACTCGGCGCTGCACTCAATCCTTACAATCGCGCGACGTTCGCAGGTGGCGGTGCCGCCGGTTACACCGATTATCCCTTCCTTGAAACGGCCGAGGCGGCGGAGTGAATCAAATGAAAGTTGCGCGATTGCACGAATACGGCGGTCCGGATGTCCTCGTTTACGAGGACGCTCCAAAGCCCGAACCGGCCGCGGGCGAAGTCTTGATCAAGGTTGAATCCGCGAGCGTCAACTTTGCCGACGTCGTTAGACGGAAGAACGATCCGTATCCGGCTCCCTCGCCACTTCCCTTTATTCCAGGCAGTGAGATCGCGGGTGTGGTCGAAGCGCTGGGCGAAGGTGTGACAACCATCCCGGTTGGAACGAAGGTTTTCGCTTCGCTAGAGAACGGCGGGGCCGGGGGCTACGCCCAATATGCGGTCGCCAAGGTCGGGAAGGTCATTCCACTGCCGGAAGGTCTGACACCGGATCAGGCTTGTTCGCTTGTGGTGGCCGGCATGACTGCGCTGCAAACGCTGACCGATTGCGCCCAATTGCAGCCGGGCGAAACCGTTCTGGTTCAGGCGGCCGGCGGCGGTGTCGGCACCTACGCGGTGCAACTTGCCAAGCTGCTCGGTGCCGGCAAGGTCATCGCTGCCGCCAGCACACCGGCCAAGCGTGAACTCGCTTTGAAACTCGGCGCTGATGCCGCGATCGACTACACCCAACCTGACTGGGCCAAAGAGGTGCGCGAACTCACCGGCGGCAAAGGTGTTGACGTGGTGCTTGAGGCAACCGGCGGCGACATCCTGACCCAAAGCATTCAGGCAATGGGGCCGTTCGGGCGCATCGTTGTGTTCGGCGTGTCGTCTGGCGAGCGCAAGCCGGTTAATCCCTACACGATGCTAGGCCTGAACCAGTCGTTGATTACGTATTATGTGGGCGGCTGGTTTCAGTGGCGGCCGCAACAGGCGGTTGCGGCCTTGCTGAAGCTGATCGGCTTTATCAAGTCCGGCAAAATCAACGTCCAGATCGGGCACGTTCTCCCCCTCAGCAAGGCTGCCGAAGCGCATCACATCCTCGCGGCGCGCGCCAGCGCGGGCAAGATCATTTTGAAGCCTTGGCCGTAGACCCGCTGCGCCTGCGCCGTAGACACGTTGGGTTGGGTGTCGATCTCCGATGCCGGCATCATTGCCCGCGCGGTGCTGCTCGTCGGCGGTGCAGGTTCATCCGGCGGCGTCTGGAACTTGGCGCGACCGCTTGCGCACGCGCAGAAGGCATTCTCGGCGGAAGGGCTGTCACGGGTCGGCGAACACCGAAGGTGCGAGCCAACGAGGAGCGTTCTGCCTCAAGTCGGTTTTCCGAGTGATCTAGCCGTTCCAACTATCAAGCAAATTGGCCATTCAATTCCGAATCAGAATGGTCTTTCTTGTCGGTCGATGCGCGCATCCATAGGAACATGCTAACGATTAAGATTGACAGTTCTATTTTGGAACGTTAAAAAGCCACCAGCTTTATCGCTCCTGCTATCGACCGCCGCAGGCGCGCGACATCTGATCGTAAAAAGGGAGCTCCTTAACCGCTCCCGAAAAAACAACGCGAAGCGAGAATTCGTCACAAGGGAGGACGGCATGAGGAGCGTGGACGACATCACTGCGGCCGAATTGCTGGATGGCCTGCCGTCCAGGGTGCACGAGGTCTACGCGCCGTTCGTGCGGGATATCCCGGATCACCCGGCCTTCGTGGAAGGCGGCCGTTCGTGGAGCTACCGGCAGTTCTCGGACGCTGTGGACGCTGCGGCGAAGGATCTCTCCGATCTCGGGATCAGACCCGGCGACCGCGTCATGATCGCCAGCGAGAACAGCGTGGCTCTGGGGGCGATGCTCTTCGCGGCAAGCAAGCTCGATGCATGGGGCATTGCGGTTAATCCTCGCCTGTCGCCCCGGGAGATCGACCTGATCGGGACCCACAGCGGTGCTCGACGCGTGCTGTTCAACTCGGCGCTTTCGAAGGAAGCGGCCGATCATGCCGTCCGCGTCGGTGCGAAAGTTGGCGCCGTTGGGCCATTCGGCGGAATCGGTGTTGGTCCTCTCAACGAGGATGCGAAGGCGGAGCCCGTCGAAAAAGATGGTGACCGGCAGGTCGCCGGTCTCTTGTACACTTCGGGCACGACCGGTGCACCGAAGGGAGTCATGCTGAGCCACCGCAACCTCCTCTTCACCGCCAAGACTTCGGGAGTCCTCCGCCAAAGCGGTCCGGCCGACCGCATCTACGGCGTGCTGCCGATGTCCCACATCGTCGGATATTCGATTCTGCTGATCGCCACGCTGATGCACGGCGCCACCTTGTATGTTGTGGCCAAGGCCGATCCGGCTGCACTGGCCCATGCCATCGCCGAGGAGGGAATTACGAGCCTGTTCGGTGTGCCCGCGACCTATCAGCGTCTGCTCGAACACAAGGCGGTCAAGGGCATTCCACGGCTCGAACGGGGCAGGCTGCGGACCATCGCTGTTGCCGGCGCTCCGCTCGACCTTGATCTGAAGAAGCGGATTGAGGACGAGTTCGGAATCCCGCTCCTGAACAACTATGGCATAACCGAATGTTCGCCGGGCCTGTCGGGTGTCCGTTCAGCGCACCCCGTCTCGGACGAGTCGGTCGGCCCGTTTCTTCCCGGTATCGAACACCGGATCGTGGACGGGCAGGGCAAGAACGTTGCCACCGGCGAAGTGGGCGAACTGCACGTCCGGGGCCCCAACGTGATGCTCGGCTATTATCGCGCTCCCGACCTGACGGCGGCGGCGATCGATCGTGAGGGGTGGTTCAACACAGGGGATCTCGCCCGGGTCAACGGCGAGGGACATCTCTACATCGCTGGCCGCACCAAGGAACTGATCATCCGCTCCGGCTTCAACGTTTACCCCGCCGAGGTAGAGGCGGTGTTGAATTCGCACGACCAGGTCGTCCAATCGGCAGTGGTGGGACGATCGGTTGACGGCAACGAGGAGGTCGTCGCGTTCGTGCAGCTGCTTCCCGGCGCCACCGTTAGCGCCGAAGACCTGAAGGCGTACACCGCCCAGCAGCTCACGTCGTACAAGCGTCCGACTGAATTGATCGTGCTCGATGCGTTACCCTCAGCCTCCACCGGCAAGATACTCAAACACAAGCTGCGAGAGATCGCGATCGCATCGGGGGCAGCGAAGGCGTCCGACGCGGTAGTCGCCGGCTGACAACCGTCGCGAGAAACGATGTCGGTCGCGGAGATCTCAGGAATTTGAACGAAGAGTGCGCGGCGCAACCGTCGCGGGACAGGGGAGATGTCGATGTTCACGAGGACTATCATGGCGGCCGCGATCGGCGCGGCGATCATCGGGGCACCCGCGCGCGCGGAAACGCCTGGCGTGACGAGCGCCGAAGTGAAGATAGGCGCTACGTTCCCGTTCAGCGGTCCCGCTTCGCCGCTCAGCAACACCGGAAAGGGCCTGATCGCCTACGTCAATTCGATCAACGATCGGGGCGGCATCAACGGCCGTAAGATCAACCTCATCACCTACGACGACGCTTACAGTCCGCCCAAGACGGTCGAGCAGACCCGCAAGCTTATCGAGAGCGACGAGGTGGCATTCCTGTTCGGCCCGCTCGGTACACCCGGCATCAGCGCCACCATCAAGTATGTCAACGCGAAGAAAGTGCCTCATCTGTTCGTGGTGAGCGGAGTGACCAAGTTCACGAACTTCGCTGAATTTCCCATGACGACGACGGGCTTGCCGAGCTATGACACGGAGGGACGCATCTACGCGAAATACATCACCCAATCCCGTCCGGACGCGAAGATAGCGATCCTGTATCAGAATGATGATCTGGGTAAGGACTTCGTCAATGCATTCAGAGGCTATCTGAAGGAAGGCTTCGATCAGAAAGTTGTGGTCTCCTCGTATGAGGTCACCGAGCCCACGATCGATTCCCATGTCGTGTCGCTGAAGGCGTCGGGCGCAGAGGCGTTCCTGGTCGCCGGTACGCCGAAGTTCGCGGCTCAGGCCATCAAGAAGGCCGATGAGATTGGTTGGAAGCCGCTGTTCCTGATCAACTTCGTCTCGAGCTCGGTCTCCTCGACCATCGTCCCCGCGGGACCGGAAAAGGCCGTAGGAATCGTCGCGGCAACGATTACCAAGGATCCGAACGACAAGAAGTGGGCCGACGACCCCGGGATCAAATGGTACCGCGAGCATTTCGCCAAATATCTGCCAGGTGCCGACATTGGCGATAACAATTATCTGTTCGGTACGCAGCAAGGACAGCTCCTGGAGCAAGTGCTCAAGCAGTGTGGTGACGATCTCTCGCGCGAGAACATCGTCAAGCAGTCGCGGAGCATACGCGGGCTGTCGCTCCCGACCCTCATACCGGGCGTTACCATCAGCACGGGTGCTGAAAGGAGCATGGCCTACACGCAGCTTCAACTGCAGCGCTGGACCGGCAGTTCGTGGGAGCAGTTCGGGGATGTACTCAGCGCCCAGGAAAGGTAAAGTTGCCATTTGAAGATGCGATGCGGGCGATCCGAACCCGCAAAGCTGCCAGCTGAATCATGGAGCACGAATGTCCAGCGACGTACTTTTCCGGCCTTTCAAGCTGAAAGGGCTGAACTTGCCGAACCGGGTCGTGATGGCGCCGATGACGCGCTCATTCTCTCCCGGCGGGATCGTGACCGAAGAGGTCGCGCAGTACTACCGCCGCCGCGCCGAAGGAAATGTGGGGTTCATTATTTCGGAGGGCACGGGTGTGGACCGTCCGGCATCCCTGAACGATCCGAAGGTTCCACGCTTTCACGGCGAAGAGGAGCTCGCGGCCTGGCGGCACGTGGTCGACGAGGTCCATGCCGCAGGCGGCCTGATGGCGCCGCAGCTCTGGCATGTTGGAGCCGTTCGCACGCGTGCGGAGAACTGGTCGCCTCCCGGCGCGTACGACAGCCCGTCCGGCCTGTCGCGACCGGAGAAGCAGTTCGGCGAGCCGATGAGCGAGGAAGATATCGCGGACGCCATTCGGGCCTTCGCCGATGCGGCGCTTGCGGCAAAGCGCCTGGGATTCGATGCGGTCGAACTGCACGGAGCGCACGGCTATCTTATCGATCAGTTCTTTTGGGACGGGACCAACCGCCGCGAGGATGCATATGGCGGCAAGGACCTGCCCGGCAGGGCGCGGTTCGCCGCCGATATCGTTCGTGCCGTGCGCCAGGCGGTCGGGGCTGAGCTTCCGATCGTGCTGCGGATCAGCCAGTGGAAGCAGCAGGACTACGCGGTGAAGCTGGCCGACACGCCCCGCGCGCTGGAAGCCTGGCTCAAGCCGCTGGTCGACGCAGGCGTCGACATTCTGCATTGCTCGCAACGTCGCTTCTGGGAGCCGGAGTTCGACGGGTCCGATCTCAATTTCGCGGGGTGGGCGAAGAAGGTCACGGGCGTTCCGACGATTACGGTCGGTTCGATCGGTCTGACCGGCGAGTTCATTGCCGCCTATGGTGGAGAGAGTTCGCGGCCGGCCTCGCTTGACGAGCTGATCCGGCGCCTCGAACGCGAGGAGTTCGATCTGGTCGCAGTCGGTCGGGCGTTGCTTCAGGATCCGCAGTGGCTCGTCAAGGTGCGTGACGGTCGGGCGGACGAATTGATGGCCTTCGAACGGGCCGCGTTCGGAGTCTTGAACTGAGCGACGAACGGATGCGAGGCTGCTTCATCGTGGTTGAATAACGGCTATCCAATTATTTTGTAGCCGACGTTTCGAGGACTATTCCAGACTGCCCGGCAAAGCTAATCGGCTGCGCGCCACTCGACCGGGTGGCCTGCGTGTCGTTGTGCGGTCGCCAGTAGCAATTGGGAGGCGAACAAAATGAGCGAGACGAAGACGCAAGTCGGCCAGGTCCGCACCGAGGTGCACGGGCATGTGTTCAAAATCATCATCGACAACGTGGCGAAGAAGAACTCCTTCAGTCCGCAAATGATGGCGCAGATGTCGGATGCGATGACGCTTCTCGACCGAACGGACGATTACTGGGTCGGGGTGCTCTGTGCGGAGGGCCCGGATTTCACGGCCGGCCTCGATATGCCGAAATTCTTCGGACCCAAAGCCGAGAATACGGAAATCAAGCCGGGCAACATCGATGCGTTCGCGCTGAAGAGCCGATGCCGCAAACCGATTGTGACGGCGGTACAGGGCATTTGCTTCACGATCGGCATCGAGATGATGCTGGCTGGCGACATTGTCGTGGCCGCCGACGACGCCCGGTTCTGCCAGATGGAATCCAAGCGCGGGATCGCACCGCTGGGTGGCGCCCACTTCAGATATCTGACGCGCGCAGGATGGGGGGATGCGATGTATCACCTGTTCTTGTGCGACGAGTTCAGTGCGGCGCGGGCGCACAAGATCGGGTTTGTTCAGGAAGTCGTCGCTCCCGGCCAGCAGATCGACCGCGCAATGGAAATTGCGAATCTGATCGCCAGAAATGCTCCGATCGGCATTCAGGTAACCAAAGAAGCCGCGCTGAAATATATCGAGGCCGACGAGAAAGCTGCGATCGATTACATCCCGAAGATCAAGGATCGCGTCTTCAGCAGCGAGGACATGAAAGAAGGCATCCAGTCGTTTGTGGAACGTCGCTCGGCAGTGTTCCGCGGGAAATAGAGACCCCGCGGAATCGCGCAGCAGAACTTCGCCAAAAGTTTGAGGATATGACTATGGGTAGCATCAAGAAGGCATTCGATCTCACCGGCAAGAACGCCCTTGTTACAGGCGGCTCCCGCGGCCTCGGACTACAAATCGCCGAGGCGCTAGGTGAGAAAGGAGCGCGGGTTGTGATTTCGTCTCGCAAGGCGCCAGACCTGGAAAAGGCTCAGGCCCATCTTGCCGGTCTCGGCATCAAGGCGGAGTGGATCGCAGCCGACAATGCCAAAGACGAAGACGTCAAGCGGCTCGCCGACGAAGCGATCGAGAAGCTCGGACGGGTGGACATTCTGGTGAACAATGCCGGCGCAACCTGGGGCGCGCCGACCGAGGATCACCCGATCGAGGCGTGGGACAAGGTGATGAACCTGAACATTCGCTCGCTGTTCTTGCTGAGCCAGCAGGTTGCGAAGCGATCGATGATTCCCAACAAATATGGCCGCATCATCAACCTCGCTTCGATCGCGGGCCTGTTCGGAAGTTCCGGGGATATGCAGATGGTCGCCTACAATACGAGCAAAGGCGCGGTGGTCAATTTCACGCGGGCGCTGGCGGGGAGTTGGGGGCGCTACGGAATCACGGCCAATGCTCTCGCGCCCGGATTCTTTCCGTCGCGGATGACGAAGGGCACCATTGAGGCTGTCGGTGTCGAAAAGCTTGCCGCCGGCGCGCCGCTGCGCCGCATCGGCGACGAGGACGATCTGAAAGGCGCCGCAGTTCTGTTCGCCAGCGACGCCGGCAAGCACATCACCGGACAGATCCTCGCCGTCGATGGCGGTCTGACTTCGGTGATCTCGGGCTAGGGGACCACCAAGGTCAGCGTCTCGGCGACCAGGGCCGGTGTTTGGCTGTTCTCGATCTCGAGGACCGCGTTGCCCTTGATCAGCAAGCGCCCGTTGTCTTTCGGTTCGACGCTGGTCATGGAAAGCTGAAGGCGAACGCGGTTGCCCGATTTTACCGGTGTCAGGAATCTGACCTTGTCGAGGCCGTAGTTCAAGACGGCAGATGCATCAACCGGCGCGAGCCCCAGGTCCATGCCCAAAGGTGCAATCAACGACAGGCTCAGGAAGCCATGGGCAATGGTGCCGCCTGCGGCACTTTCCTTGGCCGCCCGATCTGCGTCAACGTGGATCCATTGCCGATCTCCGGTGCATGCCGCGAACTGGTCGATCATGGACTGGTCGACGGTGACCCAATGGGATTTGCCGAGATCCTGGCCTATGAAATCCCTGATCGCTGCTAGTGTGACCTTAGGCATCGCTGGTGACCGCTGTTTCGAATATCGAGTATCGGCATATTCCGCCCTGCCGGGAAGAAGGCCATGACGATTTTGTTGAACGGAGATCGCAATATTGAATAACGGTCGCGCTCCGCCATGTTTTCACCCGCGCTTCGAGGCTCCGTTGGCGCCCGGCAGCCAGGAACGCAAGGCACTTGCGCGAAGGACGAGAGCGTGACCGAAGCAAACTGGGACCTGTTTCGCTTGTTTTCCGTGGTAGCGAGGACCGGAAGTGTCAATCGCGCCGCGCACGAACTGGGTATGAGCCAGCCGACGTTGAGCAGGCGTCTCAAGGAGCTGGAGCGCTATGTGGCCGCTCCCCTGTTCTTTCGCGCCTCGTCGGGCGTGAAGCTGACGCAGGAAGGCGAGGACCTGCAACGCTCGGCCGGAGATATGATGCTCGCGTTCGAGTCGTTTCAGCGCGATCTGCGTTCGCGGGTCGGGCAGCGATCATCCGTGATCAGGATATCGGCGACCGAAGGCATGACCAAGCATTGGCTTCTGCCCCGCGTGAAGGAGTTACGGCGGCGCAATAGCCGGATCTATCTGGAAATTGTCTCCACCGTGAACCAGCAGAGCGTGGCGACGAGCGACCTCGACTACGTCATCAGGATGGGAGACCCTGGCGAGAACGATCTCATTGGAAAGCGGGTCGCGGACGTTCCGATGGGGATATTCGCTTCTGAGCAGTATCTCGGCGAACGCTCCGCGCCGCGGTCATTGCCCGAGTTGAAGGATCACGACATCATCGGCCATACGGCCGATTTTGTATCGTTCCGCAATGTTCGGCCCAATCAGAGGCACCTGTTGGAGTATTTCTCGGAAGCGGCGGGCATCCGCAGCGTTGTTCGGGTCAATCCGGTGGCCAACCACTTTGCCGCAGCCGGTTGCGGGCTCGGGCTTGCACTTCTTGCTGTACCGTTCGCGAAGGCCGAGGGCCTGGTCCAGGTATTGCCGCTAGAGACTGTTACGATGAACGTATGGCTGCTCCGCAGGCGCGAGAGCGACCTGAGAAAACTGACCCGAGAAGTCCGGCGATTTCTGGAAGCAGAATTCGCCGATTCCAGGGAATGGCTCGCGGGCACCCCCCGAAATCCGAGAGCGACCAAGCGCAAGGCTTGAGGGCGTTTTAAGTGTTCCGATCGCTCCTTCAAGTACGTCGCAGCAAGATGCAAGAGCGTGCAGTGGTCATTCTGCGCTGAATAACGGTAGTTCAGAATTTAGATACGCGCGGAGCACCTCGGCGGCCATCCTGTTCCAAAAATAGCCATGGGGAGGGATGAATGACTAAATCGGAAGGCTCCTTGCCGTCAACGCCGATCCAGACGATCGCGGAAATTCCGCGACGTTACGCGGCGAGTACTCCGGACGCGATCGCACTGAGCTTCGAAGGGCGCGAGACAAGCTATCGGGCCCTGGACGAATTATCTAATCAGGTCGCCAACGGTCTGCTGGCAACAGGCGTGCGACCGGCGAGCCGCATTGCGATTCTCGACCGGAATTCGGATATCTTTTTTCAGGTGCTGCTCGGTGCGGCCAAGGTCGGCGCCGTCCTCGTGCCGATCAATGCAAGGCTCGCACCTCCCGAGATCGCTTTCGCAGTCAACGATGCCCAAACCGAAATTCTCTTCGTCGGCGAAGCGTTCGAGAAGATCATCAATCAAATCCAGGATCAACTGGACACCATTCGCCAAATAATCGTGCTGGACTCTCGTTACCTGAACTGGCGCGATGCCCAACCCCTGACTGAGGCGGGCTTGTCAGTCAGTCCGGACGACGTCTGCCTGCAGTTATACACCAGCGGCACGACCGGCTATCCGAAGGGTGTGCAGCTGTCTCATGCAAACTTTCCTCTGAAACCGATCAAGGACTGGAAGGCGTGGTCGTCTGACGATGTCATGCTGCTTGCAATGCCCTTGTTCCACATCGCGGGCGTCGGTACGGGCGTGTTCGGTCTGGTGGCTGGTCTCAAGACGATCGTGCTTCGCGAGTTCGCTCCATCGGTGGTGCTCGAAACGATTGAACGTGATCGCATTACGACCACGTTCCTCGTTCCCGCGATGGTTTTGGCGGTGCTGGCCGAACGTGACGTCGAGAAGTTTGATCTCTCCTCGCTGAGGCAGATTCTCTACGGGGCGTCCCCGATACCGCTCGAACTTCTTAGAAAGTCGCTCCGCGTGTTCAGGCATACGGGTTTTTTCCAGGTGTATGGCCTTACTGAAACCACCGGCGTCATCACCGTCCTGCGAGACGCAGACCACTCCGCTGGTGACGACGAGCTCCTGAGGTCGTGTGGCCGCGCTATCGAGGGCGTCGAACTGCGGGTCATCGATGCTTTGGGAAAATCGCTGCCGGCTCGACAGGTGGGTGAGGTCGTATGTCGCTCGTCGCAAAATATGAGGGGGTACTGGAATCGAACCGACGACACCGCGAGCACCCTCCGGAACGGCTGGCTGCATACCGGCGATGCCGGGTTCCTTGATGAAGACGGCTATCTGTATATCCTTGATCGCGTGAAGGACATGATCGTTTCCGGCGGAGAGAACGTCTATCCCGCCGAGATCGAGAGCGCCTTGTATGGGCATGCGGATATCGCCGATGTCGCCGTCATCGGTGTGCCGGACGACCGGTGGGGTGAAGCGGTCAAGGCCCTCATCGTCTTGAAGCCGGATCGTTCGCCGGATCCGGCGGGCATACTGCATTTCGCGCGAGAAAGGCTGGCGGGCTTCAAGATCCCGAAGTCGATCGACTTCCTGAACGAGCTTCCTCGCAATCCATCCGGGAAGATACTGAAGCGATTGCTGCGCGAACGCTATTGGAAAGGATATCAGCGGAGGGTCAACTGAAGCTGTGGTGCAGTCGAATTGATGACCGAAGGCCCGGCGCGAGGTCGGTCGATCGTTGTCGGTCGTCTTGAGCTCGTCGCGGGCTAACTTGTCCGGCCCGCGAGCGCGTTCTGCCAATGATCAGGTCGACACGCGATCTAAACGGCGCGGCGATAGTCAGTTGGAGAGTGACCAGTCCACTTTCGAAACGCCTTGCGAAAACTGGTCGCGTCGGCAAATCCGACGCGCTCGGCAACCTGATCGATCAACAAATGGGTGTTTTCCAGAAACTCCATTGCGACAGACTTGCGCATGTTGTCCAGAAGCTCTTGATAAGAGAGTCCCTCGTTAGCGAGACGTCGATGGAGTGTTCGCAATGACAGGCCCAGCTGTCCCGCGACTTGGTCTGCCGTCGGAAAGCGCTTGGAGCTGTTCAGACAGGCGGTTCGAATATTGCGAACGAGGTCTGTTTCGCCGGGGCGCTCGGCCATGACGACGTCGCAGAATTGTTGGCACACCTGAGCGGTGATGGGATTTGCGTTCGGGCAGGGGACATCAAGAACCCCCGCATCGAAGTGCCACTCCATGGAATCGGCATCGAAATCGATTGGGCAGTTGAACATCCGCCCATAGTTGCGCCAATGCACCGGTGCTGCGAAGGGAAAAATCATGCGTTTCGTGGGGAATGGCGCCTCAAGCACACGGCTGAACAGGGATGTCATCGAGCTGCGCCAAAATTCGGCGGTAAAGGGGAGAATATCGCCCAGTGATTGAATGCCATGGCTCCGCAATATCGCGGTGTTGTCTTCGACGCGGAAGCTGATCTGCATCACGACCGGGCCGGCCATGACTGCATGTTCGACGGAAAACTTGAGCGCTTCTCCAAAAGTTGAGCTACTGACCATGGCGTAGCCGTAGATGCCGTAGTCGCTGATGCGCTGCCGTGCGCCGGCTCTCAGACCGACATCGGAATGCTTCGCCAGCGCGCGCGCATTTCGGTAGATAGTAAGACGCTGCCGATGGGATATTCGAGCGTGCGGATCTTCGAGATGGCCTGGCTGAACTCCCGAGCGGGCAAACAGCTCTTTCACCGAAACACCTTGCGCCGCAAGTTCGGCAGCCAGTGCCCCCAACCCGAGCAAACTCTGGATGGGCGCATCAAGATCGGCCGATAGCGGACTGACGATCCTTATCACCGTCATCGATTCCTCCCCTCAAGCGTTAGCTGTTTTTCTGAAGAATGGCACAATTTGACCCGCTCCGCCATGGGGCTGATCGCCCTCTTTTTGGGTAGCTTTGTAGAAGTTGGCAGCTTCAAACATGAAGATTGGCAGGATTTGACGTTGCTGGATGGCAGCGTTGAATGACTATTGAGCAAGCCAGCGCGGTCCTTCTGGATCTGAAACAGAGAGAGCTTCCATGACGACGGTGACGCATGAAATTGACGGAGCCGTGGGCATCGTGACCCTCGCCAAGCCGCCGCACAATTTGATCGATGATACGATGATCGACGATCTGGTGGCCGCCTATTCGCGGGTGATGGACGCTGGGTGCCGGGCGATCTTGTTGCGCAGCTCGATGCGTCACTTTTGCGCGGGCGCTGAACTGAAGTCGTTCGGCACCACGACATTGATCCATGCCCATCAGGAACGTCTGGAACAAGTGCTCCAGGCACTTGAAGACGTTCCGCTTCCAACCGTTGCCGCGCTGAACGGAGGCGTGCTGGGCGGAGGCCTCGAGCTTGCGCTCACGTGCGACATGATCATCGCCGCCGACACGGCCTTCCTCGGGCAAGTCGAGGTTACTGTGGGCCTGCTACCGCTCTTGGGGGGCACCCAGCGCATCGCACAGCGCGCCGGTTCTGCTCGGGCAAAGGAGATTTCGATGCTTGGGCGCAGGCACACGCCAGAGGCTTTCGAGCGATGGGGCATTATCAATCTTGTTGTGCCCGAAGCGGACCTGGCTCTGGCATCCATGACATGGGCCCGCCAACTCGCGGCTGGACCGACCGCCGTCATCAATGGCATCAAGATGCAGGCCAATCTCGCGGCCCGCGGCGGAATCGAAGCCGCCGATTCTCGGCAGGTCGAAATCAACGACATGATCTGGAAGGCCGAAGACCGCCAGCGCGGCTTTGATGCCTTCTTTGCCACCGGACCCGCGTCCGCCGTGTTCAAGGGGAATTGAGCATGTCAGCCCCTCTGGATGGACTGCGCGTGATCGACTTCACCCGGGTGCTCGCGGGTCCTCACTGCACCAAGGCTCTGCGGGATCTGGGAGCCGACGTGACCAAGATCGAGCCACCGTCTGGCGATCTGGGCCGCATCGGCTTGCCGCATGTGGGTGACATGGGCCTTTATTACGTTCAGCAAAATGCCGGCAAGCGCAATCTGAGCCTGGACCTGAATTGGGCGGAGGCACGCGAGATTGTCGTCGACATGTGCAAGGAAGCCGACGTCATCGTCGAGAACTTCCGCCCCGGTACCTTGAAGCGCTTTGGACTAGCCTATGATGACGTGCGGGCTTTCAATCCCCGGGTCGTCTATGTCTCGCTGAGCGGTTACGGGCAATCGACGTCGTGGAAAAATCGTCCTGCGTTCGCGCCGACGGTGCAGGCGGAGACCGGCTTTACGGCGCTCGTCGAAGCGCATTTTGGCGACGCGTTATCCGAGCCGCGTAACGATGCGTGCAGCCATGCCGATGTCTATACCGGCTTGCAAGGTGTGATTGCGATTCTTGCCGCTCTCCACGACCGCCAGCGCACCGGTGAGGGACAGCACGTAGACGTGTCCATGGCGGCAACGATGCTTTCGGTTAACGAGCGGGCTGGTGCGATGTTGTCGGGCATCGATACCGACGGCGAGCCGATAGCACTGTCGGCGAACGAGTCCCACATCTTCGAGATGTCTGATGGCCGCAGGTTGACGATAGCGGCCAGCCCGATCTACTCGCCCATTTTTAGCCGGTATTGCGCGATGATGCGGCGCAACGATCTGCGGTTAGATCCGCGGTTCGCGACTGCCAAGCTTCGACGGCAGAATTTGCCCGCTCTCTTGGCCGAGGTCAGTGCCTGGCTGACGACGTTTTCCAGTCTGGAGCAGCTGCAAACCCAGATCAGCGAAGCCGGCCTTGCGGTGGGTATGATTCGCACCGTCAGCGAGTTTGCGGAGTCCGATTGGGTGAAAGAGTGGGGTGCTGTCGTCGATGTCGATGACCGGGCCGGCGGAACCGTTCGGATGCCGGGAAACCCATGGATCTTTAGCCGCTCGGCATTACCGCCTCCCGGTGTCCCCGCGTTCCAGGGCGAGCACAACGAAGAGATCCTGGCAGAGCGCAAGATCTCGCCAGCCCGCATCAAGGATCTGGAGGAACGAAAGGTTCTTCTCAGCCGCCGTAATCCTGTCGGCTCCTTTGACTGACAGCGATCCAGGTCTATCGCCGAAGAAATGAGTTAAGCGATCAAAGAATCGCGCAGCGACAATGAGAATTCTGCAGGAGGAACATATGGTGCCGCTATCGCCGGAACAGACCAATCGAATACTCGCCAATCCGTCGTTTCGCGAGCTGGCCACCGCGCGCTCGAGGCTGCGCTGGGGGCTTTCACTCATCACCCTGGTGAGCTTCTTTGGTTTCATCGGCCTGATTTCCGCGGCGTCTTCGACATTGGCCATGAACATAGCGGGCGGAAGCATTCCTCTTGGCATGGGAGTGGCTCTTGGGATGATCGCAATGGTGATCATTCTGACTGGCTACTATGTCTGGCGGTCGAACAAGCACTTCGACGGCCTCACCCAGGCTGTTCAGCGGGAGGTTCGTCAATGAACGCGCGGATTTTTCTGACGGCACTCGCAGCTTCATTTCCGTTTTCGGCTCAGGCACAGACCGGCACCGCCGCATCACATGGGCCGAATTGGATCGCTATCAGCATGTTCTTGCTGATCGTCGCCGTCACGCTGGTCATAACGTATCGGTCGGCGGGGCGAACAAAATCAAAAGCCGAGTTCTATACAGCCGGCCATGAGATTACGCCGGTGCAGAACGGCCTCGCGATCGCCGGCGATTTCCTGTCGGCGGCGGCGTTCCTGGGCATTTCAGCGCTCATCTACACGACGGGATTCGACGGCCTCATCTATGCGCTTGGCTTCCTCACGGGCTGGCCTATTGTCCTCTTTCTGATGTCCGAGCGTTTGCGCAATCTCGGGAGCTATACCTTCGCGGATGCGGCCTCGTTCAGGTTGGATCGTACTTCGGTTCGCCTGGTGGCTGCCACGGGCAGCTTGATTGTCGTTCTGTTCTACCTGATCGCGCAGATGATCGGTGCCGGCAAGGTTATTCAGCTGCTGTTTGGGTTGAACTATTTGTCTGCCATCGCAGGCGTCGGATTGCTGATGATTATCTACGTTGCTGTTGGCGGCATGCAGGCCACGACGTGGGTGCAGATCACCAAGGCGGTGTTATTGCTGGGGGGCGGTACGCTGATGGCGTTAGTCATTCTCTGGCGCTTTGATTTCAGTCTCGGGCGCATCTTTGTGGAAGCGGGCCTGGTTCATCCGAAGGGCGCGGCCATCCTTGCCCCCGGCGGCCTTTTCGCCGAACCCGTTTCCGCGATCTCACTCGGCCTTGCACTCGTATTCGGAACGGCGGGCTTGCCGCACATTCTGATGCGGTTCTTTACGGTCAAGGATTCCGCCGATGCGAGAAAGTCAGTCTTTTACGCAACGACTTGCGTTGCCTATTTTTGTCTGCTGGTTCCGCTGTTCGGCTTTGCTGCTGTCGCGATCCTGATGCCCGACGCGAGCTTTTTTAATGTCGGTTCGAGCGGTCAATTCAACAAGATCACCGATCTCATCGGCGGGCCTAACATGGCGGCCGTCCATTTGTCGGGAGCCCTCGGGGGCCCCATCTTGCTCGGCTTCATTTCGGCAGTCGCATTTGCGACCATTCTTGCCGTCGTCGCCGGTCTGACGCTCGCAGGTGCCTCCGCGATTAGCCATGACCTGTACGGTCAAGTGATTGCCCGCGGCCAGGCGCCGGAAGGACGCGAGGTCCGCATCGCGAAGCTTGCTGCAATAGCGATCGGAATTACCGCCATCGCGCTGGCTTACGCGTTTGAGAACCAGAACGTCGCCTTCATGGCGGGGCTCGCACTGGCGGTGGCAGCGAGCTGCAACTTTCCGGTCCTAGCCATGGCCATCTTTTGGCGTGGAACGACGACGCGTGGGGCCGTGGCCGGTGGGATTGTCGGTTTGATCAGTTCGATTCTGCTCGTGGTCCTCAGCAAGACGGTGTGGGTCGCCGTCTTCCATTATGCTGCGCCGATTTTTCCCTACGACAATCCCGCGCTGTTCTCGATGCCGCTGGCCTTCCTTGCCATTTGGTTCGGCTCGTTAAGCGACAAGACGGCCCGGGCGGCTGCTGAGCGATATGCGTTTGACGCTCAGTTTGTGCAGTCCGAGACCGGCATCAAGGGTACGGAGATTGTGGCGGGAGCCGCCACGTGAAGACGATCACGGACGAAACGCACGATTCGGAACGACGGAGCTTTGTAAGCACCGCGAATGATCCGCTTGGGGATTTTCCAATCCAGAATTTGCCATTTGGCATTTTTAGTCGCGGCAATGACGCCAAGAACTCCGCCGGTGTTGCGATTGGCGACCAGATTTTCGATCTTCACGCCGCATCCAGGCTGGGCTTGCTGTCAGGCGATGTCCCCGAGGAGGTGTTCGCCGAACCTTGCTTGAACGCGCTGTTTGCATTGGGGCGCGAACGCCTCAAGCAATTGCGCAAAAAAATTGGTGACGCGCTTGAAGTCGGCACCAATGGAGAAAAGATCCGCCGAAGTGCCGCGGATCTTCTCGTCCCGATGGCACAATGCGTTATGCATCGTCCGACTTCCGTACCGAATTACACCGACTTCTATGCCGGCATTCACCATGCCAAAGCGGCCGGCGCATTGCTCACCCCGGAGAACCCGCTTCCCACGAATTACAAATGGGTGCCGATAGCATATCACGGCAGAGCGTCGTCCGTGCAGGTAAGCGGAGGTTCGGTGCGCCGGCCGACCGGACAGCGGGCCCCAACGGTCGACGGAGGCTTACCTGGCTTCGGCCCCTGCGAACGATTGGATTTCGAATTGGAGATGGGGTTCTACGTCTCTGGCGGTAACCGGCTCGGAGATCCGATTACGGTCTCGCAATCTGAAGAGCATATCATCGGGTATTCGCTGCTCAATGACTGGTCGGCCCGAGACGTCCAGCGTTGGGAAATGTATCCGCTCGGCCCGTTCCTGAGCAAGAGCTTCGCGACCTCCGTGTCGCCATGGGTGGTAACGGCGGATGCTCTGGCTCCGTTTCGGGCGCCAGCGATGAAGCGCCCGGAAGGGGATCCCCGACCACTGAAATATCTGCTGGACGAATATGACCAGGAGCGTGGTGGGTTGGATATCGGCCTCAAGGTGTTTTTGTCGACGAGGACGATGAGAGCCGCAGATGCGCCGGCCACGGAGATCCTGAGATCGAACGCGTCCCATCTCTATTGGACCCCTGCGCAAATGGTCGCCCATCACACCGTCAATGGCTGCAACTTGCTGTCCGGAGATCTGATCGGCACCGGTACAATTTCAGGCCCGGCCGAGGCTGAATTGAGCAGCATGCTGGAATTGACGCGTGCTGGTGCGCGACCCATCACGCTCCCAAACGGAGAGCGCCGAGGATTCCTCCTTGACGGAGACGAAATCCGGTTTGAGGGCCGTTGCACGAGAGAAGGTTATGTTTCGATCGGGTTTGGAGCTTGTGTCGGCCGAATTGAAGGAGCGACAGAGAAGTCGTTGTAACCCGACGCATCACGCGCGACCCCAGATCCAAGAAACGGCTTTTGAACACGGTTTCTGAATGCGTATGGCCTGAACCGTAATAGAGGAGGAGGGGACAATGGAGACCTATCTCGCCATAGAATATGCGAAGAGCATTATGCCCGATCTCGAAATGGACGACGTGTATTTTGGGCAACTGATCGCTCTCGCCGTCGGATTGTTCTTGGCATGTCTGGGAAGAGTCATCTGTGTGCTAAGCCTGCCAATTTTCGCACCATGATGGTAGTTGACGGGGTCGCGGTATGCATCGCCGCGGAGGCTGCATTCGATCAGGAGTCTGTCGCGTCAGTCGATCACCGATTTCGTCACCTTCCTCAGTTCCTTTCGGCAGTGCCACAAAGCGAATGAACTCTGCATCGTGCATCGTTGCCGCCATTCCCCGCTCGCCAGCGCATGTTGGATGCGAAGAGTCAATGGTGATACCCAGCCGACAGAGACCGCGTTCGTATCCAGGCGCTTCTCCTACCACTAGGCCGGCTTGTCGACCTCGGCTCCCAGGAGGAGGAGAACGCCTCGGGGTGAGCGCGCTGCCGCTGCCAAGCTCTTAGGGCTCAGCCCTCGGCGCGACGCCGGCGTCGGTCACGCAGGGGCACCTGCACCATCAGCGCCGTGGAGGATACCGAGCACCAGCGCATCAAGCAGGTGACGCCGGAGGGCACCAAACTCTACATCGTGGCGTCGGCGTGCTGGCGGAGGTCACCAATCCCGGCACGGCGTCACAGAAGTGGACCGACTACCTCTCGGTCGGCAACGCCAAGGTCGGCATGCGCTCGCTGCAGACGTCGGTCGCAGACCCTACGTGTTCAGTTACACCAATACGCGCAGGCCGGGATGCCCCACGTCCGGCAGGGCGTAGCGCTTCGCTCGCGGCTTTGCGTGTTCGATCGCCAACGCAGTCAGCGGTTTTTTCATTAGCACCCCCTTTCTGAGCCCCACTCCAAGCCCCAACAAATACCTAGCTGTAACGGTATTTCCTGGGATGTCGTCAGCTACCAATAGAGGGTGATGTCATTGATGAGAATGAGATTTTTGACGCATGTGGGGCTTGGCGGTAGTTGCCGAAACCACAAGATGCCTGACTGTAAATCAGCCGCCTCATGGCTTCGCAGGTTCGAGTCCTGCCTCCCCCACCAAATTGGAATCGTTGGGGAAAAAGCCTCCCGAACGATTTCGTTCTAAAGCCATCCAAAGACCTGGGTCTCATCTGGGTCACGATTGTCCTGAGATCGGGCATTGCCTCTTGCCGGCGCGGGCACGATCGTACGGCTCATGAAGCTGTTCATCGCAAGCGACCTGCACGGCGAGGTCTGGCCGCACGACTACGACGTGCCGGAGGGCCTGGATTTCGACGTCGCGGTGTTCGCCGGCGACGTGGACCAAGCCCATCGGGCGGTGAGCTGGCTGACCAACCAGCGCGCGCTGTGGGGCAAGCCCGTCCTCTTCGTCGCCGGCAACCACGAATACTACGGCTCCGTCTTGCAGGACGCCGCCGCCCGGATCCGCGACGCGACGCGCGGCACCAACGTGACCTTTCTGGACGCCGAGGAAGTGCCGATCATCGACGGGGTGCGCTTCATCGGTTGCACGCTCTGGACCGACTACCGCTTCGAGGCAAGAGACCAGGCGCAAGGGATTCGCGTCGGCACGCAGCTGAACGACCACCGCCTCATCAGGACCTCGGGCGGCGCGGAATTCCCGGTGCCGTTCACGCCCGCCGAGGCCTACCGTCGACACGTCGCCGAGCGCCGATGGCTGACGGATCGCCTGGCCGAGGAGCATGAGGGGCAGACCGTGGTCGTCACGCACCATGCGCCGCATCCGCAATCGCTGCACGAGCGCTATGCCGATGACGGGGCGATCAATGCCTCGTTCATCAGCGACCTCACCGACATCATCGCCGAGCACCAGCCGTCGCTGTGGGTCCACGGTCACGTGCACGACACGCACGACTACACCGTCGGCGAGACGCGCATCGTCTGCAATCCTCGCGGTTATTCGCGGGGAGGCGACGTCTTCGAGAACTCGGCCGGCTTCATTCCGGATCTCGTGGTCGAGATCCCGGAATGGGCTCCGCGCCCCCGCCCATAGCCGGCGGCTTCACCCGCCGCCCGCGCAGGAATCCCGTCGACGCCTTGGCGTAGACGGCCGTCAGCTCGTGCTCGAGGGCGGTGTTCAGAACCAGCAACGCCCTCACGGCGGCCACCGGATCGCCGCCGCACGCCTCGATGGCCTGGCTGACGGCGGCCTCCAGTTCGGCAGCTTCGTCGACGGCTGGTTGCTGCTCGGCGGGGGCGGTCATCCAAGGATTCCTCTTGCGTGGGAGGATCGATTTTGTTCTCTATTCGTTCTCACGTCAACGAGCGGAGTTGAGCTTGGAGCGAACTTCCCCGTTTTTCACCGATCGTGGTTGCGGATCAGTCAGTTAACGCTGGGACTGAAACGGAGTTGGTGTGCTGGGGTTGAAGTGGGTTTGGCCGGCGGCTTTCTGAGCCGTTAGGACTGCCCGATCAGTCACTTGGCAGTGGGTTTGTGCTGGGTTTACGATGGCAGGACGACGTTGCGCAGACTGGCGCTTCCCAACCCCGAAGCAGCAGCGGATCGAAGAAACCGCGCGCAAGATCGCCGACGCGCAGCGGCGCCGCGCCGGCGTGACCGACGAGGATGCCTGGTGGGCGGCGATGCTGGCGGATCCCAGGGCCGAGACCCGCCGGCCGCGCGCCGATCGCACGCTGCGGAGATCAGGTCGACTGAGCTGCGGGTCGAATGCTTGAAATGCATCCGGACGGTGACGCTGACGCGCGCGGAGGCGCTGCAGCGCTACGACGGCGGATCGCTATGGAAAGAGGTCGCCCTGCGGCTCCTCGCCGACGGCTGCATGAACCGTACCGGTCGTCACGAAGAGGACGGGTGCTGGCCTGATTTCAGAGAGGTGGCAGCCCACGTGGCTGATCGATCATCGTCACCTCTCCAGTCTCGATGTCGACGACCTGTTTATATGTCCAGGGACGATCGTCGTGATCTCGGGAGGCGCGTGCGAAGTCCGCGGCTTCTTCGATTGTATCGAACGACCCGCGCATGTCGTCCCAACCACCGTCAGGATAGTAGCCGGCGAACAGGAAGACGATGTAGCGCCGAGGCTTCTTACCGATCGACATCACGAGCGCCCTCCTGCTGCTGCCTGATCGTCGCTTGCGGGCGGATCTTCCTGGTGCCAGGGCACGGCGGGTCGTCGTCAACTCCCTCGATGGCGTCGCAGTCGCGGCACACCACGCGATCGAAGCGCATGTGCCATTGGTGACGGCGGGGCTCGGCGGGCATCAGTCTCTGATCGCTTACGACAGCCACCACCGCCACCACAGCATGATGACGTAGATGACCGGCGGCCCGAGGATCGCGGCAGACCAAAAGATGCGACCGATCAGCGTAAAAATTCGACGCTTCGACGGGATCGCCTGTTTCAAGGAAGCATTCAGATCGATACCCAAAGGTCCGGCAAGCTCGTGGTTGCCGGCCTTCCAGCGCGCCACCCACCCGTCGATGCGCTGACGCACATCGATGTATTCAGGGTGAGCATCGAGCGGCAGAGAAGAATGTGAGAATTTGCGTGCGATGTCGCGTGCCTCGCTGATCGAGATGGCTGCCATCTTCAGCGGGTGGGGCATATTGCGCCAGTCGTCGTTCGCCATCTTGATGATCTCGTCGTCGGTCATCATGGCCTCCGTTTGAAACGCGGGCGCCGCCCCCATACGGAAGGCAGCGCCCGCGAGTGACCCCGACACCCCGTCGGCAGTGGACCCGAACGGTCGCTCAGTGGCGACCGCCCAAGGTGGTGGAATCGAACCACACTTCTCCCGGATCTCGGTCAGCGAGGCGGAGTCGAACCGCACCAATTCCCGATTGCGACGAATCCTCTCAGGCGTGGCGGAAAGGCGCAAAGAGAAAAATGGCGATCGATAAAATCGTGCCGACATCCCGAGCGGGAAGATCCGATGCGATCGGCGCGCCTGCAGCACGGAAACTTCCCGATCGGGAAGGTGCCAGAGACACGCCTTACGTGAAGGGAACTTGAGTTGACTTCCTTCCAGACAGGTGCGGCCGGCGGGCGTAGCCATCGCAGCGCGTGTGAGGTTCATCTGAGGTTCAACATAGAGTGCGATAGGCGAGATGGCGGCCTTAGCTTCCCATCGGATCACTCGCTCAGCCACCACCACATGCCGTCTTCGCACAGAGCCCAGCGCAGCCCGGCGTCGATCCAGAGGATCACGTCCGTCCTGATCACGCCTTCGCGGCTTTCCGGCCTACCGATGATCGCCGCCTCTGGGGGCGAGAACGAGGGCGCGAACTGCCAATCGCGGATCCTGCGCTGCCGGATCCGCATGTCGATCTCATCGGGCTTCGGCTGCCAGCCGGTCTGCAGGCGCTCCCTCAGGCGCTCCATCTCAGGGGTCATCGTCGCAACCTCAGTGTTGGTGCCGGCGGCGGCATGCGCGACCGGCCGGCGTCGGCCAAGCGGCGCCTGTAGGCGCGCTGCGCAGCGTCGCCCGCGATGGTGCCTGTGTTTCGGCATGGAATAAGGACCCCGTTTTCGGGGTGATCGGCATCCAATCGGGGCTCTGACGCAGTTTTGGTGCAACTGGGTTTATTCTGCGCCGATTAGTCTGGCTTGAAGCAGATCGATTTTGCCACGGCCGTACATTTGGCGTCTAACGAGCTTGAGGCGCGTAATCTGCCCCTCAGTCTGTCCGTTGGACCATGGCGAGGTGATCGCCGCCCGAACCGCCGCTTCATCGTTCGTTACACCGCGGGCGAACGATGCAACAAGACTGGCGCGAGCGCGCTCGATCCATGGGACGAGGCCCGCCTCGGTCTTGCGTCGGATCATCAGGTGGAATTCGGCGATGATCTCGCGTGCTTCGACCAGGGGCGGCACGCCAGCTTCTACCGCAGCGACGGTCACCGTCTCTGCCTTCGATAGCGTATCCCGTCCGACGGTCATGAGACGAGCGATCGTTCTGGCCGATGGGATCCGATGAAGGGTTTCGACATCAGTCTTTTCGGCCCGCCGTCTACGAGTCGTCCATTCGCCGACAACACGAAGGGAGCCTCGGAAGCCGCGCGCCCGTAAGCGGCGCCAAAGTTCAGCGCCGTTTCGGCAACCGGCTGCCCATTGGTCGTCGAGCCATGGCAGGTGCTGATCGAGAGAGCTCTCCCGGGTCCGGAAGACATCATGGCGTTCGCCACGGATCACCTGTCGTACCAGCTTCCTGCTGTGCCCGGTCTGGCGCACGATCTGCTTGATCGGCGTTCCGCATTTCGACAGGCCCAAGATGGTCGCGTTGGCCTCCTCGCGGCGGAGATAGCCCTCATATTGGAGACGCTCCGCCGCTGTTAGCAGCTTGGGATCGATCGTCGTCGCTCCGATTGCGCTGCGGATCTGGCGCATCGATTTTCGGACGGCATCGAGGAAGGCCCGACTGGCGTTCTCCATCAGATGCCAACGATCTGCGACCTGTACCGCGTGCGGCAGGGCCCTTGCTGCGGCTTCGCCATATCCTCCACCGCGGTCACGGGCGACGATCGTGATCGTGGGATGAGCAGCGAGCCAGGCCTGGGCGGTCGCGGGCTCACGGTCCGGCAGCAGGGTCACCACCCGGCGCCTTTCCAGGTTGCAGATGATGCTGGCGTATCGGTGATTGCGCCGCCAGGCCCAATCATCAATGCCGATAACCCTGAGCGGGTCAGCTGGCGGACGGCTGCGGCGGCGAACCACGCGAAGGAGCGTATCCTTGCTCACCGGCAGCATCAGCCGTTTTGCGAAGCCTGCCGCCGGTCGTCCGCCAAGCGCCAGACCGAGGTGATGGACAATGGAGTCCAGCCTCGCCGTGCGTCGCGCTGATGGAGCCAGCACCCCTTCGAAGCGCTCAGTAAATATTTGGCGCCCGCACAGGACGGCGTCGCAGCGGAAGCGGCGGGCGATCACCAGGAGCTGTGCGATCCGCCCCGAAAGTGGAAGATCAGTCACGCGTCGCCGATACCGGCTATGGACACGCCGGGAAACTGTTCCGCACAATGGACACAGACCAACGCTTCCAGACGCCCGGATCTCAATAACGGTCTTATCACCTTCGTAGTACGCACTCTCTACAACAAACCCACGCGGCACCAGACTGGAGCGGTGGAGTGCTTGCTGCATGGCGTTGATTCTCCTTCAATCAAAGCGCCACGCATCCCCCAAACTGCATCAAAAGTGATGGTGTGGAACGGCCCTTCGAACCGGCATCAAAAGTGCCTAACGTGGTCGCGTAGAGAGGCGCCACAAAGGA
>NZ_JADPJF010000144.1:0-1209 GCF_023073295.1 Bradyrhizobium sp. 23 | reverse complement strand
CATCGCTGGCGTGCCGCTCGATCATCGCCTGTATCACTTCCGGTTGGCCTATTGCGGGTTTGAACACGCCCATGTCGTGCTCGGTGGCGAGAGCTTCGTCGCATTGGCCGAAGGGCTGCAGAATGCCCTGTGGTCGCTCGGTGGGGCACCGCGGGAGCATCGGACCGACAGCCTGTCGGCCGCCTTCTGCAATCTCGATCGCAATGCGAGGGACGATCTGACCAGGCGGTACGAGGACCTCTGCGCCCACTACGGCATGCGGCCTTCCCGCAACAATCGCGGCATCGCCCACGAGAACGGGGCGATCGAAAGCTCGCACGGCCATCTCAAGCGCACGATCGCCGATGCGCTGCTGTTGCGCGGCACTGCCGACTTCGATGATCTCGCCGCCTATCGCGGCTTCATCGACGAGATCGTCAGCCGCCGTAATGCCCGCAACTCCAAGCGGATCGACCACGAGCGCGCCACCCTGCAGGCGTTGCCAGATCGCCGCACCTCGGACTACGAGGAGGTGATTGTCCGCGTGACGTCAAGCGGCGGCTTCACCTTGCGCAAGGTGTTCTACACCGTGCCGTCACGCCTGATCGGGCACCAACTGCGGGTGCGCCTTTACGACGATCGTCTCGACGTGTTCGTCGGCGGCACCCATCTCGTCACCCTGCCGCGTGGGCGGCCGCATTCCAACGGCAAGCACGACCAGGTCGTCGATTATCGGCACGTGATCCATTCCTTGCGGCGCAAGCCAATGGCGCTGCTCAATCTCGTCTACCGTGATCGGCTGTTCCCGCGCGATGCCTATCGCCGAACCTTCGATTGCTTGCGCGAACGGCTGCCGGACAGGAAAGCCTGCCGGATCATGGTCGATCTGCTCGCACTGGCCCATGAGCGCGGCTGCGAGGCCGAACTCGCCGATCAGCTCGCGACCGAGCTTGATGCCGGCCGACTGCCCGACCTCAACCGGCTGCGCGCTTACTTCTCTCCCGATCCGGCCTGCGTGCCGCACGTCGTGGTGCAGCTCGCACCGCTCGCCACCTATGAGTGCCTCATCGGTGCCGGCGAGATCGGAGGTGCCGCATGAGCACGGCCAACACCATTGACACCGCGCGCCTCAATCTATTGCTCAACGAGTTGCGGCTGCCAGCCATCAAGGTGCTGTGGCCGCAATTTGCCGAGCAGTCCGACAAGGAAGGCTGGCCGGCGGCCCGCTTC
>NZ_JADPJF010000125.1:0-878 GCF_023073295.1 Bradyrhizobium sp. 23 | reverse complement strand
GTCTTGAGGCCGTTTCGGTTGAGGAGGCCGGCAATCAGATCGTCGTTGGCGATCAGCACCAGTTGACGCACGGCTTGGATAATATCGGCGGAAGTGCTGTTGCGCTGTCCGCGCCGGCGCTTGGGCAAGCGCAACTCGCTGTGAGCGCCACCCACCCAGTGGACGATGAGAACGATCTCGGACGCCGCGTCATCTATATTGGCCACGACCTCATGGACGAGGGTGCGTACAATGCGCTTCTTGAGGCGAGCATCCGTCGTCGGCGCATCCCAGACCGTTTTGAGGTTTGAGGCCAGTACGCCGAGCGAAGTTGGATCAGCAATAGGTGCGGGCGTCGCCGCATCATGCATAGCGATCTTGTCCTCGACCTCCGCCGCGTGAGCGAGTGCTCTGTTCCAGCGCGCTTCAAGCTCACTCGCCACCAGCCGGTTCGCGGGGTCAGCGGCATCGTATTGCCGGAAAGCCCGGTCGGCGGCATAGCTCGCCGCTTCCAGATCGCGACTGAGCGCATCGCGCACCTGATCCCGTCGTTCTCCGGCTTCCTTGGCGGCAGCGGTTGCAGCGGCGATAGCGCCTGGGCCGACGACGCTAAGCAGTGCTTCCTCGATTGCATCATCGACGCGCAATCCTCCGAAGGCGATGCAGTGAGCGCCGCCATTGTCCATCCAAGCGCGGCTGCAACTGTAGCGCGGGATATGGTGCTTCATGCCTGAGTACCGGAGTGTGAGCTTGCGGCCGCAGCGCTGGCACCGGATCAGACCGGCCAGCAGCGCGTCTCCATGCTTGGGCGCGCCGTGATGCCGACCAGTGGGAACGTTGCTGCTGACCATCGCGCGGATCGCCTCGAACCTCTCCCAGCTCACATACCCGTCGTGGGT
>NZ_JADPJF010000083.1:0-5083 GCF_023073295.1 Bradyrhizobium sp. 23 | reverse complement strand
AGGCGCCGCGTTCACAGGCCGAACATATGACCGCACCGTCATCCCTTGTTCAACCAGAGAAAGATCTTGCAGCCCGGGCCGTTCGGACGCCGGTTGACATAAATGGCTCCAGCAATGCACAACCGTCCACGGACCCTGTGAACCGCCCCGGGTTTGCCGGAGGCTCCAACTCCTGAGAGGATGGAGCCATGACAAGCAAGACCACGAACAAGTTTTCGCCTGAAATCCGCGACCGTGCGGTTCGGATGGTTCTGGATCACGCCGGCGAGCACCCGTCGCGCTGGGCGGCAGTGACCTCGATTGCGGCCAAGATCGGCTGCACGCCGCAGACGCTGCATGACTGGATGAAGAAGGCCGAGATCGACAGCGGGCAGCGGGCCGGTGTCCCGACTGAGATGGCCGAGAAGCTGAAGGCCCTGGAACGGGAGAACCGTGAGCTGCGGCAGGCCAACGAGATCCTGCGCAAGGCAAGCGCTTATTTTGCGATGGCGGAGCTCGACCGCCGGTCCAAGCCATGATCGCCTTCATCGACGATCATCGTGGGGCGCATGGGGTCGAGCCGATCTGCAAGGTCTTGCCGATCGCCCCCTCGACCTACCATGCCCATGTGGCCAAGCGGCGCGATCCCGCCAAGCTGTCGACGAGCGCCAGGCAGGACGCCGCGCTGAAGATCGAGGTTCGGCGCGTCTTCGATGAGAACTTCTCCGTCTACGGCGCGCGCAAGGTGTGGCGGCAGCTCAAGCGAGAAGGCTTCGATGTTGCTCGTTGCACGGTGTCGCGATTGATGGCAGGACATGGGTTTGCAGGGGGTTATCCGCGGCAAACCGGTTAAGACCACGATCAGAGACAAGGCCGCGCCATGCCCGCTGGATCACGTCAACCGCCAGTTCAGGGCGCCAAGGCCGAACGTCCTTTGGCTCTCCGACTTCACCTATGTCGCGACCTGGAGCGGATTCGTCTACGTCGCCTTTGTGATCGACGCCTATGCCCGCAGGATCGTGGGCTGGCGGGCCTCGCGCACGGCGCACGCCAGCTTCGTGCTCGATGCGCTGGAGCAGGCCCTGCACGATCGCCGACCGGTCCACCGCGGCGGGCTCGTGCATCATAGCGATAAGGGTAGCCAATACGTCTCTATCAAGTACACCGAGCGCTTGGCTGAAGCTGGCGTCGAGCCTTCCGTTGGTAGTGTCGGAGATTCCTATGACAACGCTCTCGCCGAAACCATCAACGGCCTCTACAAGGCCGAGGTGATCCATCGGCGCGGGCCATGGCGCAGCTTCGAGGCCGTCGAGTTCGCGACCCTGGAATGGGTGGACTGGTTCAACAACCGACGGCTCCTGGAGCCCATCGGCAACATCCCGCCAGCCGAAGCCGAGCAACGCTACTACACCATGCTGGAACAACCGGCCATGGCGGCATAACTTAAACCAAATAGCCTCCGGCAAACCCGGGGCGGTTCACCTGCGGTCGAGCAAACTCGGTCAACCGGTCATAGCACTACTTTGGCAGCTGCCAAAGTAGTGATAGGCTGCGTATCCAAACTGACATGCTCCCAACCCGGCGAGTGGCCAGAGCTTCCGTCTGCCGAGCCGTCGAAATCCCAGTACTCCAAAGCGCACGTCTGCAGCGATGCGAGAACAGCAAGAATGCACGATTGTCCCCAAAAGCGCCGCCGAACGTCTAAGCAAATTGACTACTAGGTCCTTGCTGGTCAAGATGAAGACGTTCTCGCGAGCCTAGAGCGCGCGATGAATGTACGTTCTTGTCATCGGTTCCTTATCAGTTGCCCTTTTCGGGCTTTTCACCATACGACTGGGGGCCAAACTGGGGCGCGTCCCCCTTTTTTCGCGTGCAAAGGCAATCGCTGCTCTCATCAGTGCATTTCAATGATTCGAGATCGGGAATTTCGACGCTAACAACGGTCATGCAAGGTCCTAGCGCGCTTCCCCGAGCTCTTCTCAGCGCAAAGTCCGGCAAAGAACTCGATCAGGATAGGAACGCTCGATTTCTGCATAATCGGCGAATATTCTAAGATTCGGCGGATCCGCCGAAGCAATTTCCCATCGAAGGTGGTTGCTGACGCTACTTCGCCGCGGCTAAGCAATAGCAATCGCCAGCCAGCGTCGGTTCGCCGCCGGCAGACTGGAGATCACTTCAATGTGGGCGGACGTATTGTAAAGCAGGAGCGGCAGCAAGGTGCCGCCACCCTCGACCAGCCCACCAGCGATCAGAATAACTTCAGCTCCTACTCCCGTTGCGCATCATAGATCTTCACCTGGATCATGGGAGATCCGGGCTTCAGGTCGCTCGTGCCGCTCTCGACCGCCTCTAATCATGGCGAATTGGAAGTTCATGTAGCTGTCGACAATCAAACCGTAATGCGTGGTAGGCAGTTCTCGAATCGGCTTCAAGATCAAGCTCCCGATCGGTAGCAGGCGCGGTTGTACGCTTCAGGCGGCATAGGACGGGTCGCTCACCAGGAGCAAGTGGGGAGGATTCCGGGTGCCCACGTCATCCTCGAGCACGGCAGACCGGTTCATCGTCAACGCGCGAATCGGGTTCGCCCGTGCATAAAATAAGCGGAGGTCGCGCTGATATTGCGGAAAGTCTACCTCAACAGCTTGATATGCTGTGTGGATGATTGAATCACGACCCACAACGGGTGTCGACAAGGCGCGGTTTCAGCATGTCCCATTCTTGGTGGAAAGAACGCGCGCATAGCTGCGGCCGCAACAATGGCTTCCCACAATTGACACGCCGCCGACGCGGTCATCGCCGCCTTCTCGGATGCGACTGTGCCGGCGAGCTTGCTGGTATGAGGGCGGGCGCTATGTAAAGGCCGAATGCCCACGCCCGAACTACTACTTCATGAATCCCGCAGCCGACGGCACTGCGGCTTTATCGGCCGGAGCCTAAGATGTTAAACATCAAGCATTTGACTCAGTATAATACCCGTAGCGGATGGAATGCTCTGCTGCCTCCACGTGTACCGTGCGATCAGAAGCCGGCGAAAACCCGCTTCGCTTCGATCGTGATCGGGGCGGGGTACACCGGGCTGGCAGCGGCCCGCCGCAGCGCGGAACTAGAGCCTGCCAAGGAGGTGCTCGTGCTAGAGGCGTCAGAGATTGGCGAAGGACCGTCCGGGCGCAATTCTGGTTTCGTGTCGGTCGTCCCATCGAAGCCGATGGCGAACGCTTACGGTTCTGCAGAAGATGACGCCCTCCGCAAACTTCGCATCTCTCTGGCCGGCCAGGAGTGGCTTCGCTCCTTGATCCAGGAGCACAACATCGATTGCGACTGGGACGAGGAGTCGCTGCGCATCAGTGCTGCGGCGACGCCTAAAGGCGCTGTCGACGCTAGAAACTGGCTGCAGTCACTGCGCACATGGGGCTTTACCTGCAGGGTTCTGAGCGACGAGGATCGTGTGGCCGGGCTCGGGACTGACTACTACACGACGGCATTCGATTTCCGCCCTCGTGCACTCGTTCAACCTGCCGCCCTAATTCGCGGGCTGGCAGCAAGCCTGCCGGCAAACGTGACGCTACTTGAGAGAACCCTAGTGACGCGCGTGGAAGGTACCGGACCCTTTCAGGTCCAAAGCACTAAGGGCACCTTCACGGCTGACCGACTGTTCATCGCCAACAATGCGCAGGCCCGGGATCTTGGTATGCTCCCTGATCGAACCGTTACCATCCTAACGTATGCCGCACTCACGCCTCCCCTAGACGGGAGGGAGCTCGCCAAGCTAGGCGCCGCGCCGATTTGGGGGATGACTCCTATCGACAGCATGGGCATGACAATGCGCAAGCTGAAAGACCGCTTTTTGGTCCGAAGTATGTCGTCATACGGCAGGGAGACGGATCCGAAGACCGTACGCAACGAGCTTACCCGTCTATACCGCAACCGTTACCCTCGCATGAACTCGCACGCGTTTGAGTATGTCTGGGGCGGGTCGATGGCGTTTACCGGGAACGGTGGCTTCTTCTTTGGAGAAGCGCGGCCCAACGTCTTCGGCGCCGTCGGCTGCAACGCCACGGGCGTGGTGAGAGGTACTATTAATGGCAAGTTGCTCGCGGAGCTGGCTTGCCGTTCACAGTCTCAGCTCTTGACAGACCGCCTGAGGCAGGTCGGACCCAATTGGCTGCCGCCGGAGCCGTTCCGCGGAATTGGCGCCATGTCTCGGATGGCTTGGCTGCGTCACAAGGCCGGGCGCGAATACTGAGTCGTTCGAACTTCGAGAGAGTATATCCTCCGCTCAGTCGCAAATAATTATGCCAAGCGGCAGCGTCCGACCAACTGCGGCAACAACTTTCAGTTGGTCAGCGAAGGTGGCGCAAAGAGTTGTGGACGAGCAAATGCTGGCTGACCAGTTTCAGCCAAACTGGCTCGCTACCATACCGGCCCGCGAGTAAACGGTAAATCATGCCGGCCGTGGTGTTTGCTTCCCCGATGACGTCCCCAACGGAATTCACTACTTAGGTGTCTTACATTCCCGCCATCGCGGCGAGGCGAGAGGAATTCCCGGCGACGGCAAGCGCGATCTTTTTTGCCTTGATTGGACCGCGCGTGGTCTGGACACGGATTGCGCATCCACCGACGACATTGATGCCAGTCATGTCGCAGTTCTGCACGATGTCAGCGCCGCGCAAGTCGGCAGCGCGCGCGTAGCCCCAGGGACGGCATCATGACGCATTGTGCCGCCGCGCCCCTGCAGCAGCCCACCTTGGATTGCGAAACCGGCTTGTCTCGAAGTCGAGAAACGGGGAGCATGGAGCGCGCCTGCTCGCGATCGACGAACGCAGCATCAATTCCGGCAAGGCGCATGGCGTTGGCGCGGCGAGCGTAGGAATCGCGCTGAACGTCGGAATGAAGAGGTTCAGGACTCCGCGCGGACTGGCCATCGTGTTGCAGTTCAGCTCCTGTGTGTTTCGGCATGGAATAAGGGCTCTGACGCATATTCGATGATCGTGATTGTTTTTATGGCGCGCCAATCAGCCTTGCCTGAAGGAGATCGAGCTTAGCGCGCCCGTACATTTGCCGTTTGACCAGCTTGAGCTTGGTGATCTGAGCTTCCACTTGGCCA
>NZ_JADPJF010000106.1:0-109520 GCF_023073295.1 Bradyrhizobium sp. 23 | reverse complement strand
TGCAACCTCTCGACAACCCGTTCGGCACGAGGCTGTCACCCATGTCTTAGGTACGTTCCGTTACCCATGTCTTCGGGCCGGACAATATTTCAATGGTAGCGGGAGAGGGACTCGAACCCCCGACCCCAGGATTATGATTCCGGTGGTCTAACCATCGGCTGCTTGTGCCAAATGTTTTGCACGCGATGGCTGTGAAAACGGCGCAATCTCCATTCTCTCGACCCAAGGGATAATGTTGATGGTCTGTGGCTCGAGATGGCCGGTGAGCACCTCCAGCTTCATGATGAACTCGAACAAGGTGTCGAGTTCATGGGGCTCGCAGTAGCGCTCGCTGGTTTCGCTGTCGCCGCCGTGCCCGAGGAGATCCGCGCGGTCCTCTTTCGTCAGCAGCTTCTTCTTCAATTGCGCGCCGAAGAGATGGCGCACGGCATGCGCGCCCAGCCCCTCTTCGGTGATTTTGGCTTCCGCGAGGATCGGCTTGAACAGTTTGTAGAAGCGGTTGCCGAGCGGCGACCGGCTGCTGGGAGAGTACAGGTCGGGGAAGAGCAGCTTGTATCCGAGCGCCCTGATCTTCCTGACATAGTCGAGGAAACCCAACCGGATCAGCTCCGGATGGAGGGGAATGTTTCGTTTCGATTGGGGGTTCTTGATGCGCCGCTGCTCGTTGGCCGCGATGTGGATGTACGGTTTGCACCCCTCGCGATCGAAGATGATATCGTCCACCATCGCGCCGCAAAGCTCCTCGCGCCTCGCCCCCGAGTAGTAGATGAGGATCGGAACGAAATAGAGCGCACAGTGGAAGATCTGGGCGGCCCCCTGCTCGCCCCACTTCCCGAGATCGTCCCAGCCGGCGCAGTTGATGAACGGCGGCGTCTGGAAGATCGCTTTCGCGCTGTCGATGGGCAGCTTGCGCCTCTCGTCGCGAGCGCGCTTGTTCTTGCTGCGGTTCTTTGCACGCAGCTTGGTCAGATCGATCGCTTCCAGGCTCTTCACGCCGCGCGCCGTGGCGTGGTCGAAGATCTGGCCAAGGAAGGTCGCATGGCGATTGATCGTACCGCCGCTGATCCCGCGCTTGGCCTGCACGACGGATCGCCCCTTCTCGCGAAGCTGCTCGATCGTCAGTTGCTCATCACGCGCCGATTTGCCGTAGTGTTTGTAGATGTCGAAGCGGAGGAAATCGACGAACTTGCCGACGTGTTCCTGGCGCAGCAGGCTGAGATCGAGAATGCGCTGATCCTGAACCATGAACTTGACAAACAAGTTTGCGATGCTCTTGGCCTGCCGTTGCGTCTTGTCGTCCCAGTGTTCGTCCGCGCGATTCTGCTGGGCAACGCGATCCGCCAATTGCGCGAACTCGGCCATGGGAATGAACTGCGGGATCGTCGGAGCGTCGACCTCCGGTGGATCGGTGGGACGAGCCACCGGACGATTCACGATAGACGGAGGCGGCTTCGGTGGATCGCTCTTTCCGAGCATCATGCGATCCACCAGTCCGTCATCCTCGATCCTCACACCACCGTAGCGCCGGTCGGACTGGGCCAGCGCCAGCTTCATCCCCCGAAGATAGGTCCCCTGGGCCACAGCAAGATTCATGGCGGTCGGCGTGGCGGCCACGCCCTCGATCATGCCCCGCAGGATGTAGTGCTTCGTCGGGACGAGGTCGTTGACGCGGAGCATGGCCAAGTGGTCCTGGACGGCCCCGATGTCGGCTTCGGAGAGCCCGCCGGCGGTCATGCGCTCGCGATCTTCCTCGCGCACCACGGCAGTGACGCCCTGGGCGTCCAACAGCGCGTAGGCCCAATAGGCCCTCCAGTCGTCGGCTCTCGCCTGCCCGAGATCAAACCCGGGCGAGCTCTTGGCCGCGAAGGCGACACGGTCGAGCTTGGCCAGATGCCCGTCGACGACGGCATGGAGCATTGTCTCGATTTGAGACTTCGTCAGATGCGGGTCGGGGCCGTCGGCGAGCATCGCAACATCGTCCAAGGTCAGGTTGAGCTGGTTGGCCAGGCGACGGGCGACAGCGCGGCTCGTCGTCCGAAGGCTCATAGAAACATGCGGGTGGCCATAGCGAATGGCAAGCGCTCGGGGGGTTCGGCGGCGCCAGTAGTAGACGGCTTCGCGCCGAAAGATGTGGAAAGCCATTGCGAGCGACACCCTGTGCAGCAGTGATGTGTCGCAGCGCTGTGCAGCAGCGCCCCAGCCAGGCCGGTTTCGTCAGGAATTTCAGGGGAAGCGGGGCTCCTGGCTGGGGCGGGAGGGATCGAACCTCCGAAGACTCCTACGTAACCCTATGAAAAATCGTGCTTTTCACGCTGCCTTGCTGAGGCTGTAATACACGTCCGTGAGACAATGCGCAAGACGCGCCGCCAATCGATTGTCTTGGTCCGTTGCACCCACCTTGTCGTCCCTAATGCCGTCGGCTGTTCAATCTGGCATGGCGGGAGGGACTCGGACTCCGATCCGAATTCGTGGCCGAGAACAGTAATCGGCACCGCGCGTACGAACTGTGTGTTGTGGCTGAGACAAACGAGGACCTAGAACGACAACCCGCGCAAATTCTAGATGCGAATTTATCGCACGCTAAGTTACACCTCACGTATCCTGCGATCCTCGCCGTGCCTGCCGGCCGCCCGGGCGTTTCGCTCTTGCCCAACACAACGATACAAGTTGGGGTAGTAACGGGGGCGTCGGCGAGCACCCGCCTACGGCGACACCGATTCAAGAGTATGAGGAGTGACCTTTGGCTGGATCGCGGACCCATCATTTGCCGGTGCGCAGGGGGCGCCCGCCCCCGCGTGATCCTAGGTGGATTCGGGGCCAACTCGCAGACGGCTCCGCCGCACGGCGGCTGAAGGGGCCGCTCGCTGCGGACGCGCCCTCAGAGGTCCTGGATGGCAGCCCAATCATGTTGGGGACGACGGACCTGTGGGGATGCCTGACCCTCAACGCCTGCGGCAGTTGCTCATCCAAAAGGCACGGCGGCTGACGGCATAGCCAACCCGCTCCCGAGAAGTTTCTGCAGGCAAACTCCTCAGGCTTCGGAAATCTTGTGGAGTAATGAGGCTTGGTGTCCTTCTTGAAATTCCTTGGCTGCTCACTAGTTGCTTGTCGCCCTTCGCCGGCGTTTGGCTCAGACACCCAGCGGCGCAACGCCATTGGAGGTGTATTGGGACTGATACCATTTGACCCCTGCTCCCGCTGTATCGGGAGGATTCTATGCCGAACAAGATCCCAAATGTCAGACAATCCGGCAGTGGGTGTGGCGACCGGCAAGACGCGCTACGCGCTTCGGCGAGTGCCGTCGCCAGAAAGCCACCTCAACCTGCGGCCGCAAAAGGCCTAGCGGCCGAGGAGAGCGTGCAGGTCGAACTTGCGATCGCTATACGCGACCGAGCGAGGTTCTGCGCGACCCGACATTATGCGAGGAGCAGAAGCGAGATCTGCTCCGCCGGTGGGCGTTAGACGCATACCGCCTCGTAGCGTCCGCGAAGCAAGGCATGCAGTCGGATGCGGCCTCGGAGCTCAATGAGGCCATTGATGCGCTGATCGATCTCGACGGCGGCACGGCTCCCTTGTCCAAGCTTCCGACCGTATGCTCTGCAAGACCCGGAGAAAGTGCACGGGCTGCGTGATGCGGAAGCCCGTCCGCCGTCCGATCCGCGCAGTTCACTGAGCTCCGCGCGCCTGAACCGGTTCCAATTTCGAGCACCTTGTCCGTGGACTTCAGTGCGGCCGCTTCGGTCATCAGCGCGACAATGTAGGGCTGGGAGACAGTCTGGGCGTGCGCGATCGGCGGCGCGCCGTCCTCATCGCGCCGGCGAGGCCGATGCCGCTCGTGCCGCGAGCAAGAGATCGAGGAGTTCCAGCACAGGGGCGTCAAGCGCATTATCGATTACCTCGCAGATGAATTCAGGAAAGAAAGTGGCATCGAGCTGCGGAACGACCGCCTGGCGTTACAGCGTCTCAAGGACGCTGCGGAGAAGGCCAAAATCGAGCTGTCGAGTAGCACAGAGACAGATGTCAATCTCCCGTTCATCACCGCGGACCAGCACGGACCCAAGCACCTCAACATCAGGCTGACGCGAGCCAAGCTGGAGGCGATCGTCGACGACCTCATCCAGAAAACCATTCCACCATGCCGGGCTGCCCTGAAGGACGCCGGTCTGGAGCCTGGTCAGATCGATGAAGTCGTGCTGGTTGGCGGCCAGACCCGCATGCCCAAGGTGCAGGAGACCGTCCAGGCCTTGTTCGGGCGCGAGCCGCATAAGGGCGTCAACCCCGACGAGGTCGTGGCCATCGGGGCCGCCATTCAAGCCGGCGTGCTGCAGGGTGACGTGAAGGACGTGCTGCTGCTCGACGTCACTCCCCTGTCCCTGGGTATCGAGACGCTCGGCGGCGTGATGACGAAGCTGATCAACCGCAACACCACAATTCCCGCAAAACGCAGCCAGGTGTTCTCGACGGCAGAGGACAATCAGAATGCCGTCACGGTACGTGTGTTCCAGGGCGAACGCGAGCTGGCGGCCGACAACAAGCTGTTGGGGCAATTCGACCTCGTAGGAATTCCACCCGAGATGCTGTGGCCCTCGAAGACGTCCAGCAGGGTGGTAGGGCCATGTTGACGATGAGCGCATCATACCAATGCGCCGTCCATCGAGCAGGATGCCAGTCTCGAAATTCTTCCGCGGCGACCAGCGCATCTGCTACGCGAACAAGGAATTCGAAACGCTCTTCGGCCAGGACGCGAAAGACTGCGCCGGCAAGGGCTGGTCGATCCTGGCCGGGTTCACGGACGAAAGCGATCCGAACGTCTCGCTGGATCTGGCCGTGCTGAAGGACGGAGGAGAGTTTCTCGGCACCTTCCGGGCGGAGCGGCCTAGACCGCTCCTGGTCGAGGCCTTCTCCGGTCTCATTCAAAACGAGGACGGGACCGAGAACTATCGCATCGCGGCGCTGATCGACATCACCGACAGGGCGCGTGCCGAGCGTGAGGAGTATGCGCGCCGGATCCGCGACAAGGACATCCTGCTGCGCGAGCTGCAGCACCGCGTGAAGAACAATCTTCAGTTGATCGTCGCCCTCATACGGCTCGAAGCACGCAACGAAAGACGGGGCGAGAGGGTCGACTTGCACACGCTGGCCGGCCGCATCGAATCCCTGCATCTGCCCTATCAGGCCTGTCGAACGAGGCCGCCGGCGACGAGGTCGATCTGGGCCATTACCTCAGCCAGATCGCCGCCGCGGTCATGAACACCTGCGCCGTCCAGGGAATTCGGCTCGAGCAGAAGACGGAGTATGCCCCGGTTTCGGTCAACACCGCGCGGTCGGTGGGGCTCGTTGTGAACGAGGTGCTGACCAACTCCTTCAAATATGCCTTCGAAGGCCGCGGCCACGGCGTGATCACGATCGAATGTCTGCGCCAGAGCGAAGACCGGTATCGCGTGGTCATCGCGGACGACGGAGTCGGGTTGCCTGAGGGCATTACATGGCCGATCCCGGGAAAGATCGGCGCGCTGATCGTGCAGACCTTGAGGGAAAACGCGAAACCGGACTTCAAGGTCGAGTCCGCGCCGAACAAGGGCGTTCAAGTGACGATGAACGTCGCTCGACGGGCGATTGCGTGATAACGAGCTGTCGGCCCGCTTGCGGGCAATTTCCCGGGTGATCAGGCGCTTCGGCGCGAGCGACTCCGCGACGGGTCTTCGCGGCCTGCCGAGCGACTCCCGGAAGCGAGCAGCATCAGAAAGAGCGCCCGATTGGCCTGGTACCGGGCAGCCGGCCGGTTGGCTTCCGAGCCTTGCATGATGGTTTGCCCATCAGTCGTGCAGAGACACCATCTGCATGCCCGGCGGCGCCGCCTGAGGTGGATTTCGAAGAGCGGCAATTCGTGCGGCATTCACGGCGTCCCCTACTGCATTGTCTTTGCAGCAGGCTCCTGGTTCAACTGTTCATGAAAAAGGATTTGAAAGCTCGAATTCTTGGATATAGCCTTGCTCCGTCGGAGCTCACGTTCTTGCCGCAACGCAGAATGCGAGTGAGCGGCGGGCCAAGGCCGCCCCGTGCCCAAACTCCATCTTTGAGCAAACCATCCGCCAAGCGGGAGCGGTGCTTCCGCCGGGATCATTCGGGCCTGCCAACATGTCGTCCTCGCCCAGCAAGATTGCCCTGTTCATCGATGGCGCCAATCTTCATGCCACCTCCCGAAGCCTTGGCTTCGACATCGACTACAAGCGCCTTCTGCAGGAATTCCAGAGCCGAGGTATCCTGCTCCGCGCCTTCTACTACTCGGCTGTCATCGAGGATCAGGAATTCTCCTCGATCCGGCCGTTGCTCGATTGGCTTGACTACAACGGCTACACCGTCGTGACCAAACCGACAAAGGAGTTCGTCGACTCGTTCGGACGGCGCAAGGTCAAAGGCAATATGGACGTCGAACTCGCGGTGCATGCCATGGAGATGGCCGGCGACGTCGACGAAATGGTTCTGTTTTCGGGCGACGGCACTTTCCGTTCGCTGGTGGAGGCGGTGCAGCGCCGAGGCGTACGGGTGAGCGTGGTGTCGACCATGGCGACCCAGCCGCCGATGATCGCGGACGAACTCCGGCGGCAGGCGGACGTGTTCACCGACCTGATGGAGCTGCGAGCCGCGATCGGCCGGGACCTGTCCACGCGCCCACCACCCCGCGAGCGCGGCGATGTTCGTGGCCCGCCGCTGCGCGCCGACACGGCGGCGCCGCGTCCAGAGCCCGACGAACTCATCCCGTAACATCGAGCGCACCTGCTCGGGGCGCGGGTTCGGCCTGCCGGTACGATCATGAGCTCCGCCGAAGGCCCGGTGCTCCTGTCGGGAGACCGACGCGCAAGTGGAATATCCTGGTGCAGACGTAGCGCGACCACCCGGTTTCGTCGGATTTGGCCTCCTCGACCTGCCGCGCTGGCGAGGCCGTCAAGCGGCCTCCGCGGAACGGAACGAATCAGCGCGACGGCGTTGAATCGCCATGTGTGCCGTGGCGTTGCGTCAGTCTCGTTGGGGAGTATCGCGTGTCCATGGCGCCACCAAAGTTGCGATTCCTGGTTACATCGAGCCGTGTGATCCCACGCTGCGCGAGAATCCGCCGCGCGGCAAGGACTGGGTCTACGAGATCAAGGCCGACGGCTACCGCGCTCAACTGCACCGGGGAGATGAGGACGCCAAGGTCTATTCGAAGACCGGCCTGGACTGGACGGAACAGTTCTCCTCGATCGCGGTGGGCGCGGCCAAACTCAAAGCAAACAGCTTGGTCATCGACGGCGAGGCCGTGGTGTACGGCAGTGGCGGCCTGCCGGATTTCCAGCAGCTCAGGCGAGAGCTCGGCCCGAAGCAAAGCGAGCGCGTGCGCTATCACGCCTTCGATCTCTTGTACCTCGACGGCTATGACCTGCGTGGCGTCGTGTACGAAGAGCGCAAGCGGTTGCTGCAGCGGCTTCTGAAGGACGCGCCCGAGACGTTCATGTACGTCGAGGCGCTTGCGGGCGACGGCAACGTAATCTTCGAAAAAGGGTGCCAGCTGGGGCTGGAAGGCCTGATCGGCAAGCGGCTCGGCGAGCCCTATCGCTCGGGCCGACAGGAGAGCTGGATCAAGCTCAAGTGCAAGAAGAGCGACGCCTTTCCGATCGTCGCGTTCGTGGAGAAGTTAGGGGCGCGCCCCCGGAAAGTGGCCTCGCTTTACGTCGGCCGGCGCGAGAACGGCAAGCTGCTCTATGCCGGCAAGGTGCGGACCGGCTACACCGAGACGACCGCGCGCGAATTGCGCGAGCGGCTCGATCCGTTGATCCGCAAGACGTCTCCCCTGGACGTGCCAGTCAAAAAGCCGAAGGCGACCTGGGTCGATCCGATCCTCGAAATCGAGGTCCGGTATGGCGCGCTTACCGATGATGGCCTGCTTCGCGAGGCCGTGTTCAAAGGCTTTCGCGATGATCTTGCGGTGCGCAAGGTCAAGGCGCCGCGCCTCGTGCCCTGCGCGGCCGGCCGCCCGAAGCTCGGCGTCCCCAGAGAGAACATCCTGCAGCTTCTGCCCGAAGCCGTTGCACCGTCCAAAGAAGAACTCGCCGACTACTGGCGCAGGGTGTGGAAGAAGGCCCTCCCGCACCTCGGCCATCGCCCGCTCAAGCTGGTGCGCCACGTGCAAGGCACCACCTTCTACCACAAGGGGCCGCTGCCGAAGGACATTCCGGCGGCCGTGCACCAGCTTCGTATTCAGAAGCGGGAGGGCGGCCAGGGAACGCGCCTGTGGGTCGACAGCCTCGATGGCCTCTTTGGTCTCGTCGAGATCGGCGCTGTCGAGCTGCACCCGTGGAATGCGACCGTCGAGGACTTCGAACATGCCGACCGTATCGTGATCGATCTCGATCCCGGCGAGGGCGTCGGCTGGGAGGCCGTCGTGGAGACCGCGCTCGATCTGCGCACGCTGATGAAGTGCGAGGGTTTCGAGACCTGGCCCAAGCTCACGGGCGGCAAAGGAATTCATCTGATGGCGCCACTGGCTCAGCCGATGCTGCACGACAAGGCGCATCGGATCGCGCATCAGCTCGTCTCCGCGCTCGCAGCGCGTCATCCAGACCGCTACCTTCTGTCTGCGCAATCAAAACGTCGCGGCCGCATCTTCCTCGATTATCTGCGCAATGGCCGCGGGACGACGGCGATCGGCACCTATTCCCCGCGAGCGCGCGAGGGATTTCCGATCGCAGCGCCCGTGACCTGGAAGCGCATCGAGAGCGGGATCGCGCCGGACGCCTTCTCCATCGACAGTCCATTTCGCGTCAAGCCAAGGAGGTGAGCCGTATGTCGGATGCATTCGATCTATGGGTGGAATGGCGCCACAAAACTCCCAAGTTCACTCCCTTCAGGTAGGTGGCTGCCGTCCGCGTTGCATGAGTCGCTTGACCGCAGCAATGGTGCGAGCGAGCTGTCTAGGCCAGAGCGACCTACGTGGCGGAGTGACTATGAGAATGTAGAGCAGGTTCAGCAGCAGCCAGCAGCCGACCGCGATGAATATGTATTTCATACAAAAATCCCGGAACACCCGGCGACGACGGCAAAGTCCAAAGCATAAACTTGCGGAGCAGCTTTCTTATGATCGCCCGGCAGTCGGTGATGTAAAAAACGGGAACGAAACCATATAGCGAACTGCGTTACGGCGTCGCTCGAAATAAACAGCCAACAGTGCTGACAGTTTTCTGAAGGGCGCGTAGGCCCCAGCCAGGTTGGGAGAAACAGCCGGGGCCGGTGTCCCATTGCACGTGCCGCAATCGGCCGTAATCGGCACGCCCCAAGTTTCACATGCACAAGCTCAAACTATTTCGCCGGCGCCGTACTAGGGCACGTACTCATGAAGCGGCGGCCGCCTGATGTCCGGTTTGCCGCCAACATCGGCCAAAGAGCGGGTGGGCTCCGAGGTCGCAGATGGGCCAACACCGGAAGTCGAGGAACGACGCCCTGCCCGGCATAGCACCGGCTCACGTCGGAAAACGACGTCGCCACGCCGGACCAGCCGCTGATACACTTCACTTCTGCCGAGGCGGTGGTGAGCGCGGCGTCACGCGTGCCGCTGGCTACGAAGCCGCCGTCGGCCAACGCGTGGAAGAATGCTGTCCTCATACTCGGTCGGCTTGCAACGAATGTTGCTCTCACTCAGTGGTAAAGTTATTCGCGCTGTGGTTGGATTTTCGTTGGCGTTCGGCGCCCTGGAGTTGTTTGACGAAGTTTTCCTGAAACAATGAGTTGCTATAGTCTGTGTTAGCGTGACTTTGTTTTTTCGGGCAGACAATCAGGTCAACCAATCGGCTGTTGAGCTTGGAACTGGTGCAGTCTGCGAACGGGCTCACATCGAAGAGCCGTCTGAAGTGGCTACAATCACGCGAAGATCGCGGTGGAAAGATCTGACACTGACACTCAAACGGTGGGGGTGACGATGCCCGCCATATTCGACCTGCTCTATCGTGAATATTGCCGCGCCTGCCTCGCTGAAATGCGAAAGCAGCTTCTGATCCCAGCTGAACGCCCTGAAGCTCCAGACATGTGGGATTACAATCCTGCGGATCACAGCAGCGACGACAGGACCAACACACCGCACCGAACCGGTCACAGGCGTGCCGAACAGCGGCCCCGAGACAGGCGGCCTCTCCCGGCGCAGCAGTGACAGGCAACAGCTCGGGAGGCAACTATGAACACCCCAGAATGCTACACTGTAACGGTGGCTTGCGTCTCGTGTTTGACCATTATCGGTCTAATGCTTGTCGGGGCGTGGTGAACGTGAGCTACTTACCGCTAGACCGCGACCGTCGGCCGTTACTGAGCCGCAGGCAAGCACGAAGGTCCAGTCAAACAAAGAGCGGCGGCTCACTTTCGCGGATCAGGCGGCCACCAGCTCCTTGTCATACATGCGCTTGATTCTGTGTCGCATCACGGCGTAGCACTCGCAAGCGATCTTCTCGAGCCGCCTTCGGTCGATGTCTAGCATTCCGCGTCGGTCCGATAAGACGCCGCCCGCGGCCTGAAGTCTGCCCATCGTTAGCGTCACGGTCGTTCGGCGGACCCCGAGAAGTTGTGCGAGCGCCTCATGCGTTAGCTGGATTCCGCTCTCTGCGGTGTGGTCGTGAATCTCAAGCAACCATCGAGCCATGCGGCACTCCACCGGATGCACCGCGTTGCAAGCTGCCGCGTTGTTAAGCTGCAACAATTGTGTGCGGAGATGGAGCCGTAGAACACGCCTGATCGTGTCGCTTTGCTCATAAGCAAGCTGCAATTGCGAAACAGGGACCTGGAGCGCGGCTCCAAGGACGTAGGCAGTTGCTGTGACTGGGGAGCGTGAGGGACTTAGGACGGAGAGAGCGCCGACCGCCCCTTCCGAGCCCATGAGAGTTGACGCGACAATGCGTCCGTCCGACATTTCAACTAGGAACGCTATGGCCCCGCTGAGGGGGAAATAGACCAGCTTGAACTCATCTCCCGTTCGCACCAGTACAGTATCAAGGTCGAACGACGTTTTCTGGGTGTAGGGCGCGAGCAAGTTAAGGTCCGCTGGCGGCGTTGCCGCCAGCAGCCTATTCCCAAGGCCATTCTGGAGCGAAATCGCCGGTATTCCTCTCAAGCACGCAGAAACAACGCGGCTCAAACCCTCGCCCAGGAGGCAGGTTCCAATTTACTGACCATTTGTTTTCCGCGTGCCTCGGCTCGAACTTCCGCTAATGGAATGGTCCGGCCGTGCTGCGGCCCTGGCGGTACGAGAAGCTGGCAAGGGCGCCCAAGACAAGGAGCACGCCATGTCTCAGAAACTCGACGCTTCGCCCGCCGTCATCGGCATCGATATCGGCAAGAACTCGTTCCACATCATTGGCCAGAATCAGCGCGGCGGCATCGTGCTGCGGCAGAAGTGGTCGCGCGGCCAGGTGGAAACCCGGCTCGCCAACCTGCCGCCGTGCTTGATCGGCATGGAGGCCTGCGTCGGCGCGCATCACCTCAGTCGCAAGCTGCAAACGCTTGGCCACGACGCCCGCTTGATGCCGGCGAAATACGTGCGCCCCTATTCGAAGGGACAGAAGAACGACTTCCGAGATGCGGAAGCCATCGCCGAGGCGGTCCAACGCCCGACCATGAAGTTCGCCGCAACCAAGACCGCCGACCAGCTCGACCTGCATGCGCTGCACCGCGTGCGCGAGCGATTAGTCGGTCAGCGCACCGGCGTCATCAATCAGATCCGTGCGTTCCTGCTGGAGCGGGGCATCGCCGTGCGGCAAGGCCTGCGCTGCCTGCGGTCCGAGTTGCCGAGTATCCTCGCGACGCGCACCGATGTGCTCTCGCCTCGCATGTTGCGCATCATTGAGGATCTGGCGGGCGACTGGCGCCGGCTGGATGAGCGTATCGAGGACCTCTCCAGCGAGATCGAAGCATTGCCCCGTCAAGACAAAAGCTGCGAGCGACTGATGACGGTGCCCGGCATTGGCCCGATCATCTCGAGCGCGATGGTGGCTGCCATCGGCACTGGAGACGTGTTCTCGAAAGGCCGCGACTTCGGCGCCTGGCGCGTTAGCGCGAAGGGCTTTCCGGTACCTTCGCTTGGCGCTTTTCGAGCTGCTCCTCGACGTAGAGAAGGATCATTCGCCGGGTGTCCTGGTCAGTTATTTTCTGGAATGCCTTGATCAGGCGCAGCATCTCCAGATCATCTTCGATTATTCTGTTCGACATTGCAAAAGCCTCAAGGGAAAAGCAGCAGTCTCAAATCGGGAAAAGTATGCAATATCTCACGTACTACGGGAACATGGAAAATCAGCAGAAAGCTAATCCGTGCCGGCCCGCCGCCGAGCCGGCGGAGGCGGCTCCGGCCATCCGCCTCAGAGCCAAGCTGAAGCCGGGGCACTCTCCGCCATCGCGCAGGAGCCCGGCAACTGAGGTGGCGTTACTCTCTGCGGCGTACCTTCGGCACTCTGCCATTCGTCCGCGCCCTCTCGGCAACATCCCAAATGTTGTCGCCCTTCGGCGGAGCGCGACGAATATAACCCGAAATATCCAGTTCGTTTCACCCCTCGGGTGGAGGTTGGAAACGCCCTTGTCAGCTCTAGGCAACCCAGCAGCGGCCTTCGCGTTGCTCCGCGGTGGCCGTTCTATTTGCGAGGCACCATGGACGAGAGCCTGCTCGTAACAATGATGCGCCGTCCCCTCTGCAAACCGGCGCTGCTGCTTGCGCGTCAAGATTGATTGTCCAGGCAAAGCCCATCGCCCGTTGAAAGAAGTTTGACGAATGTCGTTCGACTGACAACGAATGGTTGATTCTGGAAGCCTCTGTTCACCATCCGGCAAGCCGGTCCTCCTTCGTTACCTAAAATCCACCACTTCCCCGCTCTGGTGATCGCAGGCCTTGGGGGATGCTGATGTATCAAGTGCTCTACTGTCTGACCGATGAACACGATTGGCGACTGGTCGCGCTTGGGGGCGCGCTCTGCCTGCTCGCAAGTACGGCTGCGATCAGCCTGTTTCACCGGGCGCGCGCGACGCAAGGATCGGGCCGCCTGGTGTGGCTGGCGCTCGATGCAGTCGTTGCCGGCTGCGGCATCTGGGCGACGCATTTCATCGCGATGCTGGCCTACGGACCGGGCGCCAGCGGCGCCTATAATGTTCCGGTGACGCTGTTGTCGCTAATCTTCGCCATCGCCATCACCTTTGTTGGCTTGAGCGTTGCGGTCTCGACCATGCGACCGGGCCTCGTCGCTCTTGGCGGGGCGATCGTCGGCGGCGGTGTGGCGGCGATGCACTATACCGGCATGATGGCGCTCGAGATCCCTGCGCGCGTCAGCTGGGCGACGGGCACGGTGGCCGCTTCGATCCTGCTCGGGGTGGTTTTCGGCGCATTCGCGCTCCATGTCGCTGAACGGCGAGACAACTTGTCCGGCACGCTCGGTGCTGCGGTGCTGCTGACGGTCGCCATCGTCTCGCATCATTTTACGGCGATGGGCGCGGTGCAGCTGACGCCGGATCCGACGCTGCCGATCAGCGGCCTGTCGATCCCGCCGACGTCGCTGTCGGTTCTGACCGCGAGTGCTGCGGCTGCGATCATCGTGATCGCATTGGTCGCCGCGCTGCTCGATCGGCGGGCCAAGGGGGAATTGGGCCGCCAGCAGAGGGTGCTGGACACGGCGCTCGAGAACATGTCGCAGGGGCTCTGCATGTTCGACGCGGACGGCAAGATCATCCTGTTCAACGAGCGTTATGCCGCGATGCTCGGCCGCACCGACATCCTGCTCACCGGCCGGCTGCTGGTCGACGTGCTGCGGGAGGAGCAGGCCAAGGGCCAGTGGCAAGGCGATGCTGGCGAATTCTTCGCCCGCCTCGTCGCCGACGCGCGCGAGAGCCGCACCACGACCGACATCGTGACCAGGTTCGGCCGCTCCATCCGGGTCGTCAACCAGCCGATGCAGGGTGGCGGCTGGGTCGCGACCTTCGAGGACATCACCGAGTGGCTGGAGGCGCAGGCGAGGATCTCCCATATGGCCCGCCACGACGCGCTGACCGGCCTGCCCAACCGCATCCTATTCCACGAGCAGCTCGAGCATGGGCTGCGCCGGACCAATTCAGGCGACCAACTCGCCGTTCTCTGCCTCGATCTTGACCACTTCAAGGACATCAATGACTCGCTCGGCCATCCCATCGGTGATGCCTTGCTGAAGGAGGTCGGGCGCAGATTGGAGGCGACCGTCGGCGAGAGCGACACCGTGGCCCGGCTTGGCGGCGACGAGTTCGCCGTGGTCCTGATCGGGCGCTCCGAGGAAACCGCTGCAAGGTTCCTGGCCGGCCGTCTCGTCGAGGCGATCTCGGCGCCTTACGAGATCGACCACCATCAGATCGTGATCGGCGTCTCGATCGGCATCTCGCTGTCGCCGCAGGACGGCAGCCATCCGGACGAGCTGTTGAAGAATGCAGACCTTGCGCTGTACCGCGCCAAGGCGGACGGTCGCGGCACCTATCGCTTCTTCGAGACCGGCATGGATGCGCGCGCGCAGGCGCGGCGGCTGCTGGAAATGGATCTGCGCGCGGCGCTGCAACGGAACGAATTCGAGGTGCACTACCAGCCGATCCGCGACGTCGCCACCAACCGCGTCGTCGCCTTCGAGGCGTTGCTGCGCTGGTCACATCCGCAGCGTGGCCTGATCGCGCCGATCAACTTCATTCCATTGGCGGAGGAGACAGGTCTCATCATCCAGCTCGGCGAGTTCGTGCTGCGCAGCGCCTGCGCCGACGCGGCGACCTGGCCCGACGATATTGACGTCGCCGTCAATTTGTCGCCGGTGCAGTTCAAGAGTCCGAACCTGATCGCATCCGTGACCGCGGCGCTGGAGGAGGCGGGACTGGAAGCCCGTCGTCTCGAGCTGGAGATCACTGAATCCGTGCTGCTGCAAAACGGTGAGGCGACGCTGACCACGTTGCATGAGCTGCGCGCCATGGGCGTGGGTATCTCGCTCGACGATTTCGGCACCGGCTATTCGTCGCTAAGCTATTTGCGCAGCTTCCCCTTCGACAAGATCAAGATCGACCGCTCTTTCGTCTCCGAGCTGGCAACCCGCGCCGATTCCATGGCGATCATCCGCGCCGTGACCGGCCTCGGCCGCAGCCTCGGCATCGTCACGACCGCGGAAGGGGTCGAGAACGACGCGCAGCTCGAGTTGCTCCGGCGCGAGGGCTGCACCCAGGCACAGGGCTATCTGTTCAGCAAGCCGCGGCCTGCCTGCGACGTGGCACTGATGCTGGAAGGGCCGCGGCTCCGAGCGTTGGCTTAACGAAATTATCAGAATGCCATCGCGGCACCGAGGCACAGCGCGGTAAGTCCGGCGGGCACGCCTGAGACGGTCGGGATCGTCGCTGCACGTCGCGTTGTCTGAGGTGCACTGGTCTCTCCCGAGATCCATCGCCGCGTGAGGGTAGCGCTCGACCTTCCGGTCCTTACTGTCTTCGGTCAGACCGAGCTCAGCCCGATTGTCGCGCAGACGAGCGTCGACATCCGGAGACTGAGTTCGTCCGGACCGCGGGAAAGCGCTCTGGAACGTCGGAAGTGCGCGTTGCGGTTCCGATGGATCTTCGTATTTTGCCGACCGGCACTTAGGGCGTAATTCAAGTCCGTGGATATCAGACCCACAATCGGCTATCTCGACGCGCCGGAGAATGCGCGTCCGGCCATCACGGCTGACGGATGGCTGCGCACGGGCGACCTCGGGACGCTGGATAAGCGCGGCTACTTGCGTGTCACGGGCCGCCTCGAGGACATCCCGCGGCGGAGAGAATATTTACCCGGCCGAGGTCGAAACCTGCCTGCTGCAGCATCCCAACATTGCCGATGTTGCGGTGATAGCTCTGGTGGGGTGCCAGAGACTGTCACAGCCGTAGCGCGTTCGACCTCTGAAGCCAACGCGCTCAGATGATCGGCAAGCCTCGCGAACAATTCTCGTTTTCGCAGATCAGTGGCTAGATCGCTGATCGATTTGCAGTCGGCGGCATCGTTGCGGAGTCTGTCCAACTGCTCACGGATGTCTCTCATTTTAGAGTGCCCCCGGCAGCATCCTCTTCATTCAGTTGAATTGATCGAGGTGTACTTGAGCTCACGCCGATCTATTTCCGAACGGAGCAACTCAGCATAGTTGCGAAGATTGTCACCAACAATGCGGGAGCGGCCGCCATTCGCGCGATCAGCCAACACTTGCCGCCGCACACTTTCCCAAAGAGACAATAACGTCTGATCTTCCGAGCTTGAAAAGTTCATCCGCAGGCCCTCAGTAATTGGTCGCGCGGATGCTACCGCGTACTCGTGAGCCGGATTGTTCGGTTGCCGACATAGCTGTGGTGAAGCTACGCGCTCGTTGCACATCGGTCACACCGCTTGCATTGGTGAAGGGAGATATCGCGACCGCGGGACCTACCGTCGCATTAGCTAATCGATCGCTCGCGTCGCCGCTATTGCTGTAACGGGTCAGAGCGGTCGTGCGGCCGATTCCGCGCGACGGGACAAGATGTGGCTGCGTGGTCACCGACACCTGCTTCGAAGTATTGAAGGACGAACGTACGCGCTGCAGTACAATCCGTCCCGTGTCAGGCATAAGGGAGCATCTCCTGCAGCAAGCGATCCGCGGCGGATAGCTGATCAAGCCGAAGCACGAGCAGCTCGTTCAGCCGCGCTACCCGAGACTGAAATTCCTCACGTATCGATCCGTTATCCACATCTTCAAGCAGGCCATTGAGAACTCTAAGACATTCGATAACGACATTGACCTTCCGTCGCAGCAACTTAGTCCGTTCTGGTCTGGACGATCAGGTATCGCTCTCGACTAAATGGCAGCGGGATGATGTTGGCAGCCACCGGCTCGGACGCTCCATCACGGATCCTCGCTGGGACACTTCCAGCGTGACTCGCTGATGTTGAGGTACTTGTCATGGAAGCACCTCAAGCTGCGCGCACAGTGATCAGGAACTTCTCGACCTCTGTCTTTAGCCGCGCGCTGTCGTTCGACAGCGTTTGCGCCGAGGCAAGCACCTGACTAGAGGCAGAGCCGGTTTCCGTGGCCCCTTGCTGCACCTCCGTGATGTTGGAGGCGACCTCGTGGGTACCTTGCGCGGCCTGTTGGACGTTGCGCGATATCTCCTGCGTAGCCATTCCCTGTTCTTCCACGGCGGCTGCAATGGCGGAAGAGATTTCTGAGATCCGACCGATCGTGCCGCTGATTTCCTTGATCGCGACGACGGAATCCTGGGTGGCGGCCTGTATATCGGCGATCTGGTGGCTGATCTCCCCAGTCGCCTTGGCAGTCTGTTCGGCGAGCGCCTTGACTTCGGAGGCAACGACAGCGAAGCCGCGTCCGGCCTCGCCGGCCCGCGCCGCTTCGATCGTTGCGTTCAGCGCCAAAAGGTTGGTCTGCCCCGCGATCGTATTGATCAGTTCGACCACGTCGCCGATACGAGTTGCCGCCTGTGACAGCTTGTTGACGCGAACGTTGGTTTTCTGTGCCTGATCCACCGCTGCGCCGGCAATCCTGGCTGCGTCCTGCACTTGGCGGCTGATTTCGACGACTGATGAGCTCATCTCTTCGGTGGCGCAGGCAACCGATTGAACGTTGCTCGAGGCTTCCTCGGAAGCCGCAACGACCATGCTAGAGCGCTGCTGGGTGCTCTCGGCTGTCCTGCTCAGGGTCTTGGCCGCCGCTTCGAGCTCGGTCGAGGATGATGAGAGCGTCTGGATGATTTCTCCGACCGCATCCTCAAAGCGTCCAGCGAGCTGGTGCATGTCCGTCTTGCGCTGGGCGGCCGCACGGGCCTCTGATTGCGCCTGTTCGGCCCGCAGCCGGTCGGTTTCGAACATATTGTCTTTGAAGACCTGAACCGCCTCGGCCATCTCGCCGACCTCGTCAGCGCGGCCGACACCTGGGATCGAGGTCGACGTATCGCCGCTCGCGAGCCTGCCCATGGCGGCGGTCATCCCCTGGATCGGGAGGGCGATCGCGCGAGCGGTCAGCAGCGCAATGGCGGCCCCGAGGCCCAGTCCTGCCGCAAGCAAGCCCCACAGGACCAGCCTCAGGAAGGATATGCTCGTCTGCACCTGATGGCTTTCCTCGGCAAGCATGCTGTTCTGGTTCGTCTTGATGCCTCCAGAGCGGGTGCCGTCGGCGCCCTTCGGCCCGTCGAGCAGATCGAGAATCTTCACCGCGCGCGGCGCCGCTTCCGTTATGAGAATATGCACGGGTGCATTCCAGTCCGCTGACTCCCGGAACGCGAACATCTTCTCGTAAAGGAGAACAAATTCGCCCCGCGCCTTCGTGATCTTCTCGAAAGAGAGCAGCTGAGACGGCGTAAGCAGGTCCTTCTTCGCACTCACGGCGGTATAGCCTTTTTCAGAGAGCTCCCACGGCTTGAAGAATTTCTCCTTGTCGTTCTTTTCGCCCGACAGGAGGTACATGCGAAGTTGAGCGGTGGCAGCGGCAAAATTGCCGCGCGTGTCCGCCATTGCTTTCAGCAATCTCTTACGCTCCGCCGTCGCCTCCTGGCCCTCCTCCTCGTTGATCATCTTGGTGATCTCGGAAAACATTGTTTCGGTGCGCGGACCGGCTTCGGTCACAAGTAGCTTTGTCGCTGGATATGCATCGGAAGTGAACGCGACGGCTTCGGCTTTGTCTTGGGCAGCTCGGAACTCTGCGAGCAGCGCCTTGGCCTCGGCCCATTTTCGGCTGTTCTCCGGGTTGGTAAAATGTACCGCCTTCTCATCGAAGCCGGCAACTGTGGCATCCATTTCCTTCCACATCGCGGCCCGATCTAGCTTGCCTTGCGGATTTCCGGTCAAGAGATAGCCACGCAATGTCGCCAGTGTGGAATAGAGATTGCCGACCAGCTCTGTGCTCGCGAGCGCGACGGGTGTCCGCAGGTTCACCATGCGATCGACGGTCGTGGAAATCCCGCCGACCGCAAACACGGTGTATCCGACTGAAAGCGCGATGATCGCGCATACGGAAAGAAATCCCGAAATCAGCCGGCCACGAATCCGAAGTTTGAGTTTGAAGGGCATGGCAACACTCCGCGGGTCATTGGACCCTTAAAAAGATTGGCAAGAATGGATTTGGATGTGACGCGCTTAGTCGCCGCAACCGACGGCGGCTTTTAGGTCAGATGGCAAAAAGATCCCTCGTGGGGTCACTCGATAATAAAACAGTAGCTCAGGTTTCCCGTCCCTACTTGAGCGTGCAGACCATGGTGAAGACAATTGGCTGCGAGTTGGTTAAGAAGAAATCGACCCTGATTTTCCTCACGCGCGCAAAAATTGCTGCTTCAGCGCGTATGACGAAATTAGCTCGGCGCATTTCGCAAATTTTTGGTTCGCCCGGCCGCGAAATGCGCGAGCAACCCAAAAACTGAGCCCCAAGACGGTCCTTCCAAAGCTACCTATGGAAAGTGAGATAGCCAGCTTGCGACAACTTGTCTCAAATCATCGTCGCGGCCGAACTGCAGGCTCGCCGACAGACGGGAACAAGAACTCGATTCCCGCATCCGAAAAGACGCGACGAAGAATCTCCGTCGTCTCGTCCGACATTGGGGGAGCATCATCGTACTCTTCAAGCCGACGAATGATGGCGGACGAAATCCCCGTTCGCGCGGCCAATTGTTTCACAGACCAATTTAGGATGCCGCGGGCTGCGCGCAGTTGCGCGCCCGTAAGCTGCGATGTTGCCGCGTGTTGAACGGAGAGCTTTTCCTGATGCACGTCAATGGAGAGACCCATCCATTCCTGGATGCTGCCGTCCGCATTGGTGACAGGCACGGCCGTACAATGATACCACCGATATGTATTGTCGGGCTCTCGCAGGCGATGCTCGACGCTGTACCGCCGTCCGGTCTCGACCGAGGCCGTCCAGCTTCTCAAGGCCGCCTCACGCTCGTCTTCGTGAAGAAGATCAGCCCAGCCTTTGCCAAGCAACCGATGCGCCTCTGGTGTCTTCTCGCCATTCGGCAGTGCCGTGATTCGACCGTCGGAACTACCGATCCACAGCAGACCGCCTACCACCTGGGTCAAAGCGCTGTAGCGCTCGGCGTCACTTCGCAGCGTCTGGACCAACCGACGTTGCGCTGTAATGTCGAGAGCGATCCCCAAAATACATTCCGGCTCACCTGCGCTATTCAGTAGCACTTCGGTATGGCAGTTAATCCAGCGCAAAGCGCCATTGGGCCGAATGATGCGAAATTCACCGTCGAGCAACGTCCGATCTATCATCAACTCGCTGGGACCGCGAGTCGGACCGCGATCGTCCGGATGAATCCTTCGTTGGATTTCGGTGTATGACGGCGACACCGCATGCGGATCCAATCCGAGCAGCCTAAAAAAGCCACGCGACCATTGCATCTGGCCGGCTGCATCACAGCGCCAGACACCTGCTCCCAGCTTTTCTTCAATCAAACGAAGCACATCGGATATACCGAGATGTGCCTCCAGCTGCAGCAAATTAACCCCCGTTCTCAAATACAAACATTCAACTCTCAATTGCAGAACAATTCAACACTGATGTTTGAGTGAACCCGGCCATACGGTCGCAGGCCGGTGGAACGTCTCTCCACGGGCAACGCCAACGAGAGAGGGCAACGTCGTGCGGTCCTAGAGACCGCCTACACCTCAACCCGGCCAATCGGCTGCGCGCCATTCGACGAGGCCAATGACCCGAAAATCCCTTCCGGCACTGCTGATTTTCTCGAGCATGGTGGCACTGGTTGTCGCATTCGGATTTCTAGCACAGTAAGACCCGCGGATTGTGTGCGACGTCCTCTTTTCCCCCGATAGCGACTCAAATAGCGGACGTCGTGCACTTCGCATTTGGGCCAAGCGGTAGAGTAGCGCTCTAGATATTTGGAGGGGCCTCTTACCAGGCAGGCCCTGTTGCCGCGAGATGGTCTATGGACGCGAAATCAGCCACACGATTTAAACAGCACGTAGATCGGATCATGGAGAGTTATCCCTGGCGCTCACGCTCGCCCAAGAATCTCCAGTAGCTGAGTTTCTGAGATTGAGGACATCGGTCGGCGATATCATCTCTCGGAATAGACTCCGTGCTTCAGGAAAACATTTACAAAGATTATCCCGGTCTGGATGGCATGAAAGGCTGACTGATAACTTCGGCTTCGGGTCAAAGAACGAACCCGCTCTCGCGGGAGGGCTGGCGGCGCGGTCCGCCGATCACGTCTACCGCTGTAACCGTTTGAACGAGCACAGGTGACGGGCGGGCGCTCCGTCTGCAGGATCGAGGGGTCAAGCACTCCAACCTCAAGACAGGAGCCCCCAATGAGCGAGAAGCCCATCAGCCCGCTGCGCCAACGCATGCTCGACGACATGAACATGCGCAGGTTCGTACCCGATACGCAACGCGAGTACATCCGCGCCGTCAAGAGGCTTAGGGTTTTCCTCAGCCCTCCCCCCGACAGTGCGACGGCGGAAGAGCTGCGCGCGTTCCAGCTGCATCTGACCGAGGCCCTGAGGCGGTGGACGCCGGGTGCGTCGCCTATTTGCGCAAGCCGTTCGCACGGCAAACCTTGCGGGATGCCATTGCGAGAGTACTGGCGTAACAGGCGCGGCGCTCCATCGGGGTAGGTCAATTGGGCGCCCATAACCTCAGCAGACTGAACCGCAGGTTGTTCGGCTAGGTGTGAGGCTAGTGAGAACGGGGCTGTCCGTTTTGATCCTGCGCAAGCCGGAGAGTTGCGGTGCTTGAGCAACGGCCAATGGCGAACTAGACCATGTACTCCGCGAAGTGGACAAGTCCGTTCTGGCTTCAAACCGGAGATGGCCGGCTCGCTAGGGCGCTACGGAACTGCTCAATGTATTCCGCTGGCAGGTCCCTTTGAGATCGCGCGCGTTGCAGCTTCAAGACGGGCCGCGATCTCGCTCATCCGGCGCGCCAGATCTTGGAGCGTTGTTGGCTGTACTGGGCCGGCGCCCCTTGGGGAATTCAGCTCCGTTTGCAGGTGCTCGAACTCTGCCTTGCACCGCTCCAGCTCGGCGAGAAGCATTGCGAGATCATCCATTTGGCCGAATGCGCCTCATTCCGGTGAGCTGGGGCCGTCGTACCAGATCAGGGGCAGGCGCGGCACTTGGGAAATTTACGGGTGGGCCGACCCGCTCTCCGCCGCAGGTCGATGATCCCGAGACACACATCTGGGTAGGAGATCAGCCGGCATTCCTGCTGGGTTGGCGGTTGGCACGTGGGTACTGCGGCTAGTCTGTGTCTGTGGGTGGGCCCGCTGTCCAGGTTAGATCGGAATGGCATCGTGTGGGTTTTCATCGCCGATTTTGACCCCGAAGCTCACGCCGACCTTGATCTCACGTGACCGTAGTTGAACAATTAAATTTTGTGGTGGAGGACATAATGAACAAAGCCATTGTTGCTATCGGGCTTGGGCTTGCCCTGTCGGGCGCAGCATTCGCGCAAGAGAAGTCGGCTAAGGAACAGCTTGTTGGTGCGTGGACGCTAGTCGCTGTTACCAGTGAAATGGACGACGGCCAAATAGGCGAACCCTTCGGTCCTTCCCCAAAGGGTGTGATGATTTTCTCAGTTGATGGCCATTTCTCGCTTTTCCAATCGCGCGCGGAAATTCCAAAGATTGCGGCTAATGACCGAGCCAAGGCGACGCCCGAGGAGGCGCAAAGTATCGTGGCGTCAAGCATTTGCCTATTACGGCACATACTCGGTTGACGAAAATACAAAAGGTATGATGGTCAACCTTGCAGCCAGCACCTCCGCGAATGTCGCCGCCATTCCCAATCAGAAAAGAACGATTACTTTGCTAAACTCAGACGAACTAAAATTCGACAATCCCTGAACTCCAAACGGTATGACGCTGCGAACCACTTGGAAGCGCGTAGCGGCGCCCCAGTCGAATTTGAACGGTGGCAATCGCACGCGACATAACGCCACTCTGTAAAAAACCGGAAAACCAACCGGCTGGTTCTCGTCAGATGGTGTCAGAGCGTTGGGCACCAGACGAAAATCGGCCCCGACCAACACGGGGGCTGGCGGTCGGGGGCCGTCCCTTCCAGTGCGCCACAGGCGGCGGTCGTGGGCACACGCGCTGACGTTCGGGTAGCGACAAACCGGTACACCAACTGGCGCGCGCTCTTTCAGGCCGCAACGTGTGGATTGACAACTGTATAGCCGCGCAACGATCGCGCGTGCATCCTTGTCGCGTGTCCGCCTGAGTTGGCGTCATACGCCATCCAAATGTCGCCTCTGAGATGCTGTTCTAGTACGAAGACGTGCCCACGGCGTGCCGCGACCATTCCGGGCGACGGCGACGTACGCGGAAAGCGTAGCCAGTTGGCTGCGAGGTTTAGTTCAGGCACCACACGACCAAACACGCGCAGCGCTGCGCCACAACCACAGAATGCCGCCGGGCAGCCGGGCGGCCGACCCCCGGCGATCCGGCTCTCAGCAGGGACACTCATCGCCAAGCTGTTGGCTGCGGTTACTACGAGTTGTTTGGGACGATACGCCTGCAGTGAATATTGCGAAATTCGTTCGCCGCGCGTCTGCGCGGACGAGAAGTCACATGGCATGATCACGTTGCATTCGGGCGCGTGGCCGATGCGGTAGGGTCTTGCTTCCGAACAGATCGAGCTGAGGACAACGAAGAGACACGCAGAAAATACTTGCTTGAACATTGCAGGGCTCCAAAATGAGGTCCTGCCCCGAGTACCAAGCAACAAACAACAATTTGGCCGAAAAGCGGCCAAGGTTAACAGCGATCGCGGTCCAATATCGTCAACCCTCACGGCCAGACGTTGCGACGCTATCTGATTAACTCGCAGAGAGAGAGAGAGAGAGAGAGAGAGAGAGCCTTGCACTCGTCCGACTTGTCAAGTCTGCTTCGGGGTGACCACCGGCAACGCTCGGATCGAAGCGATATAATTTCCGCTTCGCGCCCCTGAGCGGCTGCCGGTGTAGATGGAGCCCTAACAAACGGCCCCGACGCATTCCACGTCGGGCCCTTAAGATCGTCGAGCCGGTTACATCCGCCGTGCCCTCTGATGCTTGATGTGTCGATTACCGCCCACGATCTAGTGCAGAGCGTGCACTGCGGCCGCAATAGCAAGGCCGTTTGAACAGTCGTCATAACACGCGCGTCGATGTTAATGCCACGAGGTTCCCGCACCTGGACGGTTGCTTGGGCAACAATTAAAAGTCGAACCGCTCGTTCCTGCGCGCCATGAAGATTTTGGAAGCCACGAGCCGCGGCGAAATGTCAATTCATGATCGTAAGCAGATCCGAACCAACCCGGCGTAGCTCTCGCTTTTTCTCGACCGGTCAGCCCGAGCTCTCACGCACCAGCCGGGCAATTCTGCGAGGACCATCCCACACCTCTACGGCGGGGTACGTATCGAGAAATTTCTCTGCTCGCGTTCTGGCGCCTTCATCCGTCGGACTGTCTTGATAAACCGCCCGAGCAACGCCGGATAAATCGACCACATACGCAACGTACCGCATGGCAGTTCCCAAGTGCCGGAAGCTACAATACGACTCCGCCAACTGTGACGGCCTTCGTTTCATCTTACTTTCGAACCTTTGACGAGCGCCGGCTGGTGATCGAGACTTGCTCTTGGACAACCTGCCGCGCCTCCACCTCGCCTGTTTGGTTTAGGAGGGCAGGAACTCTCTTTCGGACGTTCTCTTGCCAGCCATCGCAGTACTCTAGAACAATTTACGAGGCTCCCAAGATCGACCTATGGCTTAGGAACCAACCGGCGCCTACGGACCCGAATACCCGAATATCCGTTTCGGTTGGAGTTCGTTCCGCAATGGGGACCGGGGCGCCCCTTCCCCGGTGAGCCATGCTTGCGCAGGGGTCGGGGCCGTTCCGCGCGACGCGCGCTGCATTCACAAGATCCTCCTTGCGCGAGGATCTGTAATGGCGCGCCTCGCCCCCGCCGAAAGTGGTTCGCTACAGAGGAGGTGGCGCAGGCTTGGATTGATGAGAACGATCGGGAGGGCGTCGGCTTCGAATACGAGGTGATCGGCGCGCCAGCGTGAACTTCATTGGCAAGCCATGTCGCAGAGCCACCGCGCGGCCGCCCGGCGGATAGGATCGAGAGAACAACCCCTCGCGCGTGGCCCAATTGTGCCGAAACATACAGCCAGCCAGGGCGCGCGCGAAAGCTGCGGCGTGGTCATCCGAGGTTCAGGAAGGAACGTCTAAGGTTGGTCAGCGGGGATGGGCTCCGCCGGAGTAGCATGGATGAAATACAAACTTACACTTGCCGCAATAACCGTTCTCGGTGGGGCGGCATTCTCAATTGCAACGGCATCGGCAATGCCCGTTGCTCCGTTGGGACAATCAAACATCGCGAACGTTGAGACGGTAGCTCTGGTTTGCGGCCGGCACGGATGCGTCCGAACCCGCCCGGTCTATCGTCCTGCCTATCGCCGCGGCGTAGTCGTCGTTCGTCGGCCTTATGCCCATCGGTACTATCGGCGCTACTGATCAGAGGTTTCGTTCACGTAAACTGGCGTACCCTACTTGTAAAAAGGCCGCCAACTGAGGCGGCCTTTGGTTCTTTGCTCAACCGTTTTAGTGAGGAGAGAGGACAGCGGCCACGTTAAACGCCAGTGGAACCAGAGCGCATGCGCCAGCTGAGAGCAGTCCCTATGTCACCGGCCTCCTTCGCGCATGCATTCCTGTGGGAGAAGTGGTAGCCAACTGCTGAGGTCCGACATTTTCTGGCGTTATTTGGACGTCATCCAACAACTTCGCGAGTTCGTTTCGGAGATTTATGTTCATAGCAATTGCTCCGAGGCAGTTTCGCTGAAGAAGCGCGAAAGACGCAAACTGCCGGCGATTGGAATAACACAGAAGAGCCGTGTACGGTTGCGATCCACTGCGAGCGAGGCTGGATAACGCGCGGAGCTTCTTAGGCGGCTCGCGGCATCTCGCCCCACGAGCTGCCCGTGGCCCGTTCAATGTCCTGCTCGTCTCTATAATCAGGCGAAGAGATTCACGCCACTGAACCGCCTGCACGCCAGGCCAGGTTGACGCTGCTTCGCAAAGCGTCGAGCTCTAGAACGGCTCGCCGGTTCTCGTGAATGCGCTGCAGCGGACCATCTGCTTGTTGCACTGCTTCCACTCTTCGCCATGCAACACATTCAAATCGGTATCAGATCACCTCTCTACACATGAATCCCGATGTGCCGGAACGCGCCTTACGAGTTTGCATTGTTTGTCAGTCTGGTGATTTGTAGTGAGGTCGATCATGCGTCCGCTTTCTGGAATGATCGTGATTGCAGCGGTCTCAATCTGGACGGGGCTTCACGCCGCCCCAGCCGTTGGGCAAACATTCAATGATAGATGGTCCATCGTGCCAGACGCTCACGCCGAGCCCGCTCCTGAAGGACTCGATAAGACAAAGAAGGAGGAGCCGCAAGCGCAACGCCCGAGCGGACAAGAGCCCCTGAAAGATCGTTCAGGCGCTCAATCTTTCAATCGAGTTATTTCCGGAAAAGCCTCCTACTATTCGTATTCCAAAGGCAAGACAGCGAGCGGTTCATCGTTTGATCGGAATCTACTAACCGCGGCGCATCGCCGTCTGCCGTTCGGCACGAGAGTCCGCGTCATTGATCTTGAGACGAACAAGTCGGTGGTGGTTCGTATCACCGACCGCGGACCATGGGTCCGTGGCCGCGTCCTCGACCTCTCGCTGGCGGCTGCGCGCAGCTTGGGGATTACGAATCGTGGCGTGGCTCAGGTTCGTGCTGAGGTGTTGTAGCGGACGACCATGCCCTGCGAAAACACGCGACCGCCGCCCACGCGCCCTTACGTCAATAGTCCGCCTTTTGGCCTGAAACGAATCTGCCGTGTCTCTAAAGAACCCTGACGCTATCGCGGCCCTCGTATCCGTCCTCAGGCTCGTCCACGGAGACGAAGTCGCGCGAACCATGCTCCTGGAGGGTATGAGCCTCGCCACGCTGACGGACACGATGTTCTCCGCGCCGATAGCACATCGCGATGCCGTTCGATACGTCGCGAGTGCCTTAGATGACTTCGCCATTACACCAGAACTTGGCTCCGTCTGGCATCTTCGTTACCTGTATGATGATCAACCCGGCTCATTTCGCGTCGTCGATATGGAGATAGCCACGCCGGCCGGTACGCTGTCCAGCAACGACCTTTGGCTTCGGCTGCCCGTCTAACTTGCAATGCGGACCGTGCTTCGACGATTAGCCGGAGCCCCCTGCCCTACGTGCCGGCCTTGTAGGTCTGGATCGTGCCGGCCGTTATCTCACAGCATGAGAGGGCGCGGCTGCAGCTCATCGATGCCTTTCCCGGCAGGGCTGCGTCTTTACATGCCATCGCCTGAGCCCGGTTGGCCGCGATGATCCAACTGCTCCCGCGCCCGTTCACGTAGGCGAAATTGCGAGATCGGTGACGCCCAGCGAGCTCTGAAATCTTGATCTAACTTGCATCCTGCGTGCAGGCTGGCAGCTCTCTTAAATCCGCGGGGGATCGACCTTCCGAGCACGAACGCGACGAAGAGCGACTGCAAGGAAGATTTTAGAAGCTACAATCGAAACCGGCGTGTGCAGAAAGTATTCGCAGTTGAGCGGCACGAGGCGTGCCAAAGGACACTATGCCCGTCGAAGTCGGAAGAGCCCAGCAGGACAAAGAAGTTCAAATCCTTGCAGGCGGATGTCCACAGTGGCATCACGTATCGCCATTTAGCCGAGTTACCGTAGTTCCTTACTGTAGCTTATTTCTAGAGCCGTCCACGGTTTGCGAAAAATGAACGTCTTCGCGAAAGCTTAGCGCCCAGAGTTCGGAGGAGTGGATATCCTCGGCGCGGCGAGAACCAGGGACCAGTAGCTCGCCCCCTTCCGCGAAAGCGCTCTGCGTTTTTTCCGCGCGGAGCTTGTCACTTCTACGGTTCGAGCCACGTTGACACATTAGATCGCGGGAGCCGCTAGGCTCAGTCGCGCTTGACCCGAAGTGAGGTGTGGGGCTCCCGGCTGACGGTTAGCCTCACAAGCCACCTGCGGAATCCTCCGCGAAAAGTGTGGAGAGGTAGTCTGGAGCGGCCGGATTATGGGCGCGATGATGATGCGCAAGGAGCCCGCGAGCGCGCCCAGGAGGCCGTTCGAGAAGCCGACGGGCGGAGGCGGAAGCCTGGTCCGTCCGCATGGAATGCTACGGGGGCCCTGCGCAGCCCTGCCCGACGATCGATCAATGCTTAGTGGCGGACTCGCCTGGCTGGAGGTTGAGTGCGCCCGCTGCAAGACACGCGAGCCTGCCATTCGACATCATACATCGGCATAAGCACACGCCGCTCTGGAGTTTAGGCGCTTTTTCCTGCCTCGATCAGCCTCGAACTTTCGGCGATCGGACTCATTTGCCGACGGCGCCTTCGCGCGCAGCGCTGGGCCCGAGCGCACAGGCTAAAACTGTGCTAAACAACGAAAGTCAGCACCATCGTCAAGGGTTCACATGGAGCACCAAATGGCTTCCACGCGGGACGACAGCGTCGCGGAACGGCAGATCGCGGAGGAGCTTTCGCACCTGACGCGCAAGGCGGAAGACGGTGCCTCGGTCCAGCCGACCATGGAGACGTCTCGCGCACCGGCAACGAACCATCAACCGACGAAACAGCCCCACGTGGCCTTCGTCTGCTCTCTGTTGGCTGTGTCCTTTGCTGCTTGGTGGTGGTGGTCGTCCTCCGCACAACCGGCGATGAGGGCCCCTTCGGACCCTGCACCCCTGACGCGGGGCCCCCGAGATGCTGCGGCGCCGAAAGACGCGGCGCCGTCTGCAATCGCCCTGGTTTCCGACTTGACGCAGCAGCTGCAGTCGATGACGCGCGATCTCGCTGCCTTGAGGCAAGCAGTCGAACAGCTTAACGTGACGCAAGAGAAATTGGTCCACGACAATGAAAATGTGGCGCGCCAACTCAAGACAGGCCAGGAAGAACTCGCACGTAACAGCCGTGTCATCGACGATGTCAAAGGGATCCAGATCCAGATGGCCCGCGAAAGTCAAACGCTCACCGATCGCCTCAACGCAAACCAGGAGCAACTCGCCCGCGCCACGGCGAACGCCTCAGCACCAAAGGAGATGATGCCTGAAGGTACGAACGCAATCCCAGAAAAGCCACAGGTCATGCAGGAAGTACCATTGCCGCGTCCACGGCAGTCGGCCAATGTTGCCCAGGCGCCAAAGCCGGCGCCAATTGCCAGACCGCAAGCTATAAAACCGCAACCGTCGTTATCGTGGCCATGGTCGCGCTAAGCCGCGACCGACCTGCTCCTGCGGCCGAAACTAAAGCTATGGAGACGGGCGCCGTTGACTGCGGCTCCTATTCAGACTTTCGGATCTGGCCCGCTGTCGCCCCGCGGTCCCTTTCGCTACGTAATCGCCCTCCCGTAGACCTTGTAAACCCGCGAAATCATCAGGATGATCGGCGAGTCGTAGCATCGCTCGCGAGGCCTTCATGCGAAAATGCGAAGTCGCCGTGCTGGGTCTAGGACTCATGGGCGGAGCAGCGCTCAACTCATTGTTGGATGCCGGCGTCGATGCGCTCGGCTTCGACCCTGTCGGACCCGGTTCGGATCGAGGCTCGTCACATGGTTCATGTCGAATTTTCCGTCGCTTCAATTTCGAAAACCCCAACTACACCAGCCTGAGCGACGAGGCTCATGCCGGTTGGATCCGGCTGCAGGCCGAAAGCCGTCAAACGGTTCTGACGGAAACCCCTGTTTTGGAGGCAGGCCTCCCCGGCTCTGCGATGGTGGCGTCGTCACGCGCGGCCGCGATCGCGAAAGGGCGCCCTGATCCGATGTTGACCGCGACCGTAGCGAACAAGGAATTTCCGGCTTTCGCCCTGCCCGACGACTGGGACGTCGTAGTACAAGACGGTGGCGCGATACTGCGGACCGGTGTCGTCATGAGACTGATGCGCTCACGCGCCGGCAACCGTGTGATTCCGGAACGCGCGAGCTTCACGCCGCACCACGACGGCGTATCGATCCGCACGGTGACCGAAGAGTTCTTCGCCGAGCGCGCGATTCTGGCGCTGGGTCCATGGCTCGGTCGCGCACTCCCGACACTGGGCGCGCTGCTCAACGTGACCCGACAGGCGGTCGGCTGGTTCAAGCCGACCCGCCCTGACACTGTGGCGCTCGGTCGTTTCCCGATCTTCATTCTGGACCGAGGTCCGAACGACGTGGTCTACGGCTTTCCGGACTTCGAACAGCGCGGCGTCAAAGCGGCGCCTCACAACCACGGGCCCGTGGTCGGCCCCGACGACTGGGGTCCGCAGGCCACCGAGGCCGAACTCCGCCCGGTCGGCGATGCGTTGGCGGCCCTTGTCCCGGGCGCGGCCGGGCCAATCATCGATCGAGACGTCTGCCTCTACACCAACACCGTGCCCGCCGACCGCCTGCCCGATGCGGGCGAGGAATTCATCATCGATCGCTGGCCGGATTCCCGCCTAATCGTCTGCTCCGCGTGTTCAGGCCACGGTGCGAAGTTCGCGCCTGCCATCGGGCAAAGGCTTGCCCGACTGGCCACCGATCCGTCCTACGAAGCGGAGTCCTTCTTTCAGCTTTCCCGATATTCTCAATTCGCCTGAGCGGATATCGCGGCGTGGCCGGATCGGCTACGTTACCCTAGCGGTGTCACTGGCCGATATGTTCTGCGCCGGCGAGCTTCGGCGCGGGACCTCCGAATTCGCGCGCGAAGACTATTGAAGCGCGAATTGAGCCTTGAGCCGTGGTGTGAATCGGCGTGGCCCGAGGCTGATCGGCACGATAAGTCTCTGATTCACATCACATTGGAGGGGGCATGCTTCGATGCCGATTCACATCCCGGCCTTCCGCCGACCTGCACGCTCGTCGGCCGGACGTGCCGCGGTGGTCTCGCAGCGGCGAGCAAATCCTGTAGCTTGTAACCGTAGTTAGTCACGTCAACCGCGCCTCACCCCACCGAAAATTTTAGAATCCTCAACGCCTTGGTCATTCCCGTTTGGAGGAGCGGTGATCCTCGGGTAGGCGGGATACGTACTCGTCCACATTCCGGACCAGCGGAGCACTGATAAGGTTTTGCGTATTACCTTATCAGTTGGCCAGCTGACTCCGCTTCGTATGAAAGCTTATCAGTCGATCAACTGACCCCGTTTTGACTCGAAAGCTGATGAGTTCGCCATCTGGCTCTGTTTCGTACGTCTGCTTATCGGTTTTGTAGGAAGCAGAACCGTTTAGCATTTTTCGGGTATCGCTCGCTGGGGGAAAAATCAATAAAAAAACTGCTCGACTGCTGCAGCTCAGGTTCTCTCGGTAGGGGAGAGATGGCATTCTCCGACGGGCACGCGTTGAGGACGGACTACGGTACGCCGTAGCGCGCGAATTCCTCGGCGATGTCGCCCCGGACAGCTTTCGCGGCCGCGACATCGGCTTCTCCCGAAGCCGTCTCGCCGCGGCGGATCTTTGCCCGGCCGCGACCGTACAGCGCGGCGGCGAGCGTGGGGTCGATGCGTAGCGCGGCGTCGTAGTCGGCGATGGCCGCATCGGTCCGTCCAGCCTTGAGGTGGGCGAGCGCGCGGGAATCGTAGGTCGCAGCCGTATGCGCGCCCGACCCGATCGCCTTGTCGCAGGCTTCCACCGCGCCTTGCGGGTCGCCCGTGCTCGCCCGGATCCAGCAAAGGCCGCTCCAAGCCACTTCCATGTCGGCGTTCAGACGAGTCGCGGCGGTGTAGTCGCTTTCGGCGCGTACGAGATCGCCCTTCTTCAGCCAGGCCTGGGCGCGGTTGACGAAGGCGCCGGGGTATGCCGGCTGGAGGGCGATGGCTCGGTCGAAATCCTCCATCGCGGCGTCGTAGTCGCCTGTCCTCAGTCTCGCCGCGCCGCGGTTGTTGACGGGCTTGGCGAAGGTCGGATCGATGCCTATGGCCGCCTCGAAGTCGGCGACAGCGCGGTCGTAGTCGACCTTCGCTGCGTAGGCGATGCCGCGGTTGTTGTGGGCGATGGCCAAGGCCTGTGGCCCGCCACGGCCGGCTGCGATGAAGGCAGAGCAGGCCTCGATCCTCCGGTCGGGGGACGAAGCGGCGTTGCAGAGCTCGACGTTCCGGAATTGACCTTCCGGCTTCTGCGCCGACGCGGGGGCGGCCAGCAGCAGGATCATAACTGGCGCCGTCCCGAAGACCTTCAGCATCCCCGGCAGATGCCGAGAGCGCGGTCGGCCCTCCGCTGCCGGGGAGGCGCAACGGTCGGACCGGCCTTCCGCTTCATGACCGCATCCTTGCCCTCCTCGATCAGGGTGGCGAACTTGACCGTGCCGTCGTCCGAAATCTCGATGTGGGGCGTGGTGCCCCGGATCCCCAACGTCGCCACCGGCGTGTCCACCTTCATGCTCCCGGTCTTGGCGACGCTGCCGGCGACGAAGGTGAAGGTGCCTCTGGTCAGGCTGATCAGGGTTGAATTGTCCTTGCCGTCCGGATCGTAGACGAACTCGCTCATTTCCATGCTGGCGTTACTCGACAGGCTGAAGGAGCTGCCGTCGGCGAAATTGATACCGAGGCGCCCGTCGGCGCCCGTCCTGACGACGTCGCCCCGATAGACTGGATCGCCGACCTTCGCGCTGGCCCCGTTCTCGGACAGTCTCGCCTGCACAACCGCGGCATCGATATGCTCGATCACTGCCTTGCCAGCGACGGTCACGACCTTGCCGATTGGCTTGACGTCCTGCGCCCGAAGCGGCGCAGGCGGATACGCCACTGCAACGAGCAAAAGGCAGAGAAGTCCTGCGACCGTCCTTAGTCCGTGCATGCGTCGCTCCCGTCCGTGAAGTGCCCGCTTCGGCGGAATGATGCCAGAGCGCGCCCGGCGCACCATACCGCATGTTGCGACCGCCACTCTTTAGTCGCAACGGACGATGGTCCCGACCGCTCAGCGCCAACAAAAGAGCGCATTTGCGCGCACTCAGTCAACATTTCGTGAAGGGGTCTCGGGATGACAAAGCGTAGTCTGATGCGCAAAACCGGACACCTCGGCGGGTGGACTCACACGCGATCCATGGGTCCGGCCGCTTCGGCGGAAGCGGGCAGCATGCGAGGCGTTCAAGATGTCGCTCGCACGTGTCTTCACCGGTCTTTGGCCGGCGCAGAACCAACGCAGTCCGTCGTCCGTCCGCGGCGGGCGCGCTGTAGAGTCGGCGGTTGTCGCGAGACTCGGATGGGCCGGAGCGCTGTCTTTCGTCCCGTTGATCCTGACGGCGCTGAAAGAAGCGTGGGCCGCCGATCCCGATCTCGCGTTGTTCGACGATGCCTCCATCACCTACAAGGGCTTCGAGCATGGCACCTTCGAACTCATCACGAAGGAGGCGGTGCCGCGCCACATCATCGTGGACGATCCCGGGCAGACGGTCATCCTCAGCAAGACCGGATCGTCCGTCAGCTTCGCGCAGGTCGCCAACAACGCTTCGCGGATGGAGGACCTGCAGAGCCGGCAGCAGGACGTGCTCGACAACTACTCGAAGGACCATGGGCCGTCCGGATCCGGCACGCCTCCGGGCGAAGCGGTCGATCAGACGCTGCAGCCGATCGATTTCCACGCGCCGGACGGGCCCAATCCACAACATGCCCTTCCCGGGCTGGTGGTGCCGGCCAGCTTCGTGCCGGATGGGCCGTTGATCCATTCGCCACCGACACTGACGCTCGGGTCGGGCCCCGTCGAGATCGACACAGTCGCGTTCGATGAGTTCTCGGCGAGCAGCGGCAGCTTCTCGGCCACGAGCTTCGGCTCCGGCACGACCCCGACCTTCGGCATCGCGGGCGGCGCGATCGGCGCTTTCACCGTCGCGGGCGCAAGCTACGACGTCGAGAAGGCCGGCTCCTTCGGAATCCTGTACTTGAACAGCGGGACCGGCGCCTACGCCTACGTACCGAACAACGACGCTATCAACGCGTTGAAGGCGCCGAACGCCGACAGCTTCACGATCACGGCGTCCGACGACTTTGCCTCGGCAAGCCAAACCTTCACGATCGACATCGCCGGCACCGATGACGCGGCAGCGATAAGCGGCGAGACCGGCGGATCCGTCGCCACGATCGCCATGACTGCCGCCGCAATCGCGGCGGCGGCCATGGCGCACCACGTCCCAACCGCGACCGGCAAACTCGCCGACACCGATGTCGACGATCCGGCCAACACGTTTACGGCGGTGAGTTCTCCGCATGCCAGCGACAAAGGCTATGGCAGCTTTACGATGACGTCCGACGGGCACTGGACCTATGCGCTGGATTCCGCCAGCGCCGCGGTGCTGGCGCTAACGGCGGGCCAGACCCTGACAGACACCTTCACCGTGACCACCATCGGCGGCACGCCGCAGGTCGTCACGATGACCATCCAAGGCGCCGACGATCCGGCCGTCATCTCCGGGGACACGCATGGTCGCGTGGTCGAAGCAGGCGGAGCCGACAATTCCGCGCAGGGCGTCCCAACCGCGTGCGGCCTTTTGACCGCCACCGACGTCGACGGCCCGTCGAACGCGTTCGATCCCGTCAAATGTCCGGAGCCGAGCGACCACGGTTACGGCAGCTTCACCATGACCGCGGATGGGCACTGGACCTTCGCGCTCGACAACGGCAACTGCGCGGTGCAGGCGCTGAACGCAGGTCAATCGCTGACTGACGATTTCACCGTGAGGGCCGCGGACGGTACGGCACAGACGGTGACGGTCACCATCGAGGGCGCCAACGACGCCGCGGTCGTCTGCGGCGATATTTGCGGACGCGTGACCGAGCCAAGCAATTCCTGCGAACCCCCGCCAAGCGCCAGCGGCACCTTGTCCGAGCGGGACGTCGACAATCCCGACGACACCTTCACGGCCACGACATGTCCGCAGGCGAGCGACCACGGCTACGGCAGTTTCACGATGACGACCTGCGGCACGTGGACATATGTCCTCAACCCCGACAATCCCGCGGTCCAGGCCTTGAGGTCTTGTGACGCGCTGACCGACACCTTCACCGTGACCACGATCGACGGCACGCCGCAGATCGTGACCGTGGTCATTCAGGGCGCCGACGACCAAGGCTTTGACAACCGGGCCGAGCCCGCGTTCCATTTCGAGGCGGGTGCGGAACAGCAGCATGCCAGCTCGACGCCCCCGGCGGTCACTTCCTCGGTACCCGTCGCCGCGCTCAATCCGGAGTACGATTCCGCCGCGGCCGCATGGCCCCATCCGGCCGATGAGGCGCCGGAGGGTTGGCGTTTCGACGGGGAGGCTGCTGGCAAGGGCGGACAGCTACCCTTCCAACACGATCTGATCCTCTGAGAGCCGCCGACGCCTTCGTCGCGTCCGGCTGATTGGCGTTTTCCGGGGCGCTCCCATGGCTGCGCCGATCACATTCATGGACCCGCACCGCCATCAGCTGCACGGCCATCAAGAAGCTGCACGGCCATCAAGAGCCATGAAGGGGCGCTACTTCATTTCCGCTCCGAGGCACGATAATAATGAGTCATTGTAACCTCCAAAATCATACTCGGAAAGGCGACAGGAGCAGCACTTGCAGGATTCGCGATGTCCGCTTCGGGTCAATCGCGTCGGTCGGCCGTTCGGTTGACCACTTCTCGTCGGCCCGACAGCAGACATTCGCATCAGGCCGCCGCTCCGAAAAAAGGTCCAGCCGACCACGGCTCGATCGCGGATAGCTGTCCGCTTTGGGTCGCCAGAAGGAAAGCGTCCCGACTAAAGCGTTACGACACCCCGAACCAACTTCGCTTTAAACCTTTGATTACCGACGGTGAGAATTGGCAGATTGCAGAGTAAAAGCCCCAAAAGGTTTACGTCACTTTGCCGCCTCGAGGCCCCTTGATATTTTCGAGCTACTTGGAACTTATCCTTTCGGAGGTTGTTTACTGCTGTTGTCTAAGTGGGGGAAACAATGAAAGCGTCGGTAGTCTCGACGGATTCGAGCGATAGCTCGACTGCAGGCGAATTTCTGGCCACCGAAATACGAAGATCCCTAAGCACACCGCCTGCTGCCTTGGTGTTATTTGCAGCTCCTCAGCATGACCACGGAGCGATACTTTCTGCCATAAAAAAGGAGCTGCCCGATACCATCGTTGTTGGAGCTTCATCTGCCGGCGAGTTTACGAATGTGAGCAGTGGTCAAGGCTTGGCGTGTGCACTGGGGTTGGTGGGCGACGATGTGGTCTTCTCACATAGTGTTGGACGTAACCTCGCGATGGATGCCACTGCGGCAGCCCAGGAGATAGTTTCGAGGTTTACACCAACACCGCCCGGACGATTTCCGTTTCGGGCTGCTCTCGTTCTAGCTGATGCTCTAGCTGGGCATGCTGATATTTTAGTAGATCAGTTGACGTTAGCTACAGCCGGTCAGTATCAGTTTTTTGGTGGAGGAGCGGGGGACAACGCTCAATTTCAAAAGACCACTGTATTTTGTGGAGAAGAAGTTTTGTCCGACGCCGCGGTGGCATTGGAGATTCTCTCCTCGAAGCCGATCGGCGTGGGTGTTAGTCACGGCTGGAAACCTGCGTCCCGAGCCTATCGCGTCACGGCGAGCGACGGCATGAAAGTGATAAGCCTTGATGGGTTTCCAGCGATCGAAGCATTCGTAGAACACGCGGAAGAGACTCATCAGAACTTGGATCGGAAAGAACCGTTACCATTCTTCCTGCACAATATTATTGGGGTTGATAGCGGAGCTGAACATCGCTTGCGTGTTCCTCTGGCTGTGGATGAGGAAGGCGCAGTTGTGTGCGCCGCTGAGGTCCCCGTTGGTTCAGTTGTAAGAATTATGAAGACTAGCACGGCATCCGCAGTTTCTGCCGCGAAGCAGGCTGCAAATGCTGCTTTGGATGCATTAGGCGGCCCCCCAGCGGCGGCCCTTTTCTTTGATTGCGTCGCTACTCGCCTCCGTATGGGAGACGAGTTCGGGTTGGAACTCTCAAGCCTGCAAGAACGATTTTCGGAAGTGCCGTTGACGGGGTGTAACACCCACGGTCAAATCGCCCGAGCGGAGGGGCAGTTCAGTGGCTTTCACAACTGCACTGCAGTCGTTTGCGTATTTCCCGAGTAGGTCACTTGAAGGATGACGGGGCTCATCTTTTAAGTGGTTTTGCCAACGCCAACGGGAGGCGAGAAGCTGCCGCGCGATTAGCCAAGTTTATGGGAGGCGATGCTTTCCTCATTTTCTTGAAGGATGAAGAAACGGGGAGTTTTACGCCAGCTCAGGGATTTGACCAGCGCCTGCCTGGCGGCCCGTCTTGGCGAGCGTTTTTGAAGCAAGCATCAAGCTGCTGTGAGTTCTTCGGAGAGGTAGCATTTCCCGACGCTAACACGCTCGTTCCCGCGGTCGCTCGTTCGACCCCTGCGGCAATCCTGGTATTTGTCGGCAGGAACTTGTCTATCCCTTGGAATGATATCGAATCGAGCCTTCCGCTTTTAATTGAACTACTAAAGACTGAAGCGCGGGTTCATATGGCCCTAGCGCGCGCAAGTTCTGCCACGGAGGCGGCTACTCACGCAACGCATCTTGCGAGAGCACTCGATGGTGCGCGTAAAGATGTGTCCGCTACGTCCTTAAAGCTACAGCAACTCAATGCGACGCTGGAACAGCGTGTAGCGGAAGAAATCGCGCGTCGAACGGAGGCCGAAGCAGCGCTGCGCCAAGCTCAAAAGCTTGAGGCCATCGGTCAGCTTACCGGCGGTGTTGCACACGACTTTAACAACCTGCTTACGGTGATCATGGGTGGTCTTGATACGATCGGACGGCAGATCGCAAGCATGTCCGATGCGCCACAGTTTGGGCGCATCATGCGAGCGCAGGCGATGGCGCATCATGCATCCCAGCGCGCGGCCACACTCACCGCCCGCTTGCTAGCTTTTTCACGTCGCCAACCGCTGGATCCAAAGTCCATTGATGTAGATCGCTTGCTCGGGGGAATGAGCGAACTGCTCAAGAGCACTTTAGGAGAGCAAATCAGGATCGAGATAGTTGGCAATGCCGGTTTGTGGAGCGCCTTTGCTGACGCATCGGAACTAGAACATGGCATCCTCAATCTGGCGGTTAACGCGCGGGATGCAATGCCCGGCGGCGGACGACTTACAATCGAGACCGGCAACACCTGGCTGGATGATGAGTATGTTGCCGCGCTCCCAGAACCCGTGCCTCCCGGCCAATACGTTTTGGTTGCTGTCACCGACACTGGAACCGGAATGGATAAGGCAACCCTGGATCGCGTGTTCGAGCCGTTCTTCACGACTAAGGAGGTCGGCAAAGGAACTGGGCTGGGGCTAAGTCAAGTTTACGGGTTCGTGCGACAGACGGGTGGCCACATTAGGATTTATAGCGAACCGGGGCATGGCACGACGGTCAAACTCTATCTTCCTCGGTCCAAGACTGAACCCGACAAGCAGGAAGATCGCAGTATTCCGACAGCAACAATGTTACGGGGGAATGAGGCCATCCTCGTTGTGGAAGATCATGACGATTTGCGCGCGTATTCATCCGGTGTGCTCCGCGATCTCGGATATCAAGTTTTCGAAGCAGCCGACGCGGCATCAGCGATTGCTTTCCTTGAATCATCTCGCACCATCGATCTTCTCTTCACCGACGTCGTGCTCCCGGATGGCCTTCACGGACGTAACATCGCAGATCGGGCTAGAAGGTTGCATCCAATGATCAAGGTGCTGTTCACGACGGGCTACACACGGAATGCGATAGTCCACAACGGTCGACTTGATGCGGGGGTCAACTTGTTGAGCAAGCCATTTACCTTTCGCGGTCTGGCGGAGAAAGTACGAAGAATTCTTGACGAACAAACATGACTGAAATCGGATCGAGGCTATTCATTTGCCGGCCTTCGGATGGGTGCCGTCCTTCTCCTCCCGAAGTTGATCGTTTTCCAGATGCCGGGATGCTCAAATCCTCTGCGGAATCGCGAGACATAAATATTCGCCATCATTCGTCCAATAATTTCGGGGTTGCATGCGCAACGACTTACGCGAGACGTATCTGTTTGAAGCCAGGCCAGTTCTGAAATGGCGCTTGCATTTTCAGTGCGAGTCTAATCCGCTGAACCGCAGCCTCCCCTTCACGGTTTCATCGGAAGCAGCCGTTATCGGCCGGCCGGGCAAGCCTTCCGGAATGGATAGGACACTGCCATCTGATTCCCCGCGCTGCCCATCAACGTCCTTCGCCACTGCGATCTCAAGTCGGTCGCAGAAAGTTGCGCGGGTGCGTCGGCTCTTCTTGACTTCGCAACCGTAGCCTACTCAACTGAGAGCAGTGATGTTGCGAGGTGCGTCATGGAGCAGGAATTCTACCAGGGTCTCGCGCAGCGGGTCCGCGCCATCGCCCCGAAGGCCGATCCGTTCACCCGCCGTCGGTTGCTGGATCTCGCCAAGCGATACGATGCGAAGGGCAAGCCGGCGTCCCGGTCCGGAGCAAGCGAGCGGCCGCTCCCGGGGCCGCGCACAACGCCACCGCCATCGATCTTCTCCGGACCGGGCGAGGCCTGAGGCACCGGCGCCAGCAGCCACCTCAAAGGCCGTTTGTGATGAGATCACTCTCACCCGCTCCACGAACTCGGCCGGGAATCAAGAGTGCCAGCAGTGCCCCTCGAAGAAATCGAAAATGAGAATTGAGAATATGCTGAAAGCAGCACTCTCCAGGAACGCCGGGGGAGAGGGTGCGATGCCGGAGGCACAGAGCGGAATCAGCCGGCGGATTCGCATTTGAAGCAGCGCCACGTCGAGGGCGCGTTGCAATTGCAACTTTCGGCTTCTTGCAACCCGGACAGGCGGGAATGGAGCGCGGCATCGGGTTCGAGACGCAGGAGCCGTGCAGAGAATTTAGCTGAAGGGATTCGACGCGCTGGCTAACTCAGGAGAACTTCGAATATGATCCTGCGGAGGCTTCCGTGGCAAGCCTTTCGGCCTGTTCGGCGAGTACGGGCCCGCTGATTGCGTATCCGGGATCAGTCTAAGCCCCACTGCGAGGACAAGGGCGCACCGGGCCGGACGGACACGCTGAAGATAAAGTTCAAGGACTTCGGGATCATCACCCGCAGCGGTCTGTCTCCGTGGTGGTCTCGAGCAGAGACGACCTCGAGCGCTGTCCATCGCACTGCTTCAAAACGCGATGCCGCTTCCCAGGCTGGTCCGGCTGTTGGACGTCTCACTCTCCTCGCTGCAAGGGGAGGGCTTGGCAGAGCCGCAGTTTGGCCTGCCGATCTGATAGTCGATGGAAGCCACTAACTTCCCTAGGCAGCCGCGCGGGTTCGATGCAGCGGGAGGGCCATCAGGTGTCCTGAGATCGACCTTCGCGCCGAGACTGCTCATGTCACATTCGACGTGAATAAAGGTGATGCAATCGCGGCTGCTCTAAGCTAATTTCAGTGCTACGGCGCCACGCAAGAGTGCCACACAAAAACAGATCGCCGGACCGAAAACATCAATAAAATCAATGGAAAGCAGGATTGTGATCATAGTTCAATCCTGTCTGGCAGCACCAGCTAATTCAAACACTTACCTCCATCGTGCTCTCCGCAAAATTCGCGCCGGAAGCACCCCGGAAGCACGGTGAGCGGATCTTCGCCGCTCACCGATGCCTCGTGCAGCAATCAGTGGAGCTGCAGGAGCTTCTACGACTGTTGCTCGGCACAGAAAGGCAGTCGCCCTTCTTGCGCCAACGTCGGTCCGGCAAATAGGCCGACGGCAGGAAAAGTTCTGGTCATCGCAATATTCCGTCGGACCTGGTTGAGCTGATTCCCGCTTCGATTGTATCGCATTCTCCTGAGAGATGGCGCCACAACCTTGGCCGGCTATCCCCTGAAAGAGCAAAATAGGATCGACGGGCGGAGTCGATACTTGGCATCTCGCGGCCCCGAGTCCGGAGTTCGAAATACCCCTACCCCTGACCCATCCGGCGATTTCGCTGAGGGGCGCCTGAAGCTCTATTCACGATGTTCGGCGCCGAGGACCGTATTGGTTGCAGGGTCGAATGGACAGCCTTGCGCGAACGTGCCGCCGCCGACCGCGCCGATCCGAATGATATTGCCGGCACGGTCAAAAGGCATCGGTAGACCATCGAGCAGATCGCAAGCGATCAGTACGACGACGGGCAACGAAATCCCGGTCGTTCGGACCGAGCAGCTCGTGCCGGCCGGCGGACGGCCCAACGACCGGACCGCGGCTCAAGCGCGACACCCTGACGCAGTGAGCCTGACGAATCAGTCAGCTATTTTACCTGTGGTAGTCTTTTACTTTTACTACTCGCGATCTTTTGCTCTGACGCCGTCCTGATAGTGCCTTTTTTGTGCTGGGGAGGACATTTATGCGAGGCTCTCGCGCAATCCTTTACGTCGAACAACTTAGCGAACTCACTTCTCAGCTCTCAGAATTGGAAGATCTTCGAGGTCTGGTCGACGAAGCAGAGCGTCACGCCCGCGGTGTGCCCCCATTTCGCTTCACACGCCCTACTTCGCGCCGCCTTCGAAGTCGCAAACCGAGCGCCCTCTCTGTCCCATTCCGCCGCCTCACGCCACCAAGCTGGAACGCAGGAGCTCTCAGCCCTGACAACGACAACCAAATCGATCGGACCTTGCTTGAGCCATTCCCCGATGGATGATGGGCTTCCCCCTGAGCCGCTCCAAGCGCGACCTTGACGAACAGATCGATCCATGGTGACAGCCGCGCAAGAGGCGTCAAAGGTCCTTGCCGATCGCATCTTGGAATAATGCCCTTTCCACCCTGATTTGCCGGTCCATAAGATGGCTCGTGAGCATTGTGGCGGCGTTCTTGATCTGCCTCTTTATCTATGCCGGGTCCGTCTTCGTTGCGGCCTTGAGCCTAGTTTCGGCCGTGCGAAGCGGAGATGCCGCTGAGGTGATGGCCGTACGAATTTGCCGCGCATCCGGCATTCGATCGTCGACCAGCCACAATTTTTGGTCCGCGCTGCGCACGGGGAACGACCCCGGTCGTCCCGGGGCTGGCGCCGGACGCGCCGGGGCCGCCCGACGTGCCACCGAAGCAGCGCGCCGTTGCCATCTTGCTTCCGGCAATAACTAGCTGGTGTATCATTTGATAGAACGGGCGCTAAATCCCGCTTCCCTCTTTCGAATGAATCCTCGGAGATGCCAGAACGGCACCAATCCCTCCCGACGCAAAAATGAGATATCCTGCCCCGACTCAGGGAGCCTCCCATGGCTAAAAAATCAATAGTCGAACGAATTTCAGACACTGTAAAAGAGATCGTGGACACCGCCTCGACTGCAGCCGCGGATGCTATGAAGCCCGATCCAGAAGCGGTTGCCGGAGTGACCAACGAGCAAGTCTACATTCCTGAAGCGACCGATGCTGCCGCTGTTCCGCCGCCGATCATCACTCGGAAGAAGAAGCGCGTTCCTGCCCCTATGAGAGCTAACAGACGGGTCGCAGCTGCTCGTACAAAGAAGACCGTATCCGCGGCGAAGAAGTCTGCCAAGAAGCCGGCTAAAACGCCACCCAAGGAGGCTGCAAAGAAAGCCGCACCACAGAAGGCGACCAAGAATTCTGCGTCTAAGAAGACCGCGAAGAAGAGCAAGAGTAAATCGAAGCGCTAGCGCTCCTTCGCGGAGCAGTTCGTTGCGACCACCAGAAACGACTCATGCTTTACTTCTGCGGCGCTCGGGTCTTCCTCCCCGTGTTCGTCCTTCACAGCCCGGCCGTCCTGACAGTCGGGGTAGAACCTTGTGATCCCCCAATGCGATGCCTTTACAACGGCTGAAGCTTTCTAGCCGGTTACTTTCACGTCTCGAACTGGGACGGGCGAAACCACATTTCTTTCAGACTCCTCTCCTAAGCATTACGCAGGAGGCCGATGATGAAGCCATCAGAGATTTACAAAGAGAACGCAGACAACTGCGCAACGCTCGCTGAAAGGGAACCATCTAAGAATAGTCCGGCTTACAAGCGGTACCGGCGCATGGAAGAGGCGTGGCGAGCTTTAGCCGAGGAGCAGGAATGGCTAGATGGGGAAGTGCCCCCCGTCGGGTCAAACCGAGCCGACACAACGAAAAAGCGGCCCGGTTAGGGCGGCTACGTCGGAGCATTCAATAGGTTGCGAGGTACTTCCGCTTTGATGGTGGCATGTCCCCTCCTGCTAGACGCCACACGCCAACGGCCGAGCGCTCAAGATCACCTTCGGCGAGATGCGCGAGATGGGCCTACGCGGTGTCCTGGTCTGCTGCCACTCCGGCCACAACGTTGCACTCAGCGCCGCTCGCTGGTCGGACGATGTTCGCCTGTCTGATATCGAGGCGCGTTGTGTATGCGCCGGATGCGGCAACCGAGGGGCTCAGGTCAGACCGGATTTTAGCACCGGCAAGCCGCCGCAGTTTGCGAGATCGAGCGCTCGTTGGAGGAACGAACGCGCAGAGGAAAAATTGCAGGTTTTGTTAGCTCTCTTCTTCGAGCTGGCGGAGCGGCCCCGGCATCAACCCTCAAGCCCCCAAGCCGGGGTCGTCTCTCAGTGCGCCAGCTTCCGCTGCCAACATATCCCGGATAGCTTCCGACCGCCACCCTTTCATCTGCCAAATTGACATAGGCGACCGCTAAATCAAACTGGGCGCCAAGACGGTCCTGGAAAAAGCGGCCCCAGGCAGATGATTCCTGAGGCCGGAAGTTCTACGCGTCCGCTCCGAGACATCGCCCGGAGCTGGAGGCGAACGCACCCAGATTGCCGAATGTTCCCGATCCCCATGGACCTGAGAGCCGGGGCACTGATGCACGTTAAGCCTTCTGCCGATTGTGAAACTGATCATATTGCGAGCCAGAGATGCTGCGGTACGATCATCGCACCGGGGCTGGCTGCATATTTCACCTAGTCGTTTTTGACCCGGAATTTTTGACCGCGCGGGCCGCAGCAGCAGTCCCCCTGCTGCGGCCTTCGTGATCACGGCTCTTAGTACCAATGACTTCGCGTCCTGTGCCATTGGAGAAGGTATTATGCCCAAAGAGAAAAATTGCCTGATTGTTCGTGCTGCGGGAAGACAACTGGACCTGTTACGCGACGAAGCCTCCCGCATCGCAAAAGGCAGTAACGTCGATTGGTGGATCGATCAGGCAGAGGTCGGCACTCGCTTTTGCTTCGAGGATACAAAAGCAAAAGAGTCATTAGCTCTCGCTTGTGACAACTTCGGTATTCCCTGCCAAGACGGCTAGTCCGCAGTTGAGCTGTAAGCCAGCGGCAGGGCCGCACAACCATCATAGCAGTCCAGCCCTATCCGGCTCCCGTGCCTGGAGGTCCGCACCTGATCCGAAGCACGTGAACCGAGCCCGTCAGCGCCGGCGCCGACAGCGGGCCATGAAGCAACGCACTGGCCGAGATAAGGGCCAAGCTGTTCCCGTCTGAACTCGTTGTCACCCGCTCTGAGGCCATCGCACTGAGATCAGATTGCGCTGTGTAGAGCCCGCCTGAATGGGGCGCGAGATCAGAACCAGGTGCGGTTATTTTGGAAGCATGCCTGTTTGGTGCGGTCCCAGATGAAATCCCCGCCGCCGCAGGGTGGACGGGGGCGAGCGGTCGCCGGGCATTCGTTCCGAACCTTGGCTCCCGTGCCCCAGCCGTCGACGACACATGCGCCACCGGTTGTCCTATGACAGCCCTCGCCACAGCCACCCGCTGCGTGCGCCCCACTAGCAGCAGCCAGAACCGTGGTCGCGAGGAGCGCCAGACTCCTTCGAAGCGAATGACCCGAGCGAGAAGGAACAGATCATAACTCCTGCCGTGCCTCTTAGCTACGATCAGCGCGGCGCGAAGTCCCCGGCTCCCCACGAACCGCTCGATGGATGCGCTCCCCGTTCGAAGCTGTTGATCCAGCATTTTTACAAACTACAACCAGGTCAGCACAGCTGCATTTTTCGAATCATCCACCTGTCTCCGGACTGGAGGGACGTTCTGTTCCCGAGGCGCGTGTGAGCCACTTTGCCTCGGTCCTGCTCTTGCTGGCCAACTTGATGCTAACGCTATGTTTCGGCTTGGCAGCGTGGCGCGTTTCCGACGAGGGGACGCTGGTAAACCCGTAGCATTGGCCTAGGCTGGATGCAAACCTCGGCCAACTGACATATCCGCGTACCCCTCGCATTTTGATCTCGCGGGCTGCTGAGCGCAGGCGACCACCTGCCCCGCTATGCGCCGCGACGCTGCTACGCTCTCAACGGCAAGGCGGTCCTGAAGCATATGACGTCTAGAGTGGGTCACGAGCGGCCTTTGGTGTCCCAGGCTGCTTACTTCCGCTTGAGCTCCGGGGACCATCATCAGCGCCGGTCAGAATGTCCGAGATGGGCCCAACAGCAGACTCGTGCAGCGCAGAAGATCGTTATTCAATCACCTCGGCCGAGCAGCGTCGCAGGGAGATCGATGCCGAGCGCCTTGACCTTCGAGAACATCGGAATGCTCCCGGTCCTCAACCCGGAGGTCTGCAATCGGTGGTCATTAGCGGACAATCAACTCGTCAGCCCTCGCGACCAAATGCTGAGGAACAGATAGGCCCATATCTTTGGCAGCTTTGAGGTTGATCGCAAGATGGAATTCGCTCGGCCCTTCGACGGGCAAATCACTTGGCTTTGCCCCGTTGAGGATCTTCTCGACGAAATATGCGCCCCGACGCCATATTCCATCAATTGTAGGACCAAAGGCAAGCAGTCCGCCGCTCTGCACCCATTCTCGATATTCATGGGCGTTCGGAATTTTGTTTTCTATTCCGAAGTCGACAATCCTCTTCCGATCAAAGACGAACATCGGATCGGTGACGGTAGTCATCGCATCAATCATCGGATCCTGCCTTTTGCGCAGGATTGAAGCAAACGCGACCTCAAATTCCGGCGGTGAACGAACTTCAAACGTTCCACGATCACGTCGACATTCTGCCGGACCAGATCGGCAGCCATCCCAGGCAGAAGTTCCGAATGTCCTTTTGCCTCCCGCCATTCGATGGTGAGATTGTTGCCCTCCGAATAGCCGCGATCACTTAATTCGCGAACGAAGCCGTTTACCCAAGGATAGCTGCTCAAATTAGCCGTCAGATATCCAATGCGGTAAATCTTTTTAGATTGCGCGCTTGAGCCGCCAGCGGCCACACCGCAGCGCCGCCGAGTGCCGTTATGAACTCGCGCCGCTTCATGTCTGATGCCTCGGCAAAGGTAGAGACAACCTATCACTCGCCCCAAACTAACACATTGGGACTGGCCGGCCATGACTTCTGCCACAGAATCTCGAGTACGCCTGCCAGCCGCGCGATGTGCGGTGCGGGTTCAAAAGCGAAAACCTCAACGCGAGCATATTCAGTCCGCTAAGCCCCATGGAACGGACCTCAATGAGACGTGGATGGGCCACTTGCAGACATCGCGCGAGCGGTGTGCATTTCGAGGCAACCGTATTTCGCTTTCGGACGCGTGCAGCAAGATCAAACGCCCACCCTCAAAGAGGATGGGCGCGTGGTGACTTACGACATGATGACGTCCTACTTCTTCTCGGCGCTGGCTTCCTTAGCTGGAGGCGGCTTCATGCCGACGGTCAACTGGCGGATTTTTAAAGCGCCGCCTTCACGTATGTCGATGGCGCCCCAGAACACTGTAACCTTGGTGGCGTCGCCGCTCTTAGGGTCCTTACCGAAGATGTCGGTCTCGCCGTTGGCAACGACCAGATCGTTGTTGATGACCGACATGTTGCCGACTCTGATCTCTATATGATCGGTGCCGTTCTTGAAGTTGTTTTCGTATACGGTCTTGAGATCGGAAAACACACCGCCCGGGTTGATCTGGACCCCGTCCTTTGTATAGAGCGCAGCGACACAGGCCGCGTCTTTCTTGGCGACGCAGTCGGTGTAGGCGACGGCTAATTTTTCGGCCTCCTGCTTGACCTCATCGGCCAGTGCCGGTGCAGAGATGAAGGCGGAAGAACACAATGCCAAGAGCAATGAACGTCGCTTCATAGCAACTTCCCCTCTGGTTGTGATGCACAATTGCATCGCGACGTCCTCCTGACGTAGGACGTCGCGTTGCATTTGTTCCGGGGGGCATTCTTTCGTTAGGCTGTAATACTACGAGTATATGCCACTTTGCACGGCTTGGCGCGCGCCAACTTTGATCATCGACGACGGAGGCGGCATTTCCTTCGAGAATGCGGCGAATGCGGTCGGGAAAGACAGGCAAGTTGACGCATGTGACAGATGAAAGTGTCTTGCTCGACGCGCGCGATGGCCTTGTTATCCAGATTGTTTACCAAAGCGGCCGGCAAACGGCCCAAGCAATTGCTGGATCGCTATCAAGCGGCCAGAGGCACGCACATCCCGATCCAGCTACTTGTGCGCGACCGCACCGCTCGATAGGCCCACTAGTGAGAGGGAGTCTCGGAACTCGGCCTGCGGGACGCATAATGCGTTGCACTATCACTGATCTTGTCGGGGACCCATTCCTCCGCGGTTGAGTCCCAATGATGAGTGTCGTCGAAGTGTTTCCAGAGTGGCCGCTTTGGCTTGCTTTCACCCTTCTGTCGGTTTGCATTCAGTGTGCGGAGTTGGACGACGAGCACCCCAGCCATCATCACCCATTCGCGAGCGCTATATCGGGAGTTCCATTTGATTGCGGCGAGCATTGGATGCCTCCTTTAAAGTAAGAAGCCTCTGCCACATTAGGGTGGGCCAAGAATGCAGGGATATAAACTACCTCACAGTTTGCCAACATCTTCGACATAGCCGCGGGCGATCTCACTGCGCGGCGACTGTAACCTACGTTCGTTCGGTACTCGGGCGTCATTTGCCGGGCCATCAAAACGCCCGCGACGATGTGTAGGATTGTTTTTTGGTCGCAAAGGCACGTCTCTCTTAGAGAGTGGATTTTATCGATCGTAGGTGCGCTCTCCATGGAGGTCAGCGCATGCTCCGTCCAAGGACGACTTCGGGTCAAAATGCGAAGAACTCAACCGGAGCAAATCTGGTCCGCCTTGCCGTACAGAGCGGACCTCAACGAAGCGCTCAGCGAGTTCGCTGACGCGCCATTACCGGAAGTCACGAAATGGACTACAGCTACTCCTACTACCGTCAGCGATTAATATCTAACGCGAACTGGTTCACACCTGTACGAGAGGGTCAAACGTAATCGCACGATACCAAGTCCTCGCGCTCCTAGCGTATGTGCGCTAGTTCGATGCGAAGGTCCAAGAAAGCGTCGAATATCCACCTCAACCGCGCTTTCCAATGATCCCAAAAACGATTAATCTCTTCCTCTTCACGCAATTCGGAAACTCGATCGGAGAATAAGCCACACGATAAAATAGATGGGAGGAACCAATGGTGAAGAGAGCGATTACGCTCGGCGGCGGCGGACCGGCAGCAGGGCTACACATCGGGGTTCTGAAAGCACTTGCTGAGGACGGCAAGACGTTCGACGATAAGTCTGATGTGTGGGCGTTGTCCTGCATCGGCGCCTGGGTTGGCATCGTCTACAATCAATTCGATGAAGAAAAAATCAAAAAAGAAAACAAAAGCAGAGCCGAGCTGACCTATGAATTCTTCAGGGACGGCGTGTTTCGGGACGATGAAGGCTATGAGCGTTTCCCCATAAACACCGTATTCGGGACGGATTGGAACGCCAACATCAAGGCCTTCCAGGACTTCGTCACCGATCCCAAAAGTTACAGTGATTTCCGATGGCAACCGTACAAAATGATGGAACAGATCCAGGGCAACATGTCCGCTTGGTTCAATCGTCTGCCTCGTGGTGAACAACCCTTCAAGGAATGGCGCGAAGGAGACATCAACAACTGGATACTCAATAAGGTGCTCGCACCTAATCCACTTGTCCGATACCTCACCTCCCTGGTGTACTTGTCCAAGGTCAACGGCCTATCCAGGATCAACTATCCGGATAGCGAGTTTATGAAGAGCATAAACTTCGACGAGCTGAAAAAGGACGGTATGCCACACATCTATCACAACGCCTGGAATCTCGACGAACAGAAGCTGGCGTTGTTTTCCAATCGTCGGATGAAGGAGGACGAGAAAAAGCAGTACAGGGGAGCTATCGACTCACGCAGCCTGTGTGCGTGTTCGTCTCTTCCCTTCGTCGAAGGGACGGTTGAGATCGACCAAGTTACATATTGCGAAGGGGCGTTAGTCGATACTGTGAACTTCGATAGCTTGCTCGAGGAGCACCCTGATTTGGATGAAATCTGGGTGAGCCGGATCGTCGATGCGAAGCAAATCCGCGTTCCGGAAAATCTTCACGATGCACTAGCAAATCTCTGCCAACTGTTTGCGGCAACGGTCGGTGAGGATGACGTCAAGCTTTTCAAATATCACGTCAAAGAGGCGCACACACTCGACAGAGCAGCCGAAGCCGGAATACTCGAGAAAGCGGTCGAGTGCGGGATGCTCGACAAACCAGCCGTGGACAGGAGGAACGGGAAAACGCCTTGGAGAGGCGTAGTCGTCGAGATTCACGTGCCGGGGCACATCAATTTCAAGTGGAACCACAGCAATCTCGAAAATTCGATAACGCTAGGATACGCCGCCGCTAAACAAGCAATCGATGCATTTAACAAAGCGGAAAACGAGATTAAGGCGAATAGTAAAGACGACAAGCTGCTCAAGCCCATTTTCATAAACGAGAATCCACAGGACGACCCGAATTGGTTAGAGCTGCGAGATCGTACTTATGCGGCTCTAAAGAGGGCGGCTAGTGGTGCCAAGCCCAAGTAAGCAGATCGCGTTGCGATTTAAATCTGCGCAAGCGTTGTCCCGGCTTGATCACCGTAGCCCATCGAGAAGCACCTTTGCCACCTTTAGATCATGCGTCTCGAACCCTTCGGTGAAGCTGGCATAAATCGGCGCGAGAAAATTGAGCGCTTCCTCGCGTCTGCCCTGATGGATCCACAGAGCAGCTTGGTCCGTTGCGGCGCGGAGCTCAAGCGTCCTGGCGTGTTGACTTCTTCCCGTGCTCAATGCCCGGTCGAGCAGCGCCTGCGCCTCGGCTTCCACGGCCGGTCCACCGCGGGCGACCAGCACCCGTGCCTTTAGACGATACAGTTCGGCTTCTAGGATTCGTTCGCTGTTACGGTTAGCTGTAGCTAGGCCGTGCTCGATCAACTCCAGCGCGGCCTCGTAGTCGTGACTATTTAACAATGGCGGACACAACAACACGTCGAGCGCGGTGATGGCCAGCTGATAACCGGCGCTGCGATATCCGTCCAAGACGGCACCGATCTCCCCCAGTGCGCTGGGTGAAGGATCGAGCGAAGCCACGCATATGCCCCGAAGGGCGCGCGCCAGGCGCCATTGCCGGAATCCATGTTCCTCGGAAAGGGCGATGCAACGTTCGGCATGACCTTGCGCGACCAGGAACTCGCCGCGAAGCGCGTGAAGAATGCATGCGTAGTAACAGGCATACGCCTGGGAATGCGGATGACTTATAGCGTCTGCGCGCCGAATGGCAGCGTCCATTCGCACAATTGCCGTATCGGGCTGGCCGAGCAGCCAGAGCGCCCACGACATCAGCGCCAGGTCCGCCACGCCGGCATCCTGGCCGGCCGAACGCGCCGCCAGCCTGTCGTCCTCGCTGCTCGCCTCGAACGCTTCATAGGCGCGTCCAATCGCTTCATGGGCACCGGTAAGCTGTCCCATGAAGAGGCGGATCATTGCCTGCCCGCGCATCGCGTTGAGCAACGCCGGTAGATCGTCGCGCGCTTCGGCGAGCTGGAGCAGGGCCGCGATCGTTTCCTCGGCGACCGGCAACTCACCGCGCATTACGCTCGCAGTGGTCAACCAGAACATCACCTGGAGTTGCTCGGGAGGGTCTCCCAGGCGCTCGCACAGCTCGCGCGCGCGGGCAAAGGTTGCCATCGCCTTGTTCGAGGCTGGCCCTTGCGTAGCGATCAGGCAGGGCCCAAGGGCGAAGTGGAAGGCAAGTTCCAGCTTATCCTTTCCGGCGCCTTCTGGCAGATGGCCCGAGGCCTCGATACCCCGCTGCAAGTGTGCGATGGCTTCAAGGTTGGCCGAGCGCATGGCGGCCTTCTTGCCTGCCTGCAGCCAATATGCCTCCGCCTTTTGAAACAGGCCGGCCTCTGTCAGATGATGCGCAAGAGTTTCGGGTTGAGTCTCCACAAGGTCCGGGAACCGTTGCTCGAAGGCACCCGCGATCGCAGCATGCAGCGCTGCGCGTCGGCTCTTCAGGAGTCCCGAGTAGGCAGCGTCCCGCACAAGCGCGTGCTTGAAGGTATAGATTGCCTGCGGTATCTCGCCCCGGCAGAATATCAACTCCGAGCGAACCAACTGAGCAAGCGCCTCCTCAAGTCTCTCTTTTGACAACCCGGCTACGGTGCTCAGCAGTTCGTAGGAGAACTCGCGACCCACCACAGCGCCGATCTGAGCCACCTCCCTCACTGGAGCCAATCGATCGAGCCTTGCCATCAGCGATGCGTGCAAACTCGTTGGAATCGCCATCGGGGGGAGAGGACGGTTGAGGACGTAGTGATCGTCCTGTTCATTTAATAGCCCGGTTTCGAGCACCGTCTTGGTCAGTTCCTCCACGAATAGGGGCACGCCATCGGTGCGGGCGAGGATCTGGTCCATTACCTCTTCCGGGAGCGTCTTGCCAGCGGTGACGCGCTCGATTAACGCCGCCCCGTTGCGTCGGTTCAGCCGCGTGAGCGAGATCGTCGTCACATGCGCATGACCTGGCCACGGCGGAGTGAACTCTGGCCTCGCCGTGATGAGCAGCAGCCCCCGAAGCCGGGGTAGGTGTTCCAAGGTCATCGTGAGCAGCTCCAGCGACGTCGGATCTGCCCAATGGACATCCTCTACAATGACGAACACCGGCTGTCTTGCGGCCAAGCCAGTTAGCTGGGACAAAAACGCCGCTAACGTTAGCTCCTTGCGCTTCTGCGGGCTCAGCTCTGGCATACGGTAGCGGTTACTCGGTGGAAGGGACAGAAGGTTGGCCAGAGGTAGCAACACGCGGTCGGCATCAGCCCGCACGAGCAGAGCCTCGAGCTTAGCGAACTTCTCTGCGGGCGGGTCGCCCCGCTCGAACCGGGCAGCGCGTTCGAGCTGGCGGGTGAAAGGATACAGCGCACTGTTGGTGTGGTGCGCCGAGCAGAACTGGCGCACCGTTATATGCGGTTCGCCTTGGAGCCGCTCCTCAAGCGCCAGCGCAATGTGCGACTTGCCGATACCGGGCTCTCCGGTGAGCATCACCGCGCAACCTTCGCTACGCCTGGCGTGCTGCCAGCGACGCAAGAGCATCTCGATTTCCTCGTCACGCCCGATTGGCGGCGCCAATCGAGATTTGTGCTGTGCCTCGAAGCGGCTTTCCACTTCGGTTGTTCCCAGTACCTGCCAGGCTGGCATTGGCTCGGCCCATCCTTTAAGCGCGACAGGGCCGAGATTGCGGAACTCGAAATGCCCATCAGTGAGCCGGTGCGTACTTTCGGAAATCAGCACGGTACCGGGATTGGCGAAGGTCTGCAGGCGCGCAGCCAAGTTTGGCGTCTCGCCAATGACCGTCTGCTCTTGAGCTGAACCTTCGCCGGTCAAATCGCCCACGACCACCATACCGGTAGCGATGCCAACGCGAACCTGCAGCTCGGTGGCGGGTTCTGTCCGGAGGCTAGCTACGGCATCGACCAGCGCCAGCCCGGCGCGTGTCGCTTGTTCGGCATCATCCTCGTGGGCCTGGGGATAACCGAAATAGGCGAGCACGCCATCTCCCATGTACCGCGCGATAACCCCTTCATTCCTGGCAACAACCTCCGCGATGCAGCGGTGATAGGTGCCCATTACGGCCCGCAGGTCCTCCAGATCAAGGCGGGCCGCAAGTGCCGACGAGCCGACCAAATCGCAAAACATGATTGTAAGCTGACGCCGGCCGGCGTGATCCGTCGAGGCCGGCTTAGCGCCCGCTTGAGGCGTTCGCAGGACCTCTCTCTGAAGTTCTACGATCGCGCGCAGCATCTTGCGGCGATGCCCAAGCAGGACGCCCAAATCCTTTAAATCCTGCTCCGTGAGATCGCGAACGACCGAGAGGTCGATGGCGTTTTCGCGGAATCGCTCGGCGTACTCGCCCAAACCGATCGATGCTAGCCACTCTGCAATACCTGCCATGGTATACCTATGGCTTATACGATGAGAATAGCACATTGGAGAGGCTTGCGAAGGCACATCTGTCGACCGAAGCGCCGGACGTCTTGCCCAATGTAACACAGTGGCCCAGGCGAAAAGTGAACGCCGCTGGGCGCGATGTCTGTTAGGGGTCAAAGTGCGAAGAACTCAACCTAAGCAAATCTGGTCCGCCATGCCTCATTAAGCGGACCTAGTCGAGATGTGCCGGTACTTCGCTAACGGGCCATAAGCGGGCAATCAATGCATGCCTCGTTAAGGGACCAGAAGCCCACATACCGAACAGCTCCCCCTCATCACCGAATCCCTTGGCACCTGGAGCTAAATGCGTAGACTGGGTCCGACCGAGCCAGGAGGGAGATTTGGCGATAGAGCGGCCAAATCGACGGCTGACGACGATCCTGGCGGCCGATGCAGTCGGCTAGCCCCCGCTGCAGCTTGCACGCTATCGGCTTCAGATCGACCTTGCGTTCGTTCAGCGACCTCGCACAGTTGATGTCGACTAGGGTGAAGAAGAAAACCTTCCTATCGGTCGCCCTAGTGGTGTTGTCGTAGCCAAAGTAAGGCTCCAGTTCCTCGCAGAGGAAATGGGCCCAGCATATCCGTGCCGAGCGACAGACCCTGAGCGGCGTAGGCGACGCCAAAAACTGCGAGACAGAGGGTGCGGCCTTGGACGAATGGAGGATGAACCGTGCGCGTCGTTCTGAAAGGAATTCATAAGGTCAAGAGACGGCTCGCAAATGGCGAGACGAAAGTACATTGCTACGCATGGCGTGGGGGCCCCGCCATCCATGCGCAGCCCGGTGCGCCAGACTTCGTTCGAGAGTATCACGATGCGCATGCGAGCCTTCGGCAGCCCCGCGCCGGCACCTTCATGACGATCGTTGCGCAGTACAAGGCCGCACCAGAGTTCACCGGACTAGCGGCATCGACCCGTCGTGCGTACCTCGCCTACATTAAGCTGATCGAAGATGAATTCGGCGACCTGCCGGTGGCAGCTCTGGCCGATCGTCGAGTGCGTGGTGAGTTCAAGGCCTGGCGCGACCTGTTCGCCGAGACACCACGTAAGGCGGACTACGCCTGGACCACGTTGGCGCGGATCATGTCGTTCGCAAAAGACCGCGGCATCATCGCGACCAACCCATGCGAGCGCGGGGGCCGCCTCTACGTAGCAGACCGCAGAGACAAGATTTGGACCGAGCAGGACATCGCAGCGGTTCTTGCGATCGCCTTTAGCGAGATCCAGCCCGCCTTAGTCCTGGCGTTGTGGAGTGGCCAGCGCCAAGGCGACTTGCTGCGACTGCCCTGGTCCGCCTACGAGAACCCCTACATTCGCCTGCGCCAGTCTAAAGGCGGGCGGCGCGTCGCGATGCCAGCCGGCGCGCCTTTGCGAACCCTTCTCGATATCACCGAGCGCCGAGGCCCCCTGATCCTGACCAACACGCTCGGTCGGCCATGGACGTCGGACGGCTTTCGCACGTCCTGGGGAAGGGCATGTGAGCGCGCCGGTATGGGTGAACTGACCTTTCACGACCTGCGCGGCACGGCAGTGGTGCGCCTCGCAATCGCAGGCGCCAGCGTGCCACAGATCGCAGCCGTCACAGGTCATTCGTTGAAAGACGTCGAGGCCATTCTCGATGCGCACTACCTCGGTCGCGACATTCAGCTCGCTGAAGCTGCGGTGGTGAAGCTCGAAGCGAGAACAAAACTGTAAACGGTGGTGTAAACGGCGCTGGTTTTGCCGTTTGCTCAGCCCGCAAAGTGTTTGAATTATATGGTGGGCGCACCAGGGCTCGAACCTGGGACCCGCTGATTAAGAGTCAGCTGCTCTACCAACTGAGCTATGCGCCCGAAAGGCGGTTAAAGCCTTGCGAGGCCGGTCGTTTAGCAAAGCGATCCGGGTCTGGCAAGCGATGGCACGTAAGTTTTCCAAGGGTATGCCAAGGGTACGCCAAGGGTACGCCAAGGGCGTGCCCACATCCCCCAAAAAAGCGAAAAGCCGCTGGATTCCAGCGGCTTCGCCAGGGTTGATCGCGGCAACCCTTGTAGGCTCAGAGCCGGCCCTCGCGGTCCCGGTCCGGGCCATCGTCGCGGTCGAAACGGTCGCGGTGGAAGTGGTCCATGCCGCGCTCCATCATGCGGTCCATGCCACGCTCCATGAAGTGGCGGCGCGGGCCGTCTTCGCCGCCGCCGAACGGGCCGCGGTGACGGGTCAGCACGGCGAGGCGCCGCTTCTGGCCCTCGTCGAGGGTCTTGTAGAGCGGATCGGCGGCATCGGCGATCTTCTTCAGGGCCGCCGACGTTGCCCCCATGTCCTCGGCGCGCTGACGCAGGCGGGCGACCGGATCCTCCGGCCTGACGGCGTCCTTGTTAGCGTCCTTGCCGGCATCGCCGGCTCCGGCATTCATCCGCGCATTGGCGCGGTCGATGCGCAGCTTGGCGAAGTCGCGCACGGCGGCCTCGACCGGCGGCCACAGCTTTTCCTGGTCGGCGTTGAGCTTCAGCCCGGCATGGACGGCAGCGATCCGCGCGTCGACCATGGCGGCGCGGTCTTCCGGGTTCATGCGGATGTGGCGCATGTGCTCGTGCATCCACGGGCGATGATACTGGGCATAGACCGCGCCCGAGCCGGCGATGCTGAGCACGGCGATGGCGGCGATGGTGAATTTCCTCATGCGAACTCTCCTCTGGAAGGATGTCGTGAGGATGAGCGCAGCGCGGCTTACGCGCAACTTACAACTTGGACAGGGAGCGAGTCCTTTCCAAGATGTAACGCTCCTGAATTTTAGTTCAGTCGCAATCGGAATCATTCGCAACAAAAGGGGCTTCCGCGCCAGGCACGGAAGCCCCTTTCAACCTCCGTTCAAATCAGTTCGTCGTGCTCTTCGCTTCCTTCTGGAACTCGTCGATCAGCGGCTGGCCGACGCGGCCTGCGGCGTCCTTGTAGACCGGCTCCATGGCCTTGCGCATCGCCTCGTCCTGCTCCGGCGTGAGCTTGATGATCTCGCTCTTGCCGCTCTTCCTGATCTCGGCGAGCGCGTCCTCGTTCTCCTTCTGCGACTGCGTATTGTTGAAGTCGGTCGCTTCCTTCATCGCCTTCGTCAGCTGGTCGCGGATGTCGGCCGGCAAATCGTCCCAGAACTTCTTGTTCACGATCACGACGTAGCCGATGTAGCCGTGGTTGCTCTCGGTGATGTACTTCTGCACCTCGTGCATCTTCTGGGTATAGATGTTCGACCAGGTGTTCTCCTGCCCGTCGACGACGCCGGTCTGCAGCGCCTGGTAGACTTCGCCGAACGCCATCACCTGCGGCAGCGAGCCGAGCGCCTTGAACTGGGCCTGGAGCACGCGCGAGGACTGGATGCGGAACTTGACGCCCTGATAGTCGGCCGGCGTCACCAGCTTCTTGTTGGCGCTCATCTGCTTGAAGCCGTTGTCCCAATAGGCGAGGCCGGTGATGCCCTTCGGTTCGAGCAGCTTGAGCAGCCTGGCACCGAGCGGACCTTCCGTCACCTTCCGCAGCGTCTTCAGATCAGGCAGGATGTAGGGGAGATCGAATACCTCGAACTCGCGGATGCCGAGCGGGCCGAACTTGGAATTGGACGGCGCCAGCATCTGCACGCTGCCGAGCTGGAGCGCCTCGAGTTCTTCCTTGTCCTTGTAAAGCGTCGAGTTCGGGTAGATCTCGACCTTGACCTTGCCGCCGGTGTACTTATCGGCGAGCTCCTTGAATTTCTCCGACGCCTTGCCCTTCGGCGTGTCGGTGGCCACCACGTGGCTGAACTTGATGATGATGGGCGACTGGGCCGATGCCGGCCCGGTCAAGCCAAGTGCCAGGACCGCGATGGACGCAGCGATCGCGAAGGTGCGCATAATCTCTCCCTGTTGTTATTTGGGCCACCGGGCGCGCGGGTGGCCTATGCCGTCAGCATCAATACAGGTCGACATCACCAGCTGCTATTGGTCGTTAGCAGGGCAGCCATTCATGGTGAACGCCGCAAGCACCGCCTCTCCCGCTTCCGGAAGAGGCGGTAGTAGCCACCTCAGCTCGCCGCCGCGGTCGTTACGGTGTCGCGCTGGCGTTTCATGACGATCTTGTTGAGCGCGCCGAGATAGGCCTTTGCTGAGGCCACCAGCGTATCCGGATCCGCCGCGCGCGCGGTCATCGCGCGTCCCTCGTGCGACAGCCGCACCGAGACTTCGGCCTGCGCGTCGGTGCCTTGGGTCACGGCGTGGACCTGGTACAGCTCGAGCTTGGCTTCGTGCGGCACCAGGCGCTTGATGCAGTTGAACACGGCATCGACCGGCCCGTTGCCTTCGGCCTCCTCGATCTTGATCTGGCCGTCGACATCGAGCTTCATCGTCGCGCGCTGCGGGCCATGGGTACCGGCGATCACGGTCAGCGAGGTCAGCTTGATGCGGTCGTGCGAAGCCGCCATCTCCTCGTCGACCAGCGCCTCGATGTCCTCGTCGTAGATGTCCTTCTTGCGGTCGGCCAGCGCCTTCATCCGCGTGAACGCATCTTCCAGCTGGTTCGGACCGAGCTTGTAGCCCATCTCCTCCAGCTTGTGCACGAAGGCGTGGCGGCCGGAATGCTTGCCCAGCACCAGCGAGGACTGCTTGAGGCCGACCATCTCGGGCCGCATGATCTCGTAAGTGGAAGCGTCCTTCAGCACGCCATCCTGATGGATGCCGCTCTCATGCGCGAACGCGTTGCGGCCGACGATGGCCTTGTTGTACTGCACCGGGAACGAGGTCGCCGCCGACACCACCTTCGAGGCGCGGGTCAGCTGCGTCGTGTCGATCTTATTCCAGAAAGGGAATTTGTCGTTGCGCACGTTGATCGCCATCACGATCTCTTCCAGCGCGGCGTTGCCGGCACGCTCGCCGATGCCGTTGATGGTGCACTCGACCTGGCGCGCGCCGCCAATGACGCCTGCCAGCGAGTTCGCCACCGCCATGCCGAGGTCGTTATGGCAGTGCACGGAGAACACCGCCTTGTCCGAGTTCGGCACGCGCTCGATCAGCGTCTTCATGAAGTGGGTGTATTCGTCGGGCGTGGTGTAACCGACGGTATCAGGAATGTTCACCGTGGTGGCGCCAGCCTTGATGACGGCTTCGACGATGCGGCACAGATAGTCCATCTCGCTGCGGGTGCCGTCTTCGGCCGACCATTCGACGTCGTCGATCTGGTTGCGGGCGCGCGCGACCATGGCCACCGAGGTCTCGAGCACCTGCTCCGGGGTCTTGTTCAGCTTCACCCGCATATGCAGCGGCGACGTCGCGATCACGGTGTGGACGCGGCCACGCTTGGCGAATTTCACCGCTTCTGCGCAGCGGTCGATGTCGGCCGGATGGGCACGCGACAGACCGGCGATGACGGCGTTCTTGGAGCGGCGGGCGATCTCGCTGACCGCCTGGAAGTCGCCTTCCGAGGTAATGGGGAAGCCGGCCTCGATGACGTCGACGCCCATATCGTCCAGCATCTCGGCGACCTCGAGCTTCTCCTCGAAGGTCATGGTGGCGCCGGGGCACTGCTCGCCGTCGCGCAGGGTGGTGTCGAAAATGATGACGCGGTCCTTATCGGACTTGTTCACGGGGGCCATTTGAATTTCCTTTTGAGCTTTTTGCGCCGTCAGTCTTCTGGGCGCTTGAGGTGTCCGGTGATCTCGACCAACCCCTGAGCGCCCAGGCGCATGGCGCCCAGCCGGCCCTCAGGGGCAAGTAAGAAGAAGCCCGCCAATCAGGAGGGTAGGCAGCAGCGCGGCCGGGATCGCGGCGGCGGCAAGAGCCACCTCCCCCGAAATCCCATCGATTTGGCCGCGAATCAGCATTACCGGACCCTTTGAGCCCTCAAATCCTCGGTCAAAACCGTTGACGGTTGGTTGCCGGGAGGCTCGATGCGTCGTTTCTAGACGAGAAATGGCAGCAACCGCAACGCCAAAAGATGGACAGAAGGGCTGACATGATCGCAGCGCCGGATGCGTGACCGGTGCCAATTGTTTGGCCGACCGAACGCCGGCAAGGCGGTCAAGCTATGCCGAGCGGCGAGCGCGAGCCCTGCTCTCCCAGCGGTTCAGCATCTGACCGAGCTCGCTGGTGGCAACCGGCGTAGCCGTGCCAGCGATCGCGATATCGTTGGTGTTGGCTGGTGCGTTGGCACTGAGCCAATCCGGCTCGCTGTACTCACGCCAGCGGCGCGCCTCGGCTCGTCTTTTTCGGGAGACGTAGTCGCGGGTGAAATAGCCGGCCGCAAATGCAATCCCGAGCAGCAAAACCAGTACGACGACAGCGACCACAGTAAACTCCGACTTACGCCCCGAATGACGTTCTGCCAGCATCGCGCAGGAGGTCAAGGCTTGACATTCCCCTGCTTGGCAATGTCCCGAAGACAGCTCCGGTAAACCCCGTCACGCCTGATGAATTTGTCGTTTCCATGTTCGACGTTGCAGCGCTTTGCCGCCCCGATCTCGCTGAGGATGCGTACCTCCCCCTCGCAACCGTCATCGGACCGGACTAACCTTGCCCTGCTCGGCCGGATCAACCGGCTAGCCGAACATGACCGGGAGGACGCGATGACACGCCAAAAGCAGCGTGACCAGGATGCTGCGCTTTCACGACGAACGCTCGTTCAGGGGTTTGCGCTCGGCGCCGCCACTTTTGCCGGCGCCGGCTCCGCGCTGGCCCAGACCGGACCAGCCGCACCGCCGACGACGATTACCACCCCGCCACGCGATTTCGGTCCCAACGGCGCGCCGACCACCTATTTCTGGGACCCCGATGTCGTCACAGTCGATCCGTCCTTCAACGATCTCGCGCAGCCCAACACTGCGATCAAGCGTCTCTATACGGGTTTGCTGTGGGCTGAAGGCCCGGCGTGGAGTGCACAGGGCCGCTATCTGCTATGGAGCGACATTCCCAACAACAGGCAGATGCGCTGGAGCGAAGACGACGGTCGCGTCAGCGTGTTCCGCTCGCCGTCCAACAATTCCAACGGCAACTCGTTCGATTTCCAGGGCCGTCAACTTTCCTGCGAACATTTGACCCGGCGGGTGACGCGTTATGAACATGACGGCACCGCGACCGTGCTTTGCGACAATTACAACGGCAAGAAGCTGAACTCGCCGAACGACGTCGTCGCGCATCCTGACGGCAGCTACTGGTTCACCGATCCGCCCTATGGCGGCCAGCTCTACGAAGGTGAGCCCGATGCCGTGGGCGGTCCGAGCAATTCCGGCGGCAAGCTCAATCCTCGGATTGGACAGCCGGCCGGCTTCGCACCGGGCAAGCGCGAGCTTCCGACCAATTGCTATCGCATCGACCCTAGCGGCCGTGTCGATCTCGTCGTCACCGAGGAGCAGGTGCCCGATCCCAACGGGCTGTGCTTCTCGCCGGACTTCAAGAAGCTCTACGTCGTCTCGACTGGCAAGGGACCCGGCGACACCGGCCCCGGCGGCAAGGGCGAAATATTCGTGTTCGACGTCGGTGCCGACAACAAGCTCACCAACCACAAGCGGTTCAGCGAGTGCGTGATTGACGGTGTGAAGTGCGGACCGGACGGCGTGCGCTGCGACGTCAACGGCAATGTCTGGGCCTCCAGCAATGCCGGCCGCGCCGTCGGCTACAGCGGCGTGACGACGTGGTCGCCGGAGGGCAAGCTGCTCGGCCGCATCCGGTTGCCCGAAGTGTGCGGCAACGTCTGCTTCGGCGGCCCCAAGCGCAATCGCCTGTTCATGGCGGCGAGCCAATCGCTCTATGCGGTGTACACGGCCACGCAAGGCGCCGGACCGGGCTGAGCCCGCGCGCAAGATCGCAAGCACGGGCGTCGGCGTGGATCGCCGGCGCCCGCGGTTCCCTGATCGCAATCAAATTACGCCGCGGGCAAATCTCCGCCATTAATCCAACGAAGATTGAATCGCGCGGCAAGGCCGCAGCGCGGTGCAAAGGCATGATGCTCTTCGTTCTCGCGCCCGACTTGAACCGGGAGTTGCGCGATGCGCCGTATGCCGAACGACACCATCATCGTCAGCGTGGGGAACCAGCAATTCGTGACGGAGTTCGGAGACCCGGGCCTTCCGAACGGAGGCCGCGGCGGCAGCGACAAGATGATCGCGACCGTCGACGGTGGCAACGCGGTCCTGATATTCGTTGGCGACGACCAGACCCTCCAAGGACATTCTCACGGAGGAGGCGACCATCTCGCCGCGACCGTCACAGGCTTCGGGGACTACGTGTTCCTGGACGGCGATGCGCAGGCGATGTCCGGCGACGCCCATGGCGGCAACGATGTACTTCATGTCGATGCATCGACATCGATCTACGCGTCTCTCGGCATTTTTGGCGATGCCGAAACCGCCATGTCAGCCGACACGGGGGGCGGCAATGACGTCGTCATTGCATCGATGGGAAACAGATCGTCCGGCACGTTCGGCGGAGATTCCGGCAGTTCCATGAGCGATCACGCGCGTGGCGGCAATGATATCCTCAGCGTGACCCAGGGCGGCAGTTACGGCGGCGCTTCAATCTCCGGCGATGCCCTCGTCTCCATGAGCGGCGATGCGCACGGCGGCAACGACATGCTCATCTACACCGTCGGTGCCCCAGCCCGATCTGGCGGCGCGTCTCTGGTCGGAGACGCCGGCTACATGAGCGACGATACCCGTGGCGGCAACGATATCCTGATCGCGACCGTCGACGGCAACCCGGACTCCACGTCCATCGTGCTCGTCGGAGACGCCTCGAACATGTCAGGCAATGCGCATGGCGGAGATGATATCCTCCTCGGCAGCAGCCGCGACGATTTCCTGTATGGCGACGCACAGACCTACGCTCCGTTCACAGCCGGCTCGATCACCGGCGGCAAGGACATGTTGAATGGCGGTGGCGGAAATGACCAGCTCTGGGGCGGACCGAACGACGACAGATTCGTCTTCGACAAAAATTCGGGCCTGGACGTGATCAACGATTTCGACCAGGGCAACAAGGCTGTCGGCAGCACGGCGCGAGAGCATGATTTGATCAATTTGCACGATTACGGCTTCGCAGACTGGGCGGCGCTGAAAAGCCTGATCAGCGATGACAGCACAGGAAGCGCGGTGATCCACCTGACGGCGACCGATACGATTACGCTGGAGGGGATCCATACCGCGGATCTCCATGCAAAGGATTTCATTGTATGAGAGAGCATTCGTGCGCGTTGTGATCTGCGGCGGCGGCGTCATCGGCGCCTGCACCGCCTGGTTTCTCCGCCGCCGCGGCATCGACGTCATCGTCGTGGAGCGCGCAGACGTCGCGGCCGCAGCATCAGGCAAGGCGGGCGGCTTCCTCGCGCGCGACTGGTGCGAGGGCTCGCCGCTCGATGCGCTGGCGCGACGGAGCTTTGCGATCCATGCGCAGCTGCCGGAACAGATCGCAGGCGATTGGGGCTATCGCCCGATGACCGCTTATAGCGGCTTCGTTGCCGCCGATGGCCACCCGCGCCGGGATGCACCGTCCGCGCTCGGCTGGCTCAGCAACGGCGTCATCATCGCCCAGCGCATCGGCACGATGGAGACCGCCGCGATCGTTCACCCCAAAAAATTCACCGTAGCCGTGATGAACGCGGCGCTCGCGGAAGGCGCCGAGTTTCGTCCCGGCCAGGTGACCGGCATCATGCGCGATGCGAACGGCACCACCGCGACGGGCGTCGAGGTCGACGGCGGCATCGTCGAGGCGGACGCCGTCGTGATCGCGATGGGACCATGGTCGCTGCTCGCGGCGCAATGGATGAGCCTGCCCGCCGTCTACGGCCAGCGCAGCCCGAGCATCGTGTACGACACCGGCACGGATGCGCCGGCCGATGCGCTGTTCCTGGAGTATGAAGAGAATGGCAGTGCCGTGTCGATCGAGGTCTTTCCTCGCGCCGACGGCAGCACGCATATCACCGCTCTCTCCGACATCGCGCCGCTTCCGCTCGATCCGGCGGCCGTGACGCCGGACAAGGACGCGATCGCGCGCCTGCAAACCATGTCCGAGCGGCTGTCGCCGCTGTTCCGCTCCGAGAGGATCATTGCGCAACAAGCCTGCTTCCGGCCGGTGACACAGGACGGCCTGCCGCTGATCGGCAAGGTGCCGCGAAGTGAAGGTCTGTATGTTGCGACGGGGCACAATGTATGGGGCATCCTGAATGCGCCCGCCACGGGCGAGGTCATGGCGCAGCTGATCGTGGAGGGTGCGACGCGCAACGTCGACATCTCGCCATTCGATCCGGCCCGGCTCGCGCCGCTCGATCCATCGCTGCTGCAAGCGCGCTGAGCCGACGCGACGGCATCGCAATTCAGCGTTCCGGTTGCTGTGCGCCCGCGATAGCTGCGCATGCCTACCGACGAAATCTGCATGCCTGCGCGTGAAACGGGTCCGACAGCTTTCCTGCCCGCTATTGCCCAGCGCTAGACTTTAGTTCGTGCCTCACAATCCTGAACGCGGTTTCACTTGCCGAGAATGTCTCCGCCGGTATAGTCGCGGCATAATGGCTCATAAGAGGCCTGTTAAGGGAGAGAACAAGATGAAGAAACCGCTCTCTGTTGCGTTGCGAATAGCACTCGGTACCGCCGCGGCCGCTGTGTTGATGAGCTCAGGCGCGGCGCTTGCGGCCGACCCGATCAGGATCGGCGTGATCGCGGAAGCGCAGGCGATTGCCGGCGCCTCCATCCCCCAGGCGGCACAGCTCGCCGCCGACGAGATCAACGCCAATGGCGGCGTCGACGGCCGCAAGATCGAGATCGTCTCTTACGACAATCATTCCTCCTCGGCAGATTCAGTGCGCGCCTTCCAGCGCGCGGTGAACGAGGACAAGGTCAATGCGGTCATCGCCAGCTACATCAGCGAAGTCGTGCTGGCACTGGAGCCCTGGGCCTCGCGGCTGAAGACGCCGTTCGTCACGCCCGGTGCCGCCTCCAACGAGATCAGCAAGAGCGTCCATGCCGACTACGAGAAGAACAAGTACACCTTCCACGGCTATCTGACCTCCGCCGCGCTGGCGCTTTCCGTCTGCGACGGCGCCAAGGACCTGCTCGTCGACAAGATGCACATGAAGACCGCGGTCATCATGAGCGAGGACGCCGCCTGGACCAAGCCGCTCGACATCGGCTACGAGGAATGCCTGCCCAAGATCGGGCTGAAGGTGCTCGACCACATCCGCTTCTCGCCCGATACCACCGACTTCACGCCGATCTTCAACAAGATCGAAGGCTCCAAGCCCGACGTGATCATCACCGGGATCTCCCATGTCGGCGTGCAGCCGACGGTGCAGTGGAAGAACCAGCAGGTGCCGATCCCGATGTTCGGCATCTCCTCGCAGGCCACCAACGAGACCTTCGGCAAGGACACCAATCAGGCGGCCGAGGGCGTACTCTACCAGGGCGTCTCCGGCCCAGGCGTCGCGGTGACGCCGAAATCAGTGCCGTTCGCCGAAGCCTTCAAGAAGAAGTTCGGCAACTATCCCTCCTATGCCGGCTACACCGCCTATGACGAGGTCTACTACATCGCCGATGCGGTGAAGCGCGCGGGCTCGACCGACGCCGACAAGCTGGTCGCCGCTCTGGAGACGACCGACTGGGAAGGCACGATCGGCCGTGTCCAGTTCTACGGCAAGGACGATCCGTTCACGCACTCGATCAAATACGGCAAGGGCCTGATCACCGGGCTGATGCTGCAATGGCAGGACGGCAAGCAGAGCGCGGTCTGGCCCAAGGAAGTCGCCAAGGTCGACGTCAAGTTCCCGAGCTTCATCAAGCTCTCGAACTAGCAGGACACGCTCCCGGGACCAGCTCCCGGGAGCTTCCACATGCGGCCCCCGCAGCACGTTGCTCCAGCAACATCGTCTCTCATAAATCGGATTGCCAACCCTAGATGCGTGCTTTCCAGATTCTGATCGATGGCTTTGCCATCAGCGCTCTCTATGCTCTCGGTGCCACCGGCTTCACGCTGATCTTCGGCGTCTCCGGCGTCCTCAACCTCTCCCACGGGGCCATCATGGTGGCGGCAGCGGTGGCGGCCTGGGCTGCCGCCAGCATCCTGAATGTCGGCACCTATGCCGGCGCACTGATCGGCGTCGGTGTCGCCCTCCTTACATCCTTTGCGACCTATTTCGCGGTGGTGAAGCCGATCCAGGATTCCCGGCGCATCCCGAATGAAGAGAAGGAGATCTTCGTCCTCACCGGCACGCTGCTATGGGGGATCATGATCCAGGAGGTGATCGCTTATTTGTTCACCAACAACGCCAAGACCGTGCTGCCGATCGTCGAGGGCGTGGTCGAGATTCTCGGCGTCCGCACGCCCAGGAACGAGATCTTTACCGCGATCGTGTGCTGCTTCGTCATCGCTCTGTTGTGGCTCCTGGTGAACCGCACCCGCACCGGCAAGGCGGTGCTGGCGGCCTCGATGAACCCACGCGGCGTCACCCTGCTCGGCCTCGAGCTCACCAACATCTACGTCGTGGTGTGGGCGATCTACGGCATCCTCGCCGGCATCGCCGGCGTGCTGCTCGGAATGTTTCTCGGCGTCAGCTCCTACAGCGTCGGACCGCTGACCGCGAGCGCGTTCTCGATCGTCGTGCTCGGCGGCCTCGGCAGCGTCTCCGGCTCGCTGATCGCAGCCTTCGTGGTCGGCTATCTCGAAACGCTCACGGCCTATCTGGTCTCGCCAGCCTACCGCACCATTCCGGCGCTGCTGCTGCTCGTGTTCGTGATGTACATCCGGCCCCAGGGCCTTCTGGGGAGGCGCTGAGATGGCCAGCTTCTTTACGACACGCCTGTTCTTCATCTCATTCGCGCTCGTCGTCATCGCGGCGACGCTGCCGCTCTACGTCTCCGGCTACGTGCTCGGGCTTCTCACCGTCGCCTTCTATTTCGGCGTGTTTGCAATGGCGTGGGACCTGCTGTTCGGCTTCGCCGGCGAGGTCAATTTCGGGCCGACCTTCCTGATCGGCGTCGGCGCCTACACCGCCGGCATCCTGAATGCCCAGTTCGGCTGGTCAGTCTATCTCTGCATCGTGCTCGGCGCGCTCGCCTCCGTCATCGCCGGCCTCGTGCTGGCGCTGCCGGCGCTTCGGGTGCGCGGACCGTATTTCGGCCTGACCACGCTGGTCGCGGTGCTGATGCTGCAGAATTTCATCGTGGTGTTTGCCGACCTCACCGGCGGCGAGATCGGCTTGACCATTCCCGACGTCATCTCCATCAACGCCGGCGTCAATTACTGGATCGCGCTCGGCTTCATGACGATCTCGGCGGCCATTCTCTATGGCCTGTCGCAATCGCCTGTTGGCCTGGTGCTGCAAGCCAGCGGCCAGGACCCGGTCCAGGCCGGCGCGCTCGGCTTCAACATCGTCAAGCACAAGCTCGCCGCCTTCATCGTCAGTGCGTTCTTCTCGGGGTTATCAGGCGCGCTGCTGGTGTTCTACTTCGGCACCGCCTCGGTCGGCACCGTCGTCGACGTCGCGGTCGGCGTCAACGTGATCGTCTCAGCCGTGCTCGGCGGCCGGCGCACCGTGCTTGGCGCGGCACTCGGCGCGATCTTCCTGATCGTCGCCGGCGAATTCCTCAGGCCCACCGGCGAGCTCGCGACCTTCATCGTCTCAGCTGTCGCGCTGCTCGTCGTGCTGTTCTTCCCCGGCGGCTTTCTCGGAGCGGCCCTCTCGCGTGAGGCGCGCTCGTGATGGATATGCGATCTTCAAACCGGGCCGTGCTCGAAGTCCGCGGCCTGACCAAGCGCTTCGGCGGACTGACGGCGGTGAAGAACCTCGGCTTCGAGGTCAATAGCGGCGAGATTTTTGGCCTGATCGGGCCGAACGGCTCGGGCAAATCGACCGCGATGAAGAGCGTCATGGGCATCGAACGCCCGACATCAGGCGAAGTCGTATTCGAGGGCGAGAACGTCGCGGGCTTGCCGGCGCACAAGATCGCGCGCAAGGGCTTTGGCATGGTGTTCCAGCATTCGCGACCGCTGAACCGGCAGACTGTGCTGGAGAACATCATGGTCGCGCTGCTGCCGGACAGCCTGTTCATGCTGTTTCCGGACAAGGCGCTGCTCGAGCGCGCCAAATGGATCGCCGATCGCGTCGGGCTCGGCAACGTGATGAACCGCCGCCCGCCGACGCTGCCCTTCGCCGACTTGCGCCGGCTCGAGCTGGCAAAGGCTATCGCGCGCGATCCCAAGGTCGTGCTGGTGGACGAGCCCTTTGCCGGGCTGACGCGGGCCGAGGTCGAAATGTTTTCCGACCTGATCCGCAGTTTCCGCGACGAGGGCCGCGCGGTGATGCTGGTCGACCACAACGTCAAGAGCGTCGCGGCGTTGGTCGACCGCGTGCTCGCGATGTATCTCGGCGAGGAGATCGTCACCGGCAAGGCCGAGGACGTCATGAAGAACGAGACGGTGCGGCGGGTCTATCTCGGCGGCGCCATCGAGACCCATGCGCGGCCCGAGACCAGCTTCAAGGACAAGGTGCCGCTGCTCCAGGTCGAGAATGTCAGCGTGTTCTACGGCAAGGCGCAGGCGCTGGAGAACGTCTCGATCCACGTCCATGAGGGCGAGTTCGTCTCGATCGTCGGTCTCAACGGCGCCGGCAAGACCACATTGTTCAACACCATCTCGGGCTTCCTGCCTTATAGCGGCGAGATCGTGCGCAACGGCGAGAAGCTGCGCGGCACGACGCCGGCGAAGATCGCCCGCAGCGGCCTCGTGCAGTGCCCGGAATCGCGCGAGCTGTTCGGCGAGATGAGCGTGCGCGAAAACCTCGATCTCGGCGGGCAACATCTGGCCGACGACAAGCGCGCGGCACAGCTCGCCTGGCTGTTCGAGCTATTCCCGATCCTGAAAGAGCGTCAGGGCCAGATGGCGCAAACGCTCTCCGGCGGCGAGCAGCAGATGCTTGCGATCGGCCGCGCGCTGATGATGCAGCCGCAGATCCTGATCCTGGATGAACCGACGCTGGGTCTCGCCCCCGTCATCCTCGAACTCCTGTCCAAGGCCCTAACCAGGCTGCGGCAGACGACATCGATCACGGTGTTGCTCGGCGAGCAGAACGTGACCTTCGCGCTTCCGCATGCCGACCGCGTCTATGTGCTCGAGCATGCAAGGATCGTCTGGGAGGGCGATCCGGGCCGCTTCGCCGCGGAGGCTGGCGCCGATTTTCTCTAGTTCGCCCATACCAACAACAAAACAAGCAAAAGGAAACGACCATGCGACCATCGAAGAGTTTGAGCGGCAGCTTCCTCCTCGCCTCCGCGCTGGCGCTGTGCCTTGCTGCTCCCGCCTATGCGCAGTCGAACGATCCTATCAAGATCGGCGTCATCGCCGAGGTGCAGTCGATCGCTGGTGCCGCGACGCCCGGCGGCGCGCAGATCGCCGCCGACGAGATCAACGCCAAGGGTGGCATTCTCGGCCGCAAGATCGAGATCGTGACCTACGACAACAAGAGCTCCTCGGCGGACTCGGTGCGCGCGTTCCAGCGCGCGGTGAGCGAGGACAAGGTCTCCGCCGTGATCGCGAGCTATATCAGCGAGGTCGTGCTGGCGCTCGAGCCCTGGGCAGCGCGGCTGAAGATGCCGCTGATCACCCCCGGCGCGGCCTCGAACGAGATCACCAAGGCGATTCATAACGACTACGAAAAGAACAAATACACCTTCCACGGCTATCTGACCTCGGCCGCACAAGCGCAGCTCGTCTGCGACGCCGCCAAGGATCTGCTGGTCGACAAGCTCAAGTTCAAGACGGCCGCGATCATGAGCGAGGACGCCGCCTGGACCAAGCCGCTCGACGTCGGCTACGAAGCCTGTCTTCCGAAAGCAGGCCTCAAGGTCGTCGAGCACGTGCGGTTCTCGCCCGATACCACCGACTTCACGCCGATCTTCAACAATATCGAGGCCAAGAAGCCGGACGTGATCGTCACCGGCATCTCGCATGTCGGCGTGCAGCCGACGGTGCAGTGGAAGAACCAGCAGGTGCCGATCCCGATGTTCGGTATCAGCGCGCAGGCGCTGAGCCCGACCTTCTGGAAGGACACCAATGGCGCCGCTGACGGCGTGCCGTCGCTGGCGGTCGCAACACCCGACGTCGCCGTGACCTCCAAGACGAAGCCGTTCGCAGCCGCCTTCAAGGCCAAGTTCGGCTCGCCGCCGGCCTACACCGGCTACACCGCCTATGACGAAGTCTACTTCATCACGGAGGCGATCAAGCGCGCCGGCTCGACCGATCCGGACAAGATGGTCGCTGAGCTTGAAAAGACCGACTACGAGGGTACGATCGGCCGCATCCAGTTCTACGGCAAGGACGACGAGTTCACCCACGGCATCAAGTCGGGTCCCACGACCGTATCCGGTCTGGTCTTCCAGTGGCAGGACTCCAAGCAGGTCGTGGTCTGGCCCGAGAAGATCGCGGAGGGCAAGCTGAAGTTTCCGAGCTTCGTGAAGCTGTCGCAGTAACACGCCGGGCTGGGCACCAGGGGCCCGTCCCGAGCGCCCCATCGCCCTTGCATGGCCCGTCGCTTCAATCGCGGCGGGCCTTCGCTTTGTGCAGAACGCAACCGATGCGCTGGCATCTGTGGACCCATCCTGCGATCCTGCCGTTATCTCCCATGCGTGGGCCGGAGCAGCGAGATGGACGACCGATCAAGACACCCCGATGACCTGATGCAGGATGACGGCTTCGTTCGCGTGCGGGGCGCGCGTGAGCACAATCTCAGGAACGTCGACGTCAGTATTCCGCGCAACGCCCTCGTCGTGTTCACCGGCGTGTCGGGCTCCGGAAAATCCTCGCTCGCCTTCGGAACGGTCTACGCCGAGGCGCAACGGCGATATCTGGAATCGGTGTCGCCTTACGCGCGGCGCCTCTTCCACCAGATGCAGATCCCTGAGGTGGACGACATCGAAGGCCTGCCGCCCGCCGTAGCGCTCCAGCAGCAGCGCGGCGCGCCGACGACGAGGTCGTCCGTGGGCAGCGTGACGACCATCTCGAACCTGCTCAGGATGCTCTATTCCCGTGCCGGCGAATACCCGCGCCGACAAAGGATGCTCTATGCGGAATCGTTCTCGCCGAACACGCCGGAAGGAGCCTGCCCGACCTGTCACGGTATCGGCAGGATGCTCGACGTCACCGAGAAGTCCATGGTGCCCGACGACACCCTCACCATTCGCGAGCGCGCCGTCGCGGCGTGGCCGAGTGCCTGGCAGGGGCAGAACCTCCGGGACATCCTGACCACGCTGGGCTACGACGTGGACAAGCCCTGGCGTGAGCTGCCCAGGAAGGACCGCGACTGGATCCTGTTCACGGAGGAGCAGCCGACCGTTCCGGTCTATGCCGGTTACGACTTGGCCGAGGTCAAACGGGCCCTGCGCCGCAAGGAGGAGCCGAGCTATCAGGGCACGTTCACCGGCGCCAAGCGCTACGTGATGCAGACCTTTGCCAAGTCCGAGAGTGCGATGATGAAGCGCCGCGTCGCGCAATTCATGATCACCCAGGACTGCCCGACCTGCCATGGCACGCGATTGAAGCCCGAGGCACTCAAGGTCAAATTCGCCGGACTTGATATCGCCGAGATGTCTCATCTGCCGCTCGAGAAGCTGCAGGAGGTGATGAACCCTTTCGCGGAGACTTCGACCGTCGGAGCATCGGAGAAAACCATCGTCGCCAGGCGCATCTGCGAGGATCTGTCGGCGCGGCTGGCCGTCCTGCTCGACCTCGGCCTCGGCTATCTCGCCTGCGAGCGCAGCACGCCAACGCTGTCGCCCGGCGAGTTGCAGCGGCTGCGGCTTGCGACCCAGGTTCGCTCCAACCTGTTCGGCGTCGTCTATGTGCTCGACGAACCGTCGGCAGGTCTGCATCCCGCCGACACCGAGGCGCTGCTGCGGGCGCTGGACCGGCTGAAACACGCGGGCAATTCGATCTTCGTGGTCGAGCACGAGATCGAGGTGATCAAGCATGCCGACTGGCTGGTGGATGTCGGGCCTGATGCCGGCGAAGGCGGCGGGAACATCCTCTATAGCGGACCGCCCTCAGGACTCGGGCAGGTCGCGCAATCGCGAACCGCCCATTATCTCGCGCATCCACGAAAGCCGCTGCCGATGGTCCGCCGCCAGCCGAAGGCGCATCTGAAAGTCCGGGGTGTGACCCGGAATAATCTCCGCGGCCTCGACGTCGATATCCCGCTCGGCGTTCTCGCCAGCGTGACCGGCGTGTCGGGCTCCGGCAAATCGAGCCTGATCAGCCAATTCCTCGTCGATGCCATGGCGGAGCATCTCGGCCATGCACGGGCTGCGGACGCGGACGACGATAGCCTGGCACCCACGGTCGAGACATTGGGCGGCGAGATCGTCGCCGGCCTCGACCAGGTCGATCGTCTCGTCGTGGTGGATCAGAGGCCGATCGGCCGCACGCCGCGATCCAACCTTGCAACCTATACCGGCCTGTTCGACCACGTCCGGAAGCTGTTCGCCGTGACGCCGCAGGCAAAGTCCCGCCGCTACGATGCCGGGCGCTTTTCCTTCAATGTCGCGAAGGGCCGATGCAGCACCTGCGAAGGCGAAGGATTTGTCTGCGTCGAGCTTCTGTTTCTTCCCAGCGTCTATGCGCCCTGCCCGACCTGCAAGGGCGCGCGCTACAATGACAAGACGCTGGAGGTGAAGATCCGCGGAAAATCCATCGCGGATGTGCTGGCGATGCGCGTCGACGAAGCCTTCGAATTCTTCCACGAAGATCCAACCCTCAACCGGTCCCTATCGGTCGTCCGCGAGGTCGGGCTCGGCTATATTCGTCTCGGTCAGTCCGCCACCGAATTGTCGGGCGGGGAAGCCCAGCGCATCAAGCTTGCGACCGAGCTCATGCGGCCGCAACGCGGTCACACGCTCTATGTCCTGGACGAGCCGACCACCGGTCTTCATCCCAGGGATGTCGAGCGGCTGATCGCCCAACTCGAGCGCATCGTGGACGCCGGCAACAGCGTGGTCGTGGTCGAGCACGACATGGATGTCGTCTCTCATAGCGACTGGATCATCGACCTCGGTCCCGGCGCCGGCGAGGAAGGCGGCCGTATCGTGTCGTCGGGGACGCCGCGAGAGGTCGCCGCGGCCGGCGGGAAGACCGCTGGCTATCTTGCCCGTCGCTTGAAACAGTAACGGGCGCGCTCATCACCCATTTCGCAATTGCGTTCTGCGTCGCGGAGACCGGACCCCGACTTTCGCCATGTTGACTTTCCGCCGCCCCGCTCCCCATACTTCGAAAAAGAATAACAAGACCAAATCATAAGACGATCTTTGAGGGAGGATAGGATGCCCACTTCACGCAGGCAGCTGCTGAAGAGCTCGGCGGCTGCCGCCGCCGCACTCAGCCTCGATTGGACACGGGCCCAGGCGCAAGCCGAGAATTTGCGCATCGGCTTGATCTACGACCTCACCGGTCCGTTTGCCGCCGGCGGCTCGGTCGCCTCCTCGGTCGGCGCGCAGATCGCCATCGACCTCGTCAACGAAAAGGGCGGCATCGGCGGCAAGACCAAGATCGTGCCGGTCGCGGCGGACTCTCAGAGCAAGGCCGACGTCGCCATCAACGAGGCCGAGCGGCTGATCAGCCAGGAAAAGATCGACATCATCAACGGCGTCTATTCCAGCGCGCATGCGGTGCCGATGGCGGCGAAGGTCGAGCAGCAGAAGAAGATCCTCTGGATCACCACCGCGGTCTCGACCGCCGTGTTCAAGGACAAGAACCTGCAATATGTGTTTCGCGCGCAGATCCATTCCGATCAGTACGGCCAGGCCTTCGCGGGCTTCGTCGCCGAGCACGCGCAAGGCAAGCTCGGCATGGACCCGAAGGACGTCAAGGTCGCGCTGATCCACGAGGACGGCCCTTACGGCGTCGGCGTCGCGGCGGCCGACGAGGCCTATGCCAAGCAGGCGGGCATCCAGGTGGTGATGCGCGAAGGCTATTCGGCTTCCGCGCCCGATCTCTCGGTGCTCGTGACCAAGCTCAAGCGCGCCAAGGTCGATGTGATCTCGCACGCCGGCTACAACCCCGACATCACCCTGTTCCTGCGCCAGGCCCGCGAGAGCGGATTGCGCTTCAAGATGCTGTTCGGCGCGGGCGCCGGCTACAGCCAGCTCGACAAGCTGCGCGCGACCTTCGGCCCCGACATCGACAATTTCTGCAACATCGATCCGGTGCCGGCGCAACTGCTCGATGCCTCCAAGCTCGCGCCTGGAATCGGCGACCTGACCAAGACCATGGTCTCGCGCTACCAGGCCAAGACCAGCGCCACCGACGTGCCGCCGCATTGCTCGATGGGTTTCAACCAGACCTGGATCTTGCTCAACAACGTGCTGCCGGTCGCCAAGGAGAAGTACGGCAGCTTCGAGCCCGAGGCCATTCGCAAGGCCGCGCTCGACGTCGACATTCCAGCCGGCGGCACCATCCAGGGCTATGGCGTGAAATTCTTCCCGCCGGGCACGCCGATGTCCGGCCAGAACGAGCGCTCGACCCCGGTGGTGATGCAGAATGCCGGCGAACACATCTCGGTGGTGTGGCCGACGAACATCCGGACGCGGGACCCGGTGTTTCCGCTGCCGAAGGGCTCGACCTACGGGACGTGAGGCTACGCGCCGCGCCGACGGTGCACCCTTTCCCCTTGCTTGCGGGAGAGGGTGGCTCGCCGCGAAACGGCGAGACGGGTGAGGGTTGCCTCCGCGAGCAAACCTCTCTCATTTTAAACCGCGGAGAGAACCCCTCATCCGGCGCTATAGCCGAAGCTACGCTTCGGCGTTCTTGAGAACGGCGGCCGAAGGCCGCCTATGCCACCTTCTCCCGCAAGGGGAGAAGGATTGGCACCGTGCCTGCGGCTAGCTCAGTGAGTTCATCACGCCCTACATCATCACCCTTCGTCCCTCCTCCGCCGCCCAGTATCCCGCGTAGTTCACCTTGATTGTCTCGTACGCCAGCGCGAGGTCCGACAGCGGCTGCCGTCCCGTCGCGGCGCATTCCATGAAGTCCTGGATCTCCTGGAGATAGCCGCGCGTCCACTCCTCTTCGAGGCAGACATATTGCCAGCCGGTTTTGCGGTCGACCTTCTCGGTGATGTAGACGGAGGCGAGTTTCTCCTCGGAGGTCTGGTAGCTCATCAGATGATCATTCGGCGTGATGTTGGCGAACAGCGAGCCGCCTGACGTGTAGGTCTCGATCAGATTGCGCACGCCGCCCATGATCATGTCGCCGGAGAACACGGTGGCCTTGGTGCCGTCCGAAAACGTCGCGGTCAGCGTGCCCCAATCCTCGACGTCGACAGGATTGGCCTTGATGTAGGTGCGCTCCTCCGGCTTGAGGATGGCCGTGACATTGCCGACATCGCCGCTGACGCTGGCGACGCGGATGGTTTCACCGCGCGCCTTGGCCTCGACCTGCTTGAGATACAGCACCGCCGAGAGCGGATGGCAGCCCATCCGGATCAGCGAGCCGCCCCCGGTCATCGCCCATTGCGCGGCATGGGCCGCATGCGATCCGGAATGGCTCTCCTCGCCCTTCATGAACAGGATTTTGTCCTTGGTCGCTCTCAGAATCTCCGCGGTCTTGGTCACGGCCGGCGCGTAGATCCAGTCCTCGGCATACATGAAGAGCTTTCCGGTGCGCTCGATCGCGGCACGCGTGGCGTCCATCTCTTCCAGCACGCGCTCATACATCAGCGCCTTCGGCACATGCCTGCCGATCGGCTGCCGGTCGCCGTCGCGGCCGAAATAGCCGGCGAACGGCTTTTCGCAGATCACATGCTTGCCGGCCTGCATGGCGGCGACGATCATCCCCGCATGAAGATTGGGCGGCGTGCAGATGTCGATGACATCGAGCTCGCGGTCTGCGATCAGCTCGGCGAAGCTGCGATAGACCCGTTGGATCTGGTGGCGGCCGGCGAATTCGACGACATGGTCGCCGCGCGCAGCGACCGCCGCGACCTCGACATCCACCCCGTAGACGCGCCGGAACGCATACATATGCAGCTCCGACACGAAGCCGCAGCCGACGAGTCCCACCCTGATCCTGGCCATAGCGCCCCCCGCTTTGGGCGGCACTATAGCGTGCTGGCAGGTCTATTCCACCGAGACCCGCACCACGCCGGCGCTCATCATGCCCAGCGCCTTGGCAGCCGGCACCGAGAGATCGACGATGCGGCCGCGGATGAAGGGGCCGCGATCGTTGACGCGGCACTGAATCGAGCGGCTGCCGTAGGACACCCTCAGCACGCTTCCGAACGGACGCGTCCGGTGCGCGCAGGTCAGCTCACCTTTCCCGGCTTTTCCGTAGCTGTAATAGGAGGCAAGCCCGCTTTCGGCCTGGGCAAAGGAAACTGCAGAAAGCGAAAACGTAGCAAGGCAAGAAAATAACGTGGTCTGCGCTCGCACGGCACCCCTCCGGGTTGGCCTGCCCCGGGCGCAAACGTTTGTCGGTTCCCGTGGGTTCCTGAGCCACTGCCGGGCCGCGCCCGGCAGTGCCATCACAGTTCTGTTACTGTTTGTGGAATACGAGCGTCCGAACCTCGATGCTCTCGCGCGGCGCGGCATCGGCCGGCGTGGTCGGATCGACGAACGCGGCGTGCGGCCCGAAGCGGGTGCGGCCATCGGTTGCGGAATCGTAGCACTTGAGCAGCAGTGCTTCGTCCGCCGTCATCTCGGGGAAATAGAACCAGCGATGGTTCGGATTGTATTTCACCGAATAGATTTCGCCGCGACGGTTGGGATAGATCAGATCCGAGGCGACGAGATCGTCGGGCGCAACCGTCGTGCCGTCGGCCATCGCCAGCGGCGAATCTCGCAAAGGACCGCGGATCGGCCGCCACAGATTGATCACCTGGACGCGGCCCTTCAGCAACTCTTCGGCCTCGTCGGGCAGATGCTCGCGCACGCGGTTGGCGCCTGAGACGGCGGTCTGATCCACGTGGACGCGCGTTGCCGGCTGACGCGGGCCACCGTCGCGGATGTCCGCGGCACCCTCAACGCGCCTGCGCACGGTATGGTCGAAGATGACGACGCGGTCGGCTTTCAGCGTTGCGCGCAGGAAGGCCTCGACGGCGGGATAGTAGACCGCCTTGATTTCCTCCTCATTAGAGAAGTCCTTCACCTGATGTGGATGCCGCACCAGCGCAAAGCCTTCGCGGTCGAGCGAGATGTTTTGTGCGATCAGCCGGGCATCGAAGATCGGTACCTGATGCGGCTCCGGCAATGACGTGCTTTTGGGCTCGCCAGGCGGTGGATCGAAGGCGTAAGTGCGCGGCTTGCCCGAAACCGGCGCGAGGTAATTGAGTTCAGCGGTGACGAAGGGAAGCGATTCGATTTTTGTTTCTTGCAGGCCCATGGCCGGTCTCCCGATGTGGTCGTCTGGATGATTTTTGAAGACACCGGGCGTACTGCAAGGGAGTTGGTGCAAATAGCAATGCGAGTGCTGTCGCTGGCATGAAACGCAGAACAAACGCATCGCGAAATCCGGCCGGGTTGGAATGCGCCCTGCCCGCTTCACGGATGCTTGAGAGCCTTTTGAGATCTCGTGCCCCGGACGCAGCGCATCACGCAGTGGTACGCTGCTGAGCCGGGGCCTATCTCACCGGGAGCATCTGTGCGGCATGGGTCCCGGCTCTGCGCAGTAGCGATCTCGGCCGCCTCGAGCTTCTGCTTGATCAGACCCCAGTGAAGGTAGAGGTCGATTTCGCTCTGCTCGTCCGCGACCAGCCGAACATTATCGCGTCGGCCAGCATGAGACGGATCATTCCGCCGCCTCGCCGCGAACAGGCTGGCGCTTGGCGATCAGCTCGCGCGTCAGCGGGATCAGCTCACGGCCATACTCGATGGCATCGGGAAGCGGATCGAAGCCGCGGATCAGGAAATGGCTGACGCCGAGGTCGCAATAGTCGCCGAAGACCTCGGCGACCTGCTCGGGCGTGCCGACCAGCGCGGTGGTGTTGCTGTTGGCGCCGGTGAGCTTTGCGATCTCGGTCCACAGCCGCTTGTCGATGCGGCTGCCCTGGTCGGCGAGCGAGAGCAGACGCCGCGCGCCAGCGGTGGCATGGCCGTCGGCGGGCTTGCGATAGCCGGTCTTGTCCTGGAGCGCGGTGGCGCGCGCAAGAATCTCGTCCGCCTTTTCCCAGGCCTGCTTCTCGGTCGGAGCGATGATCGGCCGCACCGAGAGGCTGAAGCGCGGCGTCCGACGGCCCTGCCTGACGGCCGCATTGTGAACCCGCGAGGTGACGTCGCGCACCTGCGCATAGGATTCACCCCACAGCGCAAAGGTGTCGGCATGCTTGCCCGCGACGTCGATCGCAGCGTCAGAGCCACCACCGACGAAGGTGTAGATGCCGGCCTTCTGCAGCGGCTTCACCTGCGAAAAACCGTTCTCGACGTTGTAGTACTTTCCGCTGTAGTTGAACGGCTTCTCGCTGGTCCATTCCAGCTTCACCACGTCGAGAAACTCGCTGGTGCGGGCGTAACGCTCGTCCTTGTCGTCGAGCGTATTGCCGTCCTGCCTAAGCTCGGCTGCATTGCCGCCGGTGATGACGTGGAGCGAGACGCGGCCTCCATAGAGTTGGTCAAGCGTCGCAAGCTGCCGCGCGAGCAGCGTCGGCGCGGTAAAGCCCGGTCGCTGCGCGATCATCACTTTCAACGATTTGGTGATGGTCAGCACATGCTGTGCGACCTGGAGCGCATCGGGCGTGGTTGAATGGAACGCCAGCAGCGCACGATCGAAACCCGCGAGCTCATGCGCCTTCGCCACCGTCTCGATATAGGCGGCATCGAGCACCGGGCCCTGGCGTACGATGGTCTCGGAAGCATTGCTGTTGGCGATAAAGCCGATGAACTCGACCGACATGATGTTCTCCCTGAATGTTTGGCGGCAGGCTAGAGGCCCAATGCGGCACGGCCGAGGCCGGTGCGCGTGGAATCGTCCTGCGGCGTGTGCACGCGACCGCACAGGACGTCGCGATAGTGCCGCTCCAGCGGATTGGCGCGGGACAGGCCGTGATTGCCGGTCAGCGACAAGGCATTCTCGACCGCGGCGACGGCGTTATTGGTGACGGCCAGCTTGATGACGTTGGACTCGGCCGCGGAAAGCGCGACACCGTCATCGAAATCACCGGCAAAGGATGCGATCAGCCGTGCATTGACGATGAGCCGCGCCTCGATCGCGCCAAGGATCTCCTGCGCCCGCGGCAAGGTCGCAAGCGGCGCGCCCAGGCTGGCAGGGACCCGCTGCTTCAGGAACCCGACCAGCCAGTCGCGTGCAGCCCGCGCAACGCCGTCATAGATCGCGGCGACAAAGATCGTGTGGACCGTCGCCTGCGCCACATCAGGTGCGCGCCAGTCCGCCGGCTCGCGCACATCGATCTCGGCATCGAGGGGTATCACGACGTCCTCGAAGATGACGTCGTGGCTGCCGCTGGCCCGCAGGCCGTGATGATCCCATGTCTCGACGATGCGCGTGCCTGGCAGGCCCGCCGGCACCAGGAACTGTCCAACGCGCGGCTCGGCTTCGTCCGTCCGCGCCCAGACCAGATACCATTTCAGGATCGGCGATCCCGTCGAATAGATCTTGTGCCCCGAGAGCCGCCAGCCGGTCTCGGTCCGACGTGCAATGGTCGCGGGCAGGCCGCCGCGCGCAGGCGAGCCCAGTTCGGGCTCGACGCGGAGCGCATTGACGAGCGCAAGGCCTTCGACGCTCTCGCGCGCGAGCTTGCGCGACAGCCGCGCCGGCCAGGTCGGGCTCCGTGCCATCACCAGATGGTTGATGTAGTGCATCGACAGCACCAGCGCGGTCGACGGATCGGCCTTGCCGATGATGCCGAGGACGCGGGCGGCGTATCGTGCGCCAGCTCCGGCCCCGCCATGGGCGGCAGGCACCGTCAGCGACAGCAGGCCTGCTTCGGAAAGCTCGCGAAAGTTCTCGAACGGGAAGCTGCCGGTGCGATCGTGCTCGGCCGCGCGGGCGGCGAAAGCCTCGGCCAGCGCCTCGGCACGTGCGATGTAGTCGGGCTCGTGATGCGCCGCGCGGCCCTTGGCGATCGAAGTCACCATGTGGCGTCCAATCCGAGCAGGCCAAGGATCTGGCGGCGCAAATCCACCAGATACGGATCGCCGCGATGGCGCGGATAGGACCGGTCGACACGGATGTCTGCCTTCACACGCGCCGGGCGGTCGCTGAACACGATGACGCGGTTGGCGAGCACCAGCGCCTCCTCGGCGTCATGCGTCACCAGCAGCGTGGTAAAACCCTTGCGCTGCCACAGTGAGACCAGCTCGGCCTGCATGGTGATGCGGGTCAGCGAGTCGAGCTTACCGAGCGGTTCGTCGAGGATGAGGATTTTGGGATCATTGACCAGTGCGCGGGCCAGCGCGACGCGCTGCGCCATGCCGCCCGAGAGCTGGTGCGGATAGGCATTGCGGAAGGACGATAGCCCGACGAGATCGAGCGCGGCATCGACGCGATGACGCTGGCTCTTCAAGATGCCCTGCGCCTCCAACCCGAGCGCGACGTTGTCCCAGACCGTGCGCCAAGGAAACAAGGTGGGATCCTGGAACACGACGACGCGCGACGGGTGCGGTCGCGTGATGCGCGCCTCGTCCTCGCGCAGCGTTCCGGACCGGGGCTTGTCGAGGCCTGCGACGAGGCGCAGCAGCGTGGACTTGCCGCAGCCGGAGGGGCCGAGCAGCGCAACGAACTCGCCCGGCTCGACGGAGATGCTGACGTCGCTGAGCACCGGCAGCTCGGCGCCGTCGATGTCGAAGGCGTGGCTGACCTGCTCGATGTCGAGCGCGGCACCGGCCGCCGGGTGAGCGTCGAAGTCAGCCAGTGCGGTTGCGGCTACCATTTCACTGTCCCCTTTTGCCAAACCAGCAGGCGATCGCGGATCGCAAACAGCAGCGTGATCGCGCCGGAGCAGAGCAACGACATCACGATCAGCGCCGCATACATGTTGGCATAGGCGGCCCAGCCCTGCGCCCATTGCAGGTACCAGCCGAGCCCTGCCTTGACGCCGATCATCTCGGCGACGACGAGCACGGCAAAGGACGAGCCGAGCCCCATGAACAGGCCCACGAAAACGTGCGGCAAGGCCGCGGGGATCGCGACCTTCAGCACCAGGAAGGAAGGCTTCGCCCCGAGCGTCCGCGCGACGTCGTAATATGCGTTGCTCACGCTCGCGACACCCGACCAAGTCAGCACGGTGACCGGGAAGCCGGTTGCCAGCGCGATCAGAAAGCTCGATGCGCTCCAGCTCGACGGAAAGGTGAAGAAGGCGATCGGCAGCCAGGCGGTCGCCGGCAACGGGCCGATGAAGCGCAGCACCGGATGCACCCAATAGCCGACCGCGCGCGACCAGCCGATCGAGACGCCGGTCAGGAAGCCGACCGTCGCGCCGATCAGATAGCCGCCGAGCTGGAGCTTGACCGAGGCGAACACGCTGTCGAGCAGTTTTGGCAGATCGTCGGTGTAGACCTCGATGATCGATTGCGGCGGCGGAAAGAACGGCAACGGTAGCCAGGCGAATTTTGCCGTCGCGACTTCCCACAGGGTCAGGACAACGCCGAGCACGACGAGCCACGGCGCGCGCTGGCGCAAGGCCCGGCCCGTCGAACCGAGGTAATCGGCGCCGACCGTCCCGAACAACGCGATCGCTGCGATGACAAACGCGGCAATGCCGAGCGAATGGGTCCGCGACCAGTCGCCGACGTCCTCCCACCACAGGCAGGACAGGCCGAAGGCAATCCACGCCACGCTGGCGAGAATGCCGGCACCGGAGTCCCGGACCCAGCTCGTCAGCCAGGGTGCGCGCGAGAGGCGCGGCGCGCCGGAGGCAAGGCCGTCAGACAGCGAATACGTCGACATAGATGCGCTCCGCGAATCTGGCCGTATCGGTGCTCTGCTTGAACACCTGCACGCTCTTGAGATCGTCGGCATAGGCCTTGAGCTCGCGCTTTAGCACTTCGCCGACGGGGTGATGGTGATGAGTGTGGTAGCGCACCATGCCCTCGATATCCGTGAGCGACGCCGTCTTCGGCGCGTAAGGCTGGAACGATTTCGCCGTCACAGACGGATTTTGCGCGGTGAACATCGCGGCATCAAGCAGCGCCTGCGTCAGGGCGCGCGCGACCAGCGGCTCCTCGCGCACCAGGCTGCCGCGCAGGCCGAGGATGCAGCAGCTCTTGTCGCGATACTCGCCATCGAGATTGGAGGCGACCTCCTTGTACTGGCTGTCCTTGAGCCAGAGATAACCCAGCGGGTCGGACGACAGGAATGCCTGCACCTCGCCCTTCTCGACGGCGACGTTGAGAAGGTTGCCGGGATAGGCGCGCCAGTCGACATCCTTGTTCGGATCGATACCGAGCTTGGCGAGCTGAATGGAGAAGAAATTCTTGTCTGGGCCGCCGAGATCACCGACCGCGACGATCTTGCCCTTGAGATCGGCAAGCTTGCTCACGCTGGAATCGGCGCGGGTCAGGACCCGCATGCAGCCACCGTGGGTGCCGGCGGCAATCTTGACGTCAAAGCCCTGCTCCAGCGGCTTTAGCCAGCGCAGCGCCATGCCGAGACCGGCATCGCTCTTGCCGGTTGCGATGGCCTCGAGCAGCTGGTCGGTCGAACCGGAATAATTGATGAGCTCGATGTCGAGATTATGCTTCTGGAACAAGCCGTGCTCGATGGCGACCGGCACCGGGGCGAGACAGACCGCGCCCGCGTTCCAGGATAGCTTGAGCTTGCGCGGCGCGCCGGTGAGCGCGGGCACATCCGACGCAGTCCGGCACAGCGGAAACTCCGAGAGATCGACGCCGGGCGCGATTGTCCGCGGCGCAAAGGCCTGTGCCGCACCGAAGGCACCGAGCGGCGCAGCGAATGCCGCAGCTAATCCCGCCTGGAGCAAATGGCGCCGGTCGAGCCTCGATCCGTCGCGCTTGTCGTCGTCGTTCATCCGTCTCCACTCCTGCGCTGGCACGGCTCCGCCATCGGCACAACAGCTTGCGTTGCGCCTGTTCCGTGCGGACCTGCGTCGAGAGAAAATCTTTTCGCCGGCGCCTGCTCGGTGCCTTGATGCGATGCGCAAATCATGCGGCGCGTTCGCCGTATCGTCAATGAAATGGAATTTCGAATGTGGCACGAAGCGAAGTCATTCTCTCCACCGGTGCGTGCGAGGACGACGAAAGGATTTCCGCCGATGGATCGATTGACGGAGCACGGGGCTACTCCCTCTCCTGCTTCATTTTTGCGCAGCATCAGTGGCGCATACCGCACGTTCTCGAAATCGGCGCCTCGCTGAAACGTCCTTGCCGATCGCGCGCGCAATACGGTTAGCCATTTCATTGACCGCGCATCATGCGGCCATAGACTTGATCGTCTCGATGCATCGTTCGCTCACGCGTCGTGGGCAAAGCAACAAGACAGGCCACATGAGCATCAACTCCCTCGATCATTCCATCGCGCGCCGGCTCGCTGCATCGCTGCTTGCCGCCGCCATCACCCTGTCGACGGCCGCGGCGTCGTTCGCAGCCGATGCCGTCGTGCTGCGGGTCGGCGACCAGAAGGGCGGCAATCGTTCGCTGCTCGAGATCTCGGGCTACGCGAAGGATCTGCCTTACAAGATCGAGTGGTCGGAATTCCCCGCGGCAGCTCCAATCCTGGAGGCGCTCAACGCCGGCGCGCTCGACGTCGGCTATACCGGCGACCTTTCGTTCCTTTCCGTCTACGCGGCCGGCGCGCCGATCAAGGCGATCGGCGGCACAAGGTCGGATGCCAAGACACAAGCCATCCTCGTGCGCCAGGATTCCCCGATCAAATCGGCCGCCGACCTCAAGGGAAAACGCCTCGCCGGCACGCGCAGCGGCTGGGGCCAGTTTCTGATCGACGCCACGCTGGAGAAGGCGCAGATCAGGCTGGAGGACGCGACCTTCGCGCCGCTCGGCCCGGTCGACGCCAAGATCGCGCTGGTTGCGGGCTCGATCGGCGCCTGGGCGGTGTGGGAGCCCTACGTCTCGTTCGCGACGCTCAAGGACAAGGCCCGCGTCATCGCCAATGGCGAGGGCCTGACGCCGACCATCACCTTCATCGTCGCTTCCGACAACGCCATCGCCACCAAGCGCGCAGCGGTGCAGGACCTCGTGCAGCGGCTGAACAAGGCGCGGCTGTGGTCGCTGGATCATCTCGGCGAGTACGCCAAGAGCACGGCCGAGTTGACCAAGCTGCCGGAGGATGTGCTGCTCTCGGCCTACACCGCGCAGCGCACCAGCCCGATTCCGATCGACGAGAACGTCGTGAAGGAGGTGCAGGAAGCCTCCGACCGCTCGACGCGCTACGGCATCCTGCCGAAGAAGCTCGACGTCAGCAAAGCCGTCGACCGCAGCTTCACCGCTGCGGCCGCGGGATCGAACTAGGCGGAGGCGGCGGGATGCGCGGGCTCCGTCTCAATGCTGGCCCGCTGCATCTCGCCGCGATCTTACTCGCGCATTTGGCCTGCATGAGCCTGATCGTGTGGCTGTCGCTTTAGACGCCAGCCAGGACCCCCGCTCGCCGGCCCGGCCTTAAGGAAAAAATCAGGACAACATAAGGAACCCATAAGGACTTACGAGACGCCGCTGGCCTAGCATCGACCGCGTGATCGCGTCGGTAACAGGATGCCTCATCCCGCGGCTTGTCCAGGCAATCACAACTCGCTCTCGGGTTGCCGATCCCGACTGGACGGGCTTACAGTGATCCGCCCTGCGGCCGTCGACGCTTGCAATGGGAAGGCGACCTTCGGGCTGGAGATCAGCGCCATGTCAGCCGATCAGTATCTTCGTTACGATCCGTCCGTCGAACACATCCTGCCGGAGGAAGCGGCGGCGGTCGAGGAGATCGTTGCTTCGATTTCGCGAACGAGTGATCGCACTTTTCGCAAAAACAAGCATGGGACCCGGCAGCAGCACGCCAAGGGCGCCGGCTATCTCCGGGGCGAGCTGATCGTCTACGACAATTTGCCGGATCATCTGCGCCAAGGCCTGTTCAAGCAGGCTGGCCACTTCCCGATCATCGTCCGCCTCTCCACCGCATTCAACAGGAGCGATCGTGTACGTTCGCCGCGAGGGTTTGCCATCAAGGTTTTGGGTGTGACGGGGGCTAAGGCGCTCGGCGACGACGATTCGACGAACCAGGATCTCCTGCTCGTCAATCACCCCAGCTATTTCGCGGATGCGATGGCCTATATGCGCGCACAGCACAAGGTCGAGCACACCCTGTTCCTGCCTGATCTGGCGTACGGACCCATAGGCTTTTTGGCGCGCGCCCTGGTCGCCGCATCGGACAGAACAGGCATTCCGATCCCGATCGTCTTGAAAGCGCTCGGTGATGCCGGCAGCAACATCCTCGGAGAGACCTTTCACACCGAGGGTGCATTGCGGTTTGGCGATTATATCGCAAGGCTTCGCCTGATGCCGATGTCGGCGTCGGTTCGCCAACTCACCGGCCGACCCTGCCACGATGCCGATGATGCCGTGCTGAACAGCGTCGTTGCCTTCTTCAAGGATAATGCGGCCGAGTACGAATTATTCGCCCAGCTCTGCACCGACCTCGAGCGAACACCGATCGAAGATGCCTCGATCGACTGGCCTGAAGACGTCGCGCCGCCGCAAGCACTCGGCAAGATCACGCTTCCGCGCCAGACCGCCGACAGCCCCGCGCGTCGCGTCTATTCCGACGAGGTGCTTTCGTTCGATCCATGGCGATGTCTCGCCGCGCATCAGCCGCTGGGCTCGATCATGCGATTGCGCAGGGATGCCTACCGTGCCTCCCGCACGCTGCGACAGCAGCAAAATCAATTCAAGGTCAAGCAACGGCCCGGCGAACCGCGAGAGATCGCGGACCTGCCGGATTGAGCCGATCACCGTCCCGCAATATCGGGCCCGGTGTCCCGGCCTGCGTCGAAAAAGGATGCCGAGCGCAGCGGATCATTGGGATCAAGCGTCTCTGCCAGCGATGCGATCACCTGGCTGGAGCGGCCCCGCCACTTGGCAGCCCTTTGCGCTTGTCCGAGGCTGCCATAGAGCACCGCGGTCGTGCGGTAAACGCGCCAGGTGGCATGCGGCAACCTGGCATGGCGGAGGATCGACATGGCCGCCGACAAATGCCCGCCGGCGAGTTGCGCATCGTGCTTCAGCATCGCAATTCTCGCCATGGCCTCGTAGCACAGCGCGAGAAACGGCCGGTCAGGTGCCGCGCTCGTCACCTCGTGAAACTGGCTGGCCGAGCCCTGGGCACGGTCCAGATCGCCGATCGCGATCCAATAGTCGCAGCAAGTCAGCAGATAATGGGGGATGACCAGCGACTCCATCGGCACCCGGTCGACCTCCATTCGCCGCTCCATCGCATCGAGATGCTGCCGCGCCCGAGCGAGGTCGCCCATCCTGACATAAGCTCGCGCCAGCAGGTTTCTGCCAACGAAGAACGTGAACGGATTGGCCTCGATCATCGGGCCGAGCGCATCCTCCGCACGCCGTGACGCGCTGCCATATTCCTCCGCCTCGGAGTACAGCCATCCGATCGCGAGATGACACAGCGCGACGGCCTGCGGATTTGCATTCCGTTCCGAGATAGCCAACGCGGAGACGAGGTTTCGTTGCGCCTGGCCCCATTCGCCGAGATAAATCTGGGCAAACGCCTCGACTGATTCATAAAGCACGAACAGATAGACGTCACCGACCAGGCGGGCGAGCTCCTTTCCCCTGGTCGTCGCATCGCAGCAGGCCGGATAATTCGCGCGCAGAAACTCCAGCACCATCTCCATCGAGCAGCGTCGCAGCCGCATGCTCAGATCCTGCTCTCCGGTGATCAGTGCTGACGCACGCTCGGCAAGGTCCGCATTCTCGCGATCCCAGCCGCGGAGCATCAGCTTCAGATTGGCAACGTTGCCCTGGACCAGAGCGCTGAATGCGGCGTCGTCGATCGCCCTGCTTTTGATAAGGGCCTGTTCCGCAACAGGCAGGCTCTGGCGCCGATCGACGTAAAGACAGAATCTGCTGAGATCGACCAGCGCGTTCACCTCTTCGCGCACGTGCCCGTTCTCCGCCGCGTGCGCCACGATAGCGCTGAGATCCTGCAGGGAATTCAGGAAATCTCCACTGGCCCGCCAGGCCCAGGCGCGCTGAAGCAGCAACTTCAGACGTGTCGTCACCCGAAATTCCGGCGGCAGATGCGGCACCAGCTCCAAGGCGCGGGACAGGTAATTGGCGGCCTCGCGCGTGCTGAACCTTCGCGCCGAGCCCTCGGCCGCCGCGCCCAGATAATGCATCGCTTTCGGGAAATCACGGCCCAGTTCGAAATGGCGCGCGACAACGGCGGCGATCTCCGCAGCCTGCGGCCCATAGCCCTGCTCGAGCCCCGCCCCAAGCAGCGCATGGGTTTTCGCGCAGCGCGCTGGTGCGAGCCGCTGGTAGAGGATCTCCTGGTAAAGCGCGTGCTGGAACGCATACCGACCGGAGACGCTTCCGTTCGGCCACTCGGTCATGCCGGCCCCGACGATAATGCGATCGGTCCGTGCCAGGTCCTCGCACATCTGCTCGACATCCAGCACGGGACGGTCCAGCGCACCGGCGATATGGAGCGCGGAAAACTCCGCTCCCGCCGCACTGGCGACCTCGAGCAGGCAGCGCTCGTCCACGGTGAGGTGATCGATCTGCTGCTTGATCATTCCTTCCAGATCGCGCGGCATGCTGTCATGCGAGGCCGCGTCTTCGCTGACCAGCCGCCAGCCCAATTCGTGCTCGACCAGCGCGCCTTGCGCCACGAGATGATCGAGCAGAGACGACACGAACAGAGGATGCCCCCCGGTTCGCGCGAAGATGCGCTCGACCAGCTCTCTGGCGAAATCGGCCGAGCTGAAGCGCAGGGACAGATAGCGTTCGACGTCGGTGCCGGTCAGTCGATCGAGCGCGAGCTCGGTGGCGTGTCCGTGAATCCGCAAGTCCTGATGAACGGCACGGATAGGATGTCCGCCGACGGCGACTTCCATCGGCCGGTAGGTGGCGAGCACGAGGATAGAAGCCCTCCGATCCCGCCGCGCCAGCCGGGAGAGCACATCCACGGTGGCAAAGTCGCTCCAATGCAGATCTTCCAGGATGATCACCCATGGTCGCGTGACAGCGAGATGTTCCATGAGATCGGAAAATTCGCGCAGCATGCGCTCCCGCGTTGCGCCAAAGACCTCATGCTGGAATGTGGCCCGCTCTGCTTCGCCGAGGAAACCGGGCATCTGCGCGAGCCAGGTCGGCGCGTGCTCGTGGATGGACGTCAGCAGCGATGCTCCATCGGTGCGACGGCAGCACTCGTTCAGCGCTCCGATCAGCGGAAGAAAGGCCTCATGGGTGCCGAACAACTCGTTGCAGCTACAATGCAGCACGCCCAGTCCCTGCTGGTTCATCCTGTCGAGCGTCATTTGCAAGAGGGTGGTCTTGCCGATCCCGGCCTCGCCGGTGATGAAGACGACCTGACGCTGTCCGGTGCGAGCGAGTTGCAATGCCTTCTCCAGCGTGTCGAGTGCCCCGGTGCGCCCGACTCTCCAGTGCCGGCGTCGATCGACGACCTGCTCCGTGACGGAAGCGGTCTCTTCTTCGGGCGCCCGCTCGATCGCAGGCAAGTCGGCGGTCGCGACCGGCGCAATGAAACGATAGCCGCGCCGCGTGACCGTCTCGATGTAATTGGGGGACTGCCTGTCGTCGCCGAGCACCGAGCGTAGCGCGTTCACGGCAACGGCGAGGCTCGACTCGCTGACGTGCAGATCGGACCAGACCGCGTCGAGCAACTCTTCCTTGGTGACGAGCTCACCGGGCCGACCGACGAGATAGCAAAGAACCTCGAACGGCTTCGGCGCCAGCGCGATCCGCTCCCCGCCTCGCCACAACAGCGCGTTGGCACGGTCGAGGCAGAATTCACCAAAGGCAAGCGCGTCTCTACGCACGGCTCAGACCCCCGGATGCTCGCCCATCTTAAGGGAAAGCTCAGCCAAATGTAAGGACGCGATAAAGACCTGCGCCCTGCGCCGGCACTAGCATTGGCCTGTCCATTTCAGAGACGCCGGCAAGGCGTCGGACGGCCTTTTCATCACGCTGTCATTTCAGTCGGCAGGCAGTCGATGCCTGAATTTTGGCAAGGAGTTGGCCATGAGCATTCTAAAACATCTGGCGATCTCGCCTCTCGCTTTTGCCATTCGCCATTACGACATCAGGGTCATATTGGGCCTCACCGTCCTCAGCCGCATCTTCCTCGTCGCCATCTACCTTGCGTGCGGCGGCCCGGGCCTGTCCGAGTTCGATCTCGCCAACGCCATCGCGCTGCCATGAGCTCGGGACCGCTCGAATGGTGCATCGAGATCGCGATCATCGTCGCGATCTGCATCGGGATTGTCGTGGGCGGGCATGGCCGGCTCGTCGTGCCGCATCACCGGGTTCAGCGCGCGCAAGCCGATCGGGCCGCTTGCATTCAGCGGCCCTCAAACCTCTTCAGCGTCGTCGCCCTGCGGCGAGCGGGTCCGCCCGTTTGATCGATCACCAATACGCGCGGTGATAGTGCCGGTAATACGGCCGGTAGTAGCCGTAACGAGGGCCGAAATACGGGCGGTAAGGCCGATAGTAGCGCGGATAAGCATAGGCCGGACCATAGCCGTAATAGGCCGGCGCATAACCATAGCCGTAGCCCGGGTATCCGTAGCCGCCATAATAGGGCCCGCCGCCATAGTAGCCATAGCCATAGGGCGCGCTGCTGGCGATGGCACCTGCGATGATCGCGCCAGCGGCAAGGCCGCCGAGACCCCATCCAAAACCTCGGCCGCGCCAGTGCACCTGCGTGACATCGTCGCCGACGGCGGCCTTCATGGTTGCGACATTGGTGGGCAGCGGAGCCGCCGCCGCCTGCTGAATCCCCCCCGCCATGACCGCGGCGGCGAGCGAACCGGCGACTGCCGTTTTCCAGACCCTCATCGTCTTACTCCTTTCTGACGTTTGGCTTGGACATGGATCGCAGCGCCATCATCGGGCATCCTGGCGCGAGGTCAAAGCCTCGAGTTTTGCGTGCACCGCACAAGACGCATGCCTCCATTCTGATCAACCGGTACCTGACGGGCTCGACAACCTTGCCGCGAGTGACACCGGCAGGACGGTGCCTGGGGCCCGATCACGGCGGCAAAGCATTAAGCTTCCGGCGCATTCGCAACCAACAACCACCTTCCCGATTTACTATTCGTGCCGTTACTATCGGTTCCAAATGAGCGCGGCCGGGAGGCTTCTCGCGAGCGCAAGAGTTGTGGGAGGATGACATGAGTGCCGCGAGACCCGAGCCGCTTGCCCGTCAGGCGCTGGCGTTTGTCCTGGCCGGCGGACGCGGCAGCCGGCTGCTGGAGCTGACCGACCGTCGCGCCAAGCCTGCGGTCTATTTCGGCGGAAAATCCCGCATCATCGATTTCGCGCTGTCGAACGCGGTGAACTCGGGCATCCGCCGCATCGCCGTCGCCACCCAGTACAAGGCGCACAGCCTGATCCGGCACCTTCAGATGGGCTGGAACTTCTTCCGCCCCGAGCGCAACGAGAGCTTCGACATCCTCCCGGCGAGCCAGCGCGTCTCCGAAAACATGTGGTATGTCGGCACGGCCGATGCAGTCTACCAGAACATCGACATCATCGAATCCCACGCCTGCCGCTTCATCGTCGTTCTCGCCGGCGACCATATCTATAAAATGGATTACGAGGTGATGCTGCGCCAGCACGTCGACAGCGGCGCCGACGTCACCGTCGGCTGCCTGGAGATGCCGCGCCAGGAATCTTCCGGCTTCGGCATCATGCATATCGACGAGAACGGCTGGATCAAAGAGTTCCTGGAAAAGCCGAAAGATCCGCCGCCGATGCCGGGCAAGCCGGACGTTTCGCTCGCCAGCATGGGCATCTACGTGTTCGACGCAAAATTCCTGTTCGAAGAGCTCAAGCGCGACGCCGAGGATCCGAATTCCAACCACGATTTCGGCAAGGACATCATCCCCTACCTCGTCAAGAACGGCCGCGCCATGGCGCACCAGTATTCGACCTCCTGCGTTCGCTCGGGCAGCGACCCCCGCGCCTATTGGCGCGACGTCGGCACGGTCGACGCCTATTGGGCCGCCAATATCGACCTCACCGACGTAGTGCCCGAGCTCGATTTGTTCGACAGCGCCTGGCCGATCTGGTCCTATTCCGAGATCACACCACCGGCAAAATTCGTCCACGACGAGGAGAGCCGGCGCGGCCAGGCCGTGAGCTCGCTGGTCTCGGGCGGCTGCATCATTTCCGGCGCCTCGCTGCGGCGCTCACTGCTGTTCACCGGCGTGCGCGTCAACTCCTACGCCAATGTCGAGAACGCCGTGATCATGCCCTATGTCAATGTCGGCCGCGGCGCGCGCCTGAAGAACGTCGTGATCGATCGCGGCGTCGAGATCCCGGAAGGGCTCGTCGTCGGCGAAGATCCCGAGCTGGACGCAAGACGCTTCCGCACCACCGAGCAGGGCATTTCGCTCATCACCCAGCCGATGCTCGACAGGCTCAATACATGACGCCTGTTCGCGTCCTCGCGGTCGCCTCTGAAGTCTATCCCATCGTCAAGACTGGCGGTCTCGCCGATGTCGCGGGCGCGCTGCCGATTGCGCTCAAGGCGCATGGCGTCGAGATGCGCACCTTGATGCCAGGCTATCCTGACGTGATGCGGGTGCTGGGGGGAGCCGACGAAATCCGGCGCTGGCCGGATTATTTCGGCGGACCCGGACGTCTGCTCGCCGGCTCGCATGACGGCCTCGATCTGTTCGTGCTCGACGTGCCGCATCTCTACGCACGGCCTGGCAACCCCTACGTGACGCCCGAAGGCGTCGACTGGCCGGACAATGGCGTGCGGTTCGCCGCGCTCTCGCGCATCGCGGCCGATATCGGCCACGGCCTCGTTCCCGCCTTCGTGCCCGACGTGGTGCATGCCCATGACTGGCAGGCCGGGCTCGCGCCGGCCTATCTGCACTATGACAATCGGCCGCGGCCGGCCACCGTGATGACCATCCACAACATGGCCTATCAGGGCAAGTTCGTGCCCGAGCTGATTGGTTCGATTGGCCTGCCGTGGCGCGCCTACGGCGTCAACGACCTCGAATATTTCGGCGGCATCAGTTTCTTGAAGGCCGGCCTGCAATTCGCCGATCGCATCACCACGGTCTCGCCGACCTATGCGCAGGAGATCCAGACCGACGAGGGCGGCATGGGGTTCGGCGGCCTGCTTCGCGCCCGCGCGAACGCGCTGAGCGGAATCCTCAACGGCATCGATGTATCCGTTTGGAATCCGCAAGAAGATCCGCACATCGCCTACCGCTTCGGCGCGGAGGACCTCACGTTCCGGGCCGCGAACAAGGCGGTGCTTCAGCAACAGTTCAATCTGGATTCCTCGGACGAAGCGCCATTGCTCGGCGTCATCAGCCGCCTGTCGTGGCAGAAGGGGCTCGATCTCCTGCTCGAAGCCATTCCGACCATTTTGCGCGAAGGCATGCAGCTCGCTTTGCTCGGCAGCGGCGATCGCGATCTCCAGGATCGCTATCAGGCCGTAGCGCGCGCGAACCCTGGCCGGATCGGGGTCGTGATCGGCTACGACGAGATCATGGCGCATCTGATCCAGGCCGGCTCGGACGCGCTCATCGTGCCCTCGCGGTTCGAGCCATGCGGCCTGACCCAGCTCTGCGCGTTGCGCTACGGCGCCGTGCCCATCGTCTCGCGGGTCGGCGGCCTCGAGGATACCATCGTCGATATCGGCGAGGCCGATAAATCAGGCCGCGATGCCACCGGCTTCAAGTTCGCACCCGTCACCGCGGATGCCCTCGCCGGCACGCTGCGCAAGGCCAACATCGCCTTCCACGACAAGCTGACCTGGCGCCGGCTGCAACTGAGCGGCCTTGCGACCGACGTGTCCTGGCGCAACCGCGCCGGTGACTATGCCGCGCTCTATCGCGGCCTCATGACCGCGCGCGCCTGAGGCGCGACCATCCTCGAATCAATGCTATAGAGCCGCCATGGACCCGTTCTTGATCAAGCTGATCGGCTTTGCCGCCGCGACCTGCACCACCGTGGCCTACGCGCCGCAAGCCATCAAAGTGTGGAAGACCCGCTCCACCGGCGATATTTCGCTCGGCATGTTCCTGGTCATGGTGCTTGGGCTGGCGCTCTGGCTCGTCTATGGCCTGCTGTCGGGCGATGCGCCCCTCGTCGCCGCGAACGCCATCACCATGGTGCTCGCCGGCGGCATCCTGTTCATGAAGCTGAAATACGGGTGAGCCACTCTTCTTCACCTCTCCTCGCTTGCGGGAAGAGGAGAAGATCACCCGCCAAACACATACGACGCCATCGCGACATTCGCGACCTCGTCGACGAAGACGCGCTTGCCCGTGTCGCTGACGGCGGCGCCGGCGGCCACCATCAGCGGCAGCAGATGATCTTCGCGCGGATGGGCCAGGCGCGCACTCGGCGCGTTCTCCCAGTCAACCAGCATCGCGTTGCGCCGCGCCGCGTCCTTGTGGCTGATCGCCTCGTTCAGGTAAGCCTCGAAATCATACGAGACCGGCTTCGATTCGGCACGGCCGAACCCGCGCATGTTGTGATAGGTGAGTCCGCTGCCGACGATCAGAATGCCTTCGTCGCGTAGGGAGGCAATCGCCTGCCCCATCCTGATGTGCTCGGCCGGATCGTAACTCGATCTCAGCGACAGCAGCACGATCGGCATGTCGGCGTTCGGATACATCAGCCCGAGCGGCACGAAGGTGCCGTGATCGAACCCCTGGTTGGGATCCTCCCGGCAATCAACACCCGCGCGCGTGAGCAGCGCCTTTACCTCCGCGGCGAGCTCGGGCCGCCCCGGCGCCGGGTATTTGAGGTGATAGGTGTGCTCGGGGAAACCGTGATAATCGTACACCATCGGCGGATGCGCGGAAGTCGACACGGTGAAGGCGTCAGCCTCCCAATGTCCTGATATGACGAGCACGGCCTTGGGCCTCTCCGGCAAGAGCTGTGGCAGCCGGCCGAACGCCTCGGCGGTTTTCGCGTATTGCACCCGCCTGTCTTCCATGAACGGCCACGGACCGCCGCCATGCGACAGGAAGAAGGTGGGAAATCGCACCATGGGCGAAGGCTCGTTTCGTTGGCAACATGCGCGTGCGAGTTGCCCGCGCGATCGGCCGCGAGCATAGGCAAACCCGTATGGTTAGCAAGACGTTAACGATTTGCTGCCCAGAATCCCGGGCGTAGCCGAAGGAGTCGGCCAGCAGCCAGGGACGTGAAATGAAGAAGTTTGCGTTGGGGGATGTTGTCAACAGTGACAAGGGCCGCCGCGGCGTCGTTCGCGCCGCCTACAAGTCGAAGGAAGGCCAGCAGTTCTACGCCGTCGAGAAAGACGGCGCGATGGATTATCTGGAGGAAGACCGGCTAAGCCCGGCGCCGCGCGTCGAGCTCGCGGCTTAAGTCCAACTCATCCCTCTAATGCGCGAACCGGTCCAGACGCTCCGACCAGGGGTCGTCTCCGCTCGCGATGCCATCGTTCGCGATCAGCAGCAGGCGATCGCTGCCTGCGGCCGAATCCCAATGCGGCAGGTCCGCACCGTTGGGATCGCCGCTCCTGGCGAAATTGATCCAGTAGGCGCGCATGCGATTTGCGACCTCGCGATCGGCTCCTGACAAGATGCCTGCACCGGGCATGCCTTCGACGCCGAAGATGAACTGCAATTCCCGCCCGTGACCGCCCTCGGGGTTTGCGCGCCGTGCCTCCGGCACATAGGTGAAGCGATAGCGAAAGGTCGGCGCACCGCTGGCGGCATGCAGGCGCGCCAGCAGTCTCACTGGCTCGGAGAAGACCCTGTCGGTGTAGAACCTTGCCGCGCGGTCCGAAGGTCTGGCGAGATCGGGATAGAGCCTGCGCAGCTCATCGCTGGTGGTGCCTGACGATGCCAGCTCTTCCCGGATATCCAGCTCGCCGTCGAAACCGGTCTCGTCGTCGTTCGAGCCGATGATCAAGGGGATGCGGCTCTCATGTCCAGCTGCGAAGCCCGCGGCGACCTCCTCGCTCACCAGACTCCCATCGATCGTCGGCGCGAAGCTGCGCGGCGATTTTTCCAGGAAATGTTTTTCGACGGCAAGCAGGCGTTGCGGTTCGGCTGTACGTAAATCGGCCTGTCGCCCCAGCACCGCCACGAATTGCCGCCCCACAATTTCGGCCTCTTGTGCCGAACGCAGGCGCGCACGGCCGGGGATCGATTGCAGAATGGCTTTCTGGAAGAGATCGCGCGATTGCTCCGACAGCATCAGCAGCGCGATCGACGTTGCGCCTGCGCCACTGCCGAACAAGGTGACGTTGGTGGGATCACCGCCGAAGGCCGCGATGTTGTCGTGCACCCAATGCAGCGCCGCGATCTGGTCCATCAGGCCGAAATTGCCGGAGCCGCCTTCCGACAGCGCGGGATCGCTGAGCCAGCCGAACGCGCCGAGGCGAAAATTCACGGTCACCACGATGAGGCCGGCTTGCGCGAGCCTGGCACCGTCGAACAGCGGATCATTCGCGGTGCCGCTGACGAAAGCGCCGTCGTGGATGAACATCATCACCGGTAGCGGGCCGTCGACCCCGAACGGACGAAACACGTTCAGCGTGAGGCAATCCTCGCTCGATCCCGGCAGCGAGGGCTGAAGACACGGCGCGCCATAGGCATAGGCGGTGCGCATCTCCGAACTCTCGGGTGCAGCCTGCGGCGGACGCCAGCGCAGCGGTCCGAGCGGCGCGGCCACATAGGCCAGCCCCTTGAACGAGGCCACCTCGCCTTCGACGGCGCCAAGCATCTGTCCTTCGCGCGTCAGCGCAAATGGAAACTGGCCGACCGGCTGGGCCACGACCGAGCCGGCGCAACAGAGGACGAGTGACGTCGCAAAAAGCGCGAACACGGACCGCATCTTCGGAGCATCTCGACGCGCGGAAGGATTTTGGGCAGGTTATGTCCGTGGCCCGCCGCGAAGCAAGCGCCGCGGCTGCGCCTAGCTCCGCTTGGCGGCAAGCTCCGCCAGTGCGTGCCGTGCGATGATGCCGAGCTCGCCGAGCGTGGAGTGACCGGACCGCGCCGCCTCGATCAGCCGCTCGGCGATGAACCTGCGGCTGTCGTGATCGCCGCCGTGAGGCAGTTGGCGGCACGTCTCCTCCAGGACGACGTCCATGTTCGCTTTGGTCCGCTCACTCAACTCTGTCATGACGCCCGTTTGCACGCGTGGCAAAAACAAGAGCATACACAGGTGGATCGACCCTGATTAGCCCGGGAAATCACGGCCCTTGTGCATCGCGATGCGTGTGCCGCCGCAACATTCACGCGGCCATGATGACGCCGCAAATGGCTACCGAAGATTGCACATGCCGTGATGACAAGCCGAACCTGCAGCGATAGCCTGCGGGCAAAACAAAACACACGGGAGGAAATGCCATGCCTGATGCAATGGTTGCTGCACGTGCCTCGGACACGGGGCGCGGAACCAGCCAGCAGGTCGATGTTGCCGTGGTCGGTGCCGGATTTGCCGGCCTCTATCTTCTGCATCGGCTACGCAAGGCCGGCCTGACGGCGGTCGGCCTCGAAGAAGCCGGCGACGTCGGCGGCACCTGGTACTGGAACCGATATCCCGGGGCGCGCTGCGACATCCAGACCATTGATTACAGCTACACCTTCGATCCCGACCTCGAGACCGCATGGACCTGGTCGGAGAAATATGCGACCCAGCCCGAGATCCTGCGCTATCTCGGCTTCGTCGCCGACCGCTACGATCTCAGGCGTGACATCCGCTTCAAGACCAAGGTCACGGAAGCGAAATGGGACGAGGCGATCGAGCGCTGGCAGCTCACCACCGATAATGGCCCGCCGGTCTCCTGCCGCCATTACATCATGGCCACCGGCTGCCTCTCGGCGCCCAAGCCGCCGGAGATCGACGGCGTGAAGGACTTCAAGGGCGAGGTCTATTTCACCGGACGCTGGCCGCATGACGGCGTCCATCTCGGCGGCAAGCGCGTCGCGGTGATCGGCACGGGATCGTCGGCCATTCAGTCGATCCCGCTGATCGCCGAGCAGGCTGCGCACCTGACCGTGTTCCAGCGCACCCCGAATTTCGCGCTTCCGGCGCACAACGGTCCCGCGCCGTCCGATCGCATGAGCCTGCTGCAAGGCGATCGCGCGGCCTATCGCGAGCAGGCGCGCCAGTCGATGGCCGGCGTGCCCTATCCGCAGCAGACGGTCGTTAGCTGGCAATTAAGCGATGCCGAGCGTCGTGAGCGGTTCGAACGCGCTTGGGCGGCCGGCGACCTCGTCCACATCCTGACCCAGCTCTGGGCCGACCAGGCGGTCGACATCGACGGCAACAAGATCGTCCAGGACCTGATCCGCGAGAAGATCCGCGCCGCCGTCAAAGACCCCGAGACCGCCGCGGCGCTGATGCCGGACGATCATCCGTTCGGCGCCAAACGCCCCTGCCTCGATACCAACTATTACGCGACCTACAACCGGCCGAACGTCACGCTGGTCAATCTGCGTCAGGAGCCGATCAAGGCGATCACCGCAAGTGGGATCACGACGGCCAAGCGCAGCGTCGACGTGGACGTGATCGTGTTCGCGACCGGCTTCGACGCCATGACCGGCGCGATCCGCGCCGTGCATCCGATCACCGGACGTGGCGGCAAGTCGCTCACCGACGTCTGGGCGCAGGGGCCGCAGACCTATCTCGGCCTCACCGTCGCAGGCTTCCCGAACTTCTTCATGATCACCGGTCCCGGCAGCCCGTCGGTGCTGTCGAACATGGCGGTGTCAATCGAGCAGCATGTCGACTGGGTCGTCGACCGGCTCAAAGCATTGCGCGACGGCGGCTTCACCACGATCGAGCCGACCGAGACGGCGCAAGCCGGCTGGAACAGGCACATGGCCGATTGCTCGATGGTGACGCTGCACCGGCTCGCCAACACCTGGTACACGGGCGCCAACGTGCCCGGCAAGGTGCAGGGCCTGATGCCCTATACCGGCGGCGTCGGTCCCTATCGCAGCATCTGCGACGAGGTGGTCAGCCGCGGCATGCTCGGCTTCAAGCTGACCGGCCCCGACGTCGCCGCGCAATGCAATGACGGCGAGGTGGTGCGGCTGCAGCCGGACGTGCGGCTGGTGCTGAACCTGCTGGCGTCACTCAACCTGCCGCCGATCGAGTCGATGGGCGCCCTCGGCGCCCGCGCCTTCGTCGACGAGTTCAACAAGGGCCGCCCGGCGGGACGGCCGATCGGCGAGATCGTCGACGGCACCCTGACAGGCGCCGACGGTCCGCTGCCTTACCGGGTATACCGGCCGGCAACGCCGGGGCCGCATCCGGTGGTGGTCTATTTCCACGGCGGCGGCTGGGTGCTCGGCGACGAGCAGTCGGACGAGCCGTTCTGCCGCGACATGGTGCGGCGGACCGGCATGATGCTGGTCAGCGTCGGCTATCGTCATGCGCCCGAGCATCGTTTCCCGGCCGCGGCCGAAGACGGCTATGCGGCGACGCGCTGGATCGCCGAGCACGCCGCCGAGCTCGGCGGCAGGCCGGGCCCGGTGCTGGTCGCGGGCTGGAGCGCCGGCGGCAACATCGCCGCCGTCACCTGCCAGCTTGCGCGCGATCGCGGCGGCCCTGAGATCGCGGGCCAACTCCTGATCTGCCCGGTCACCGACTGCACCTTCGACCGCCCCTCCTACAACGACAATGCGACCGGCTATTTCCTGACGCGCTCGCTGATGTACTGGTTCTGGGACCTCTACTGCTCGCCGACCGACCGCACCGATCCACGCGCCTCGCCGCTCCGCGGCAAGGTCGAAAGGCTACCGCCGGCCTTCGTCGTCACCTGCGAATTCGATCCCCTGCGCGACGAAGGCATCGCCTATGCCGAGGCGATGGCAGCCGCCGGCGTCCCGGTCGAGCAACTCAAGGCGCGTGGCCATTTCCATTCGTCCTTCACGATGGTGGACGTGATCATCACCGGCGCGCCGAGCCGGGTGCAGATGGCCGAGGCCTTGCGGCGCTTTGCCGGGCTTCCGCCCGAAGTTGGTCGCGGCGATGAGACCAGCCACGGGCACACCAGCCCGGGCCATAAAATCGCGGCGGCCGCGAGCTGAAAGCAAACATTTGCCGGGAACTATTTCCCGGTCATCGCGTTTGGTGCTGAGGCATTGAGATGCAGTAATGGGTGTAGGCCCCGGTACGCACGATCGTGTGCCGGGGTCTTTTTGCGTGAGGCGGGACGATGGGGGACGTGGTTGGGGATTCAAAGGTCGACTTTGGTGTCCTTGCGGTGCTGCATAAATGGCCGTCGCTTGCGAACCAGCGACGGTCGGACCGAGCGTCCTACCAGGTGATCGAGGGTACGCTCGACGAATGCATCTCGGCGTTCATGGCGAAGCCGGCGGCGACCAGGCATCTCTATGAGATCCGCACCATCGCGCAACCGCCGCTGGTCACGGACATTCTCTCGCCCGAGCACATCACGGAGCTGGCGCGGCTGCGCGAATTTCTCTGATCCTCGCAGAAGCACCGGCTGAGCGCGGGAACCTTCTGCCGGTTTTTCCCGTTGATGGTGATCGGAAGCGAAGGCGTGAGTGCCTCACATGCTTGAAGCCGGCGTGCCAGCCCCTGTCGTGCCCTATGGCGCAGACCAGACCCTGTTCGTGGTGATCGACCGCCTCGACAAGGCGACCGAAATTCGCGTCGAGCGAAGCGATCTCGACGCCACGATCGGCGAGCTCGTCGCTGGCTGCTTCAACGACCCCATCAAGGTCATCTCGTTCAACACGCTGGAGCACTGGATGAAGGACATCTCGACCGATGTCGCCGGCGAGATCCGGGCGCGCTGTGACATTGATGGCATGACGCTGCCGGACTATCTCAGCGACTTCGTCGAAAGCCACAGCTGAGCGCGCATGGGGATGAGAATCAGGCGCGCCGGTACTTGCCGGCGATGACCTCGATCTCGCGGCGGCGTTCGTGCGCGAAGGTCAGGAGCTTTTCGATCGTCAATGTATCCGTGATCCGTTTGGCCAGCCGCTCGGCGCGTGCGGCCTGATCTTCGAGATACTGGATCGTGGTCAAACGCCGCCTCCCAAGAGCTTAGATCTAGTCCCGAATGATTGGGTATCCATGGTGGCTTGAGGCGGCTAACAGCCGGTTAAGCACAGCGCTTCGGATCGATGCAGCCGCAAATTATTGCACCACGTCGAGCCGGACATTGGTGACACCCTTGTCGACCATGCCGAGCGCCTCCGCCGCGGAGGGAGAGACGTCGACCACGCGTCCGCGAACATACGGCCCGCGATCGTTGATCCTGACGGTGACGAAGCGGCCGGATGAGACATCGGTGACGCGCAGCTTGGTGCCGAACGGCAGGCTGGGATGGGCCGCGGTCAATTCGTTCTTGTCGAACCTCTCGCCGCTCGCCGTCTCCGTGTCCGAATAGAAACTGGCGACGCCGTGGGAGACGCTCTGCTTTGCATCACCGTCGGGGATGCGCGCCCGGCTGATCGGACGCGGATGCAGCGCCGCCACCCTGTGCGGTCGTTCGACAGCGGCCTGGCGGTGGGTGCCGAGATCGGCCTTCTGGTGGCCGACCGGCGATTGCGCACACGCCGCAAGCGACGCCGCGCCGATGGTGGCGAGCAGGATCCGGCACAGGCTTGCCGGCGAAATCCGGGCATTTTCGGCACGTGCAAAGCAAGACATGATGCGCCCTCCGAATGGCCCCGAGTTTCGGTGGGCAATGAGGGCAGAACCTTGTCGGAACGAAAGCGCGCCTGAGGCCGCAGCCGTTTCGGGTTAGCTGTGGCGATTCCACCACACTGGCTTGTCCTGAATCGAGACAGGCTCGTGGGATAAGCCCGATACGACGCGCCAGATCGGGCGCGTCTCCGGCGGAACCTCGTCAGGTTCGGCGCCGCTCCTCGAGAGCCGCGCGAGCTCGCGCCGATAGAGCCGCTGCCAGCCGGTCTTCAAGCTGGCGAGAAAGTCGAGCTCCCGTTGTGTCAGCGTGCACATCATGAACCCGATCCGGTTGCGAGAGCCGCGTCGTCAGCCGACGAGGCCTCCCATCGGTTTGACGTCGGCGCTGCCCGGGAAGACGGCTTCTGCGAGCACCTTCTCCTCGACGCGCAGATGATCCCTCAGCAGGCCTTTCAGCACCGCGCGCAAATCCGTGGTCGGCTTGAGATCGCGATCCTCGAAGAGTTGCGCCGGCTTCAGACCGGGCCAGTCCGCGATCACGCGACCACCGTTGAGCCCGCCGCCGATCAGGAAAGCGACCGTGCCCGTGCCGTGGTCGGTACCCTGCGTACCGTTGATGCGCGCGGTTCGCCCGAACTCGGTGACGACGGCCACGACTGTTTCGCGCCACGCTTCGCCCATATTGCTCTCGATCGCGGCAAAGGCGCCGTCGAGAGCACCGAGCAGATTGTAGAGCTGGCCCGAGGCCACGCCCTCGGCGATGTGCGTATCCCAGCCGACGAAGCCCATGGCGCCGACACGCGGGCCGTCAGGCTTGGCGAGATAGCGCGCGGCCGTGCCGGCGGCTTCGGCGAAATAGGCGCGCACGCGCGCGATGCCGGGCGGCGGCAAGGTCGGATCGTCGGACATCGGATCGCCCGCGCCTGGTGCGCCGCCGAGCGAAGCGAGCCTCATGCGGGCCTGGAGCACGGTCGCAAGCTTCGGATCGGTGTGCTGGTAGAGATCGAGCAGGCGGTTCTGCGTGTCCTCGCTCGCCGGCAACAATCTCTGCGGCACCCATGTCATGACGGGCGCCGAACCGCGCACCACCAGCGGCGTCACGGAGCCGATGCCGAGCGCGCGGCTGCCGCGCGGGTCGACACGCCCGCTGGATTCCAGCGCGAGCAGCGCGCGGTTGAGCCATCCCGAGCTGGTCATGCCCGGCTTGACGAGCCCGCTTTCCAGCACGTCCTGGCCGTCGAAATGCGAACGCTCGCGATAGGGCGTCGCGGCGGCATGGACGATCGCAGCCTTGCCGCTCTTGTAGAGCCGATGCAGATTCGGCATCGCCGGATTGAGCGCGAAGAAGGCATCGAGCGGCAGCGCGGGCGGCTTGCCGTCCAGCACCAGCGCACGATCGCCGCGCAAGGAGATCCAGTCGGGATCGCCGACCGGCGCAACCGCGCCAAGGCCGTCGAGCGCACCGCGCAGCACAATGACCAGCAGGCGCGGATCGCGCCCTTCGGCACGCGCGATCCGCGGCATCTGGCTCCACGTGAACAGCGCGCCGGAGCCGACCAGAAGCTCGCGCCGCGTGGGCAGATGATGGTCAAAGCCCATGGTCACCTCCTCTGGAAATCCGCCGACATGAACAACAGCGCGAGCGCCTGCTGCCGGCTCTCGGCGCGGCCGACGGCCTGCTTCACCTCGGGTGATATCTCCGATGCGAAGACGTCCTCGATGATCGCCTGCGGATCAGCCGTACCGGCGAGGCGCTCGGCAAAATTGTTGGCGATGTCGAGCCGCCGGCCGACGCCGTCGATCCAGCTCGCCTCGTCGTCCGGATAGCCCTTGGGCGCGGATGGACGCCACAGCGCCTCGCCGAGCAGCTCCAGCCCGCCGGTGAAGCGGACTGGATCGACCGTCGTGGCGCCGGTCGCGCGCACCATGCCAACGCCCCACTCGCTGGGACGCTTGAGCTTCGACGGCGGCCCGCGCCAGGCCTCGTCCGAGGACACCATCGCGATCGCGACCTGCTTAAGATCGCCCTCGGTGTCGCGAAAAGTCTTCGCCATCTGCTCGATCAGCACAGGCGGCGGCTCGTCGGCGACGAAATGGCGCGCGAGCTTGGTCGCGATATGGGTTGCGGTCGCCGGATGCGCGGCGAGATCGCGCAGCACCGCGCGGCCCTGCTCGGCATCCTCCTGCTCGTAGCGCTTGCCGAGCACGGTTTGCCCGCCGGGCTCGTGCAGCCGCGGATTGAAGGTGAACTCGCCACCGTGCTCGGGATTGTCGCCGGGCGGCACCAGCGTCCATCCCGTCAACACATTGGCGAAGCTGATGACGTCGTCCTGGGTGTAGCCGGCGCGCACGCCGAGCGTATGCAGCTCCATGATCTCGCGCGCGATGTTCTCGTTGAGGCCGCGGCTGCGGTTGATGCCGGCGATCGAGTTCGCACCCATCGAGCCGAGATTGTCGAGATAGAACAGCATCGCCGGATGGCCCTCGACGGCCAACAGGAGATCGACGAAGCGGCCGAGCATATTGGCGCGAACGGCTTCGCGCTCATAGGCGCCGGACATGCTCTGGATCTTGTTGGCCGAGATGCAGAAATGGTTGGACCAGAACCACACCAGCCGCTCGGCGAAGCCGATCTCGGCGGCAAGCGCGGCTTCCGTGCGCAGCTTGGCTTCCTGCAAATAGATCGGACGCCCGGGATCGGGCACGGCCTCGGCCGCCTGCTTGGCCGCCATCTCGGCGGCGTCCTTGTCCGCACCCTGCCCTTGCGTCTGGTCTTCCGACATTGTCGGCGCGGACGCCGTCTGCTGCCTCTTGGCCTGCTGCTGCGCCTGCTTGGCCCTAGCCGCGCGCCGCGCATTGGCGTCGGCAACGGTGCGATAGGCCTTTGCGCTGGTGGGAAGGACGGCGGCGGCGGTCAGCGTGAGCGGCCGGTCGAGATCGGCGATCAGTGCGCCGCGCGGGTCGGTGCCGACGGCGGCGATCGATCCCGGTCGCGGCCCCATCCCGAAGCGATGAAGCGCCAGCACAGCTTCGGCCTTTGCGGAATTGGTCATCGCGAACGCCTGATTTTCTCGAGCCTGCCAGCGGCACGCCGCGCAAGGCTACGAACCGTAATGCTACATATCGTAGCATTTGCGGTGCTGGCCCGCAAGCAGAGATTGCGCTGTCCCGTCCGATATCGCGAGCCGCCCATCCGGCGTGACTGATGGACGGCCGCAACGCTCCTAGAAATTCGGCCCGAGCGCGATCTTGGTGATCGTGCCGTTCCTGACGCCGATCCGCCATTCCGCCGAGCCGTTGGCGAACTGGGCGATGTAGATGTCGCTGTCGAGCGCGGTGACGCCGCGGAACGAGACCGCACGCAGCGCGCCGAGCTTCGCCAGGATCGCCTGGTCGAACGGAAGCTGCTGCCGCGTGATGTCGGCGACTTCCGACGTCATGTGCTCGTAGTCCGGCTGGCCCTTGCCGACATCAGCGATATAGCGGCGCAGCATATCCTCGCCATTGGCGATCGGAACGGCGCGGCGGGCGGCGCGCCCCGGCTTCGCGCCCATGTTGGAAGCCTCGACATTGTGGAAGCGCGTCTGCCGACCCGGCATCAGCACCTCGAGGCACCGTCCGGAATTGTCGGCGATCACCCAGGGATTGTTCACCGTGGTCGTGGCCGCCCAGCTCATGTTGGGCCGGACCACGCTCTGGGCCTTGCGATTGCCGTCGGCATCGAGATTGAAGACGCGGATGTCCTCGCCCATCTCGTTGTAGACCATGATCCGGATCGGCGAAGTGCCGGCGCGGCCGCGCACATTCGCCTCCTCGGCGCACGTGACGATGCCGCCGAGCTCATCATTGCCGTCGGCCCGGAAGATGACGTCGCCGGCCTTGCCGTCTGGCTCGAGCAGCAGGCGGAATTCCGCCGTGCCGTTCTCGAATTTCGCACCATAGATGTCGTAGCCGCCCGGTCCGACGCCGCGGAAGAACAGCGACTCCACCGGACCGAGGGCGACGAAGGTCGCGTGCAACTCGTCGACCTGGCGGTGGACCTTGGCGGCGAGCGGTGCGCTCATCCGGTCGTAGTTCGGCGTGCCGCTGCGCAGATCCTCGATCCCGCGCAGGATCATCTCCTTGCCGCCGGCGACCGGGACCTGCTCGCGGAAACGATCGGGGACTTCCGCAACGCGACGCGCGAAGTCGGCCTCGATCGCCTGCGCCGCGGCCGCATCGATCCGCGGTGCGAGGCGGGCGCCGAACACCGCGTTCTGGACCAGCACGCGCGAGACCCTGGCCTGCTCGTCGCGCAGGAAAACCAGCAGATTGTCGCCACGGATCGAGAAGGCGTCGGCCCCCTCAGCGAGGAGCGCAGCCCGGCCCTGTACGGTTTCCTGCACCTGGAGCCGATCCCCGTCGCGGTCCACCGTGAGCACGCGGTTCGGTGCGATCCTGTACCAGCCCACATATTGATCGAGTGATCCGGAATCGGTGGCCGCCGTCGGCATCTCGGCAACGAGAAGTGCGCGGATGTCGCGTCCATTCATGCGCAGCATCAGCTCGGCGGAGCGGCGCTCCGCATCGAGCGGGAACGTGATCTCACCGGACGAGGCGGGGTAGGATGCGATGCCGTCAGTGCCGACCGTCAGGCGCAATTTGCGCTGCCCGGTGAGCTGGCCGTAGACCTCGTCGCCGTCGCGGAAGATCGCGAACACCGAGGTCGGACCCATGGCGTAGAAATTGACGAAGGGGCGGTAATGCTGGGCCGGCACCTCTCCACTATCCGCGGCGAGCGGCGCAGGCTCCGGCGTGCGATAGGCGATCATGCCGGCGGACACGATCACGGCCGGGACGATCGCAGCCGCGATCCACGCCCGCTTGCGCCAGCCGACCGCGACGGGCATCGCGGCGGCCGCGATGATGCGCTCGACGCGGGCGCGCACGGTCGAGGCCCGCGCCATCGCGAGCTCGACCGGCCGCGGGTTTACCGTGCTTGCAAAATCAAGCAGGATTTCCGCATAGGACAGCCGGTCGTCGATCACCTCGATGGCCTCGGCGTCGCTGATGATCTCGGCAAGTTCGGCCAGACGCGCGAGCTGCCACCACGAGAACGGGCTGAACCAGAACACCGCGCGATTGAGGGAGGCGAGCAGGAGTATATAGAAATCGCGGTTGGCGACATGCGCGCCCTCATGCGCGAGCACCGCGAGGCGCTTCTTGGCGTCCCAGCCGGAAAATTGCGGCGGCACCAGAATGGTCGAGCCAAACGTGACGGGACCGCCGACGTCGCGGCTGACGCGCACATCGGCGTCGACCATGCGCGGACCGTTGATCGGCCTTGCCGCGCGCGCGAGGCGCCAGGTCAGACAGAGGCCGATGGCCAGCCGCAGCAGCAACAGGCTGGCGACGCCGGCATGGATGACGGTAGCGATCAGCCACCAATTGATTGAGACGCCGTTCTTCGACGGCGGAATCGCCGCGCCGGGCGTCATCGGCTGCATGGGCTGCGGCATCTCGAACGTCGAGATATCAACTGGCATGACATCAGCCGGCACCGATACCGGCGATGGCAGCCGGGTGATCGTGACCGTCGGCCAATGCATCACGAACGGCATCGCCAGCGACGCCAGCAGCACGACGACCCACGCCGTCATGTGGACGTGCGGATTGCGCACGCGAAACAGGTTGAGGCCGAACCAGACGACGCCTCCCAGCACAAGGGAGCGCAGCGCCGCCTCCGCCAGAGTTGCGATCATTCTTTCTTCACTCCCCTCGCCTTCTTCGCCTTGGCCACCTGGTCGGCCAGTGTGCGCAACTGCTGCTGATCGAGCATCGCATTGTCGACCATGCCGACGAGGACCTCCTCCATCGAGCCGTTGCAGAACCAGTCGACGATGCGCTGCACCGCCTTGGCCGCAACCCGCGCGCGCTCTTCGGCTGCGTGGTAGACATAGGTGCGTCCGTCCACCGTGTGCCGAGCATAGCCCTTTTCTTCCAGCCGGCGCAGCACCGTGCGGACTGTCGATTCCTTCAGCCGACGCGACAGCTTCTCGCGCACAATTTCGGCCGTCACAGGACCATGGGCCCAAACCAGTTGCATGACCTCGTGCTCGAGGTCGCCCAGTTCGGGCAAACGATCGTCCATGGCGGCTTACCTTGATTGAATTTCTTGTAACGCTACAGAGCGTCGCATATACGGCCGCGCCGCGCAACCGGGTTTCTACCTGAAATGGTATCGCTGTGCTGACCTAACGTGGCTTGCTTCAAGCGGTCGTCGGGCCCGGGCTTGTCCGGGGCATCCACGTTCTTCGTACCATCCGGCGAGGCGTGGATGGCCGGGACATAGGCGAGCGGAAGCGACGCCGTCCTTCGGACGGCTATGCCCGGCCAGGACGAGGCGGAGGCCTCAGTACTGCGGCTCGTACATCTGGGACTGAACCAGTCCCTTCACGTCGTTCGGCGCGGGTCCGTCCGCGAGCCCGCGCTGAAAGGCGACATCGGCGACGGCGGCGGCGATACGCACCGAGACTTCGCGGATGCGTGGCAGCGCCGGGTAGAGGCTGCCTTGCGCGAGATCGTCCTTGCCGACGCAATCGGCGAGCGTATGGGCGGCCGCCATGAACATCTCGTCCGTGACCAGCCGCGAGCGGCTGGCGATGACGCCGAGGCCGACGCCCGGGAAGATGTAGGAGTTGTTGCCCTGGCGCGGCACGAAGGTTCGGCCGTTGAGCTTGACGGGGTCATACGGACTGCCGCAGGCAAACAGCGCGCGGCCTCCGGTGTAGCGGTAGGCGTCCTCCGCCGAACATTCGGCCTTCGAAGTCGGATTGGAGAGCGCGAACACGATCGGCTGCTCGTTGAGCTCGGCCATCGCCTTGAGCACGTCGGGCGTGAAGGCGCCACCGACCGCGGCAACACCGATGATGGCGGTCGGCTTCAGCGTCCTGATCGCGGTGAGGAAATCGGCGATCGGCGCCTGACCGGCATGGGCATAACGGAGCTTGTGACCGGACAGGCCTTGGCGGGCGCCAACGACGAGGCCGCGGGAATCCACCAGCCAGTTGCGCCGAAGCGCCTCGGCTTCAGAGGCACCTTCCGCCATCATCGCGGACGTCACGAGATCGGCGATGCCGGTCGCGGCCTCGCCGGCGCCGAGGAACAGGATGCGCTGGTCCTTCAGCTTGCCGCCGTTGACGCGCAGCGCCGAAAACAGGCCGGCGAGCGCCACCGCAGCCGTGCCCTGGATGTCGTCGTTGAAGACGCAGGCCTCATCGCGGTATTTGTGCAGCAGCTTGAACGCCGAGTGGTTGGCGAAATCCTCGAACTGGATCAGCACACCCGGAAAGGTCTTTCGCGCGGCGACCATGAACTCGTCGACGAAGCTGTCATAGGCCTCGCCCGTGAGCCGCCGCTCGCGCAGGCCGAGATAATACGGGTCCTTCAGGAGCTCTTCGTTGTTGGTGCCGACGTCGAGCACGATCGGCAGGCACGTTTCGGGATGCACGCCGGCGCAGGCCGAATAGAGCGAGAGCTTTCCGACCGGAATGCCCATTCCGTTGGCGCCGAGATCGCCGAGGCCGAGGATGCGCTCGCCATCGGTGACGACGATCAGCTTGGCCGGATAGGGCCAGTTCTTCAGGATCTCGGCGATCTGGCCGCGATCGCGCGAGGAGATGAACATGCCGCGTGGCCGCTGGAAAATCAGGCCGTATTTCTGGCAGGCGAGCCCGACCGTCGGCGTGTAGATGATCGGTTGAATCTCGTCGATATTGTCGACGACGACGCGGAAGAACAGCGCCTCGTTGCGGTCGTGCAAGGCATTCAGCGCGACATATTTCTCGAGATCGGTCGGCAGCGTGCGCAGATTGACCAGCACGCGCTCGACCTGGGTCTCCATCGTCAGCACGCAAGGCGGCAGCAGGCCGCGCAGGCCGAGATCGTCGCGCTCCTGCGCGGAGAAGGCGGTGCCCTTGTTGAGCAGGGGATCGCGCAGCAGCGCCATGCCGTGCACGGAATCGGACGATGTCGAATGGGCGCTGACCCGAGCAGGTCTATTCACGAATTCCCCCAGGGAGTTTCTTATTGAAGGGCGAGCATTGTCGGCCAGCACTCACCTGAGATCAAGGACGCAGAAAACTGCGGCAAGCATTGTGATCCCGCACCGCAGCGAGGTTTTGGTGACAGACCGGTCGTCGTGCGCACGAAAAGGTTAACGCCGCGAGGCTGTCGTTCTCCTCATGGTGAGGAGCGCGGAACGCGCGTCTCCGGACGATGCTTTGCATCGCCGGGCGAACCACGCAGGCCCTGCTCTCGCTTGCGGCGCATCCTTCGAGACACCCGCTCCGCGGGCTCCTCAGGATGAGGCAGTGGTATTATTCCGCCTTGATGTCGGCGGCCTTCACGATCGGCCACCATTTCTCGGTCTCGGCCTTCTGGAAGGCTCCGAGCGCTGCGGGCGTCTGCTGATCGGGCGGAGGAATCTCCTGCCCCAATTCGCCAAACCGCTGCTTGACGGTGGGATCGGCAAGCACGGTGACAATGGCCGCGTTGAGCTTTGTGACGATCTCCTTCGGCGTGTTCTTCGGTGCCCAGATGCCGTGCCAGTAGGAGATGTAGAGACCGGGCAACCCCGCCTCGTCGACCGTCGGGATATCGGGCGCGGAGGCGAGCCGCGTCGGCGACGTCACCGCGAACGCCTTGATCGCACCGTTCTTGTAGTGCGGCAGCGAGTTCGAGGCCTGATCGAACATGATGTCGATCTGCCCGGCCACGAGGTCGATCATGGCGGGCCCCGCGCCGCGATACGGCACGAACTGGAAGTCGGTGCCGGTCCTCTCCTTGAAGAAGACACCGGCGACGTGGGCCCCCGTGCCGGCGCCGGCCGTGCCGGCAGTCACCTTGCCGGGGTTGGCCTTCAGCCACGCGATCATCTCTTTCAGAGTGTTGGCTTCGAGCGTCTTCCGGCCGACGATGAGCTGCGTGCCCATCGCGATCGTCGCGACCGGCTCGAAATCGGCGATCACGTCGTATGGCAGCTTGAAGATCGCGCCGTTGAGCACATGCGTGCCCCAATGGCCGATCGTGATCGTGGTGCCATCAGGCGTTGCGCGCGCGACGCGGGCGCCGGCGATGCTGCCGGAGGCGCCGGCGATGTTCTCCACCACGATCGACGTGTGCAATTCAGCGGCGATGCGTTCGGACAGGATGCGCGCCAGCGTATCGGTCGGACCGCCCGCCGCGAACGGCACCACGAGGGTGATCGGCCGCGACGGAAACGGCTGGGCGCTTAGCGGCGCGATCAACCCATAGGCGATCAGCCCAGCAATGACGATCGCATGATTATGCAATCCGGCCCACAGCCCCCGCATCAGTCTCCCCCCACGCTTTTTGTCGCCCGCATGTTGTCAGCAGGCTGGAGCCGGAGTGAACGCTGCGGCGCGGGCCGAGGCAAGCTGAAAATGATGTCGGACAGCTTAGCACTACTTTGGCAGATTGTTGATTTTGCCGCGATTTATAGGATTCCCGAATCAATTGTTCAATGATTCATGGGTGGTC
>NZ_JADPJF010000136.1:1049-7542 GCF_023073295.1 Bradyrhizobium sp. 23 | reverse complement strand
CCAGCGCTCGCACACCCCCTCATCGGACAGCCCGTAGATATGCTTGAGCAACAACAGCCCGATCATGAAGCGGGTCTCGATCCCCGGCCGGCCGTTCTCGCTGTAGAGCGGCGCGATCTCGCCGTCGATCCAGTCCCAATCGATCTTGCCGGCAAGCACAACCAACTCGTGCTTCAGATTGATGATCTGGTCCAGCCGCGCCCGGAACAGATCGTTCGATCCCGTCGTCTTGTGCTTCTTCGGCCGCATCGTTCCCTCCGATGCACCACAGAATCATGGGCCGCAGGGAAAGGGAATCCAAAAGCGAAATTGCAGGGTTTGGCGGCTTCAACCTCCCATTCCCTGCAATCTCAAACCGCCTCGAATCCGAAAAAGAGACTCCTGCTCAATCGCTTAGAACCTTGTTCACGGACGACTACCTTCGCTCTGGCTCAAAGCGACCGAGCCGCCGTGGGCCACACCAGACTTCGATCGGTTGGTTTGCCTCCCCGGCAGAGCCAAGCTGAAGAGCTTCTTCCGCGTTGCCGCACTCGATCTCCTGCACATCGAGTGTCTTCTGCCCCAGTCGTCGAGCGTCGATCCGCGCGAAGCTAATGACCTCCACGGAAGCATCTACTCAAAGTTCATCGCGAAGTTGCGGATTGACTTCGCTCAGGTCAGTCCGCTCCGAGAGCTACTGCCGGATCGACTCCTGGTAAAGCTCGTGCGCTTTATAGGCTTCGAGTTCGACTTCGTCGTCGAATTCACCGTAGACGATCACGTCAATTTCGTTGCCAAGCCGGTCACTCTTGCGCTTGCGAGCGAGCTCAAGCCGGCGTGCGTGCGGGATTTTGGCGAGAACGGAAAGGCCGTCGCGCCGATCTCCCGGCATTCCAGGGCGGCGCCGCCGGCTTTTTGGCTACGAGCTGAACAGGACGCTGGAACGATACCGTCGGGAGGCATCGCTTGCCTCAGGCACTCCTATATCTTTACGAGGCGTGATAAGCTTGGATTACCGCCATGACAAATGCTGGTCCTTTCTACCGGGTGGCCGGAGCAGGATCCGGTTCGCCGGCGTGAGAGAGCTCGCCGAACAGTCGAAGAATTTGTTGGGCTGGTTACAGTCTCAGCCCCCTCCTTTACACCAGGCCAGGCCGTCGCGGCTGTACAACGCGTGATTGATCTGTCGGGTGACGCCTTCCAGGTCAACATTGCGCAGCGCTTCAGCGCTCGCCTGGCGAAACTCGTTCGATCCGATAGCCTTCTATTGTCAGCTGCGGAAAATGAATTCGGCTCCCTTTGTCGACCTTCTTCGGTATGGCAAGCTCACCATTGCATCGAGTTCGCCCGAGCATTTCACAAAAGTTTGACGCGCCGGCAGATCAGCTCAAAGGCGCGGCCGATCGCGCGAAATGCCTGCTCACCATCGCTGAAATCGCCGCTCACCATCAGCGAAACGCGGAAGGCCTTGGGAATAAAGCTCGCGAAGCGTGTCGGTATGAAAAGGCAACGTCGCCATTGCGCACAATATCTCTGTGATCCTCCACTGCATTTCCGTCGACGGCATGTCGTTTGACTGGGGCCACGCGCCGGCCCGGCCTTAATTTGCAAGTTTCTGGCCCGGTCCGCCGGGCCGGCGATGTCCCGCTGAGACGGTGGTCGACCTCGGTCAATCGACTGGTGGCGAGCTCGCCCGCCCGCCATTGCAGAGGATGACCCACCCGATCCGGACATCATCATGAGGCGCTGGCGATCTCGGAAAGGACCATAACCCCGGCGACGGGCAGCTGATCGCATTGCATTTAGGTGACGGCTAATCGACCAAGAGAACCGAGCTGGTTATCGATCCGAGTCTCGGCCGCATCGAGTTCCTACTGGTCAACGATTAGACAATCGAAGCCGTCGAGGCGAGAGGAGCGTGGGTCGCGACAAATCGCGCCGAGCAGGTGGCTTTTGGACGAGACCGTCGACCGCGATAAGGGCATGTCCGACAGCCACCGCGACATGGGTCTTACCGCTGTCGCTCGGGCCGAAACCCAGGATGTAATCAAACACTCGATCTGATCCGCGAGAACTATGCGGATTTTCGGTCGACGAATGGCATCGGATGTCGTCAGCAGGGGACGTTGCGCGAGTGAATGGATGCGGCTCCATTGATAGGGCCGTCGGCACACTGGCGTCTTGTCCTGCGGCTCGTCAGCTCATGGACAGCTAAGCCTGCTATGGTGAGACGCCGCTGCCTGGACCGCCAGATCCAGTTTGATCTGCGGAGGAGAATGGGATGTGCCCTTGATGGATGTCAACCAATTGGACGACTCAAATTTCGCGAACGTACTATGATCGGCTGCATCTGACCGCGAACGAATGGGTAGCGTGTTCGGGCGGTCCTAGGTTGGCAAGCCCGGTCTTGGAGCCTGCTTTATCATGTCTCGGTACTCACTCAGTAGCGATGGCGATCAAGGTAGAGAACCGCCGCTCCGGCGCCACTTCCTTCATTTAGAAGAAGAATTATGCATACAGAACAGACCCAGCGAAGCGCCCGCATTGATTCCGAAACTTCCGAACGTGGGCACCGGCAAAGCTGCCTGTGCGGTCTCACTCAGGCTGCAGCACAGTGGGTCGAAGCCTTGAGGGTGGCCACCGGCCCTTCCCCGGCTCAAGGACAGCTGGAAAGCTGGGTCGCCGAACCGGGACAGGGCGAACAGGAGGATCGGCGAGAGGCAGTAAGCCGAGTGAGAGCCTGGCAGGAAGTGGCTGATGTACACGTGCCGCTGAATCTGGCATCTCTGGCGCTAACCACTTTGCCCGTCCTGCCGCCAGAGATGCAGGGGCTCTCTATCATGCACAATCGGCTGAGTAGTTTGTCGATCGAGGGCCAGGCCAACCTCCTCTGGCTCGACGCCAGCAACAACCTGCTGACCAGCCTGTCCGACGCTTTTCCGGCCGGACTTCAAGATCTTAATGTCAGCGGCAACCGGGTGAGCGGCCTGCCTGCCGCCTTCCCGGCTGGGCTCCGTCGGCTCAACCTCAGCAACAATCGGTTGACCAGTCTGACCGATACCCTACCAGCAACGCTTCAGCAGCTCGACGCCAGCAACAACCAAGTGACCGATCTGCCCGAAGCCTTGCCAGCTGGGCTCCGTCGGCTCAACCTCAGCAACAATCGGCTGACCAGTCTGACCGATACCCTGCCACCAACGCTTCAGCAGCTCGAGGCCAGCAACAACCAAGTGACCAGTCTGCCTGCCGCCTTCCCGGCTGGGCTCCGTCGGCTCGACCTCAGGAACAACCAACTGACCAGCCTGCCCGAGACGTTGCCGACGCAGCTGGGCTCGGAATGCCGCGTTCAGCTAGAAAATAATCCGCTGCCGGAGCGGGTGCTAACGAACTTGGCGTCAACCTTGAATAGCCAGGACTATGCCGGACCGCAGATCTTCTTCTCGGTGCATGACGGGGCGGCGCAAGATCAAGCGCGGCCTCTGTGCGAGGCGGTCGCGGCTTGGCTCCCAAACGAACCGAACACAGCAGCGCTCTGGCGAGCCTTCGCAGAAGAGCCGGGTGCTAAAGAATACGCTCGCTTCCTCGATAGGCTACTGGACACGGTGAACTCTAGCAATTCCGAGTTCCGGGTGGGAGTGGCAGACGATCTGCGGCAGGCGGCGATCAGGCCGGGATTGCGCGCCCAGTACTTCCAGTCGGCCATTGGAGCAAGCGCGAGCTGCCAGGATCGCATCACTTTGGCTTGGAACGACATGCAGACCGCACGGCTGAACGCTGATGTCGAGGAGGGAGCCTACGACGGGCGCCTCGACAAGCTCGTCGAACAAGGCCGGGTCATGTTCCGTTTGGGCGTGCTGGACGGGATAGCCCGAGACAAGGTCAGCTCGCTCCGGTTCGTCGACGAGATCGAGGTCTATCTCGCATATCAAGTCAAACTGCGCGACCGGCTGGACCTGAAGCACATCGCCCCAGCCATGCGCTACTTCGGTGTGGCTCACGTGGACGAACATGACCTTGCCACCGCCGAGGCCGTCGTGCGAAGCAAGGAGGCGGCGGAATTCGCCGACTATCTGGCAACGAGCTGGCAACCCTGGGACACGGTGCTGCGCCGCATCGCGCCCGAAGCTCATGCAGAGATGCAGGATCGGCTCGTCGATGCGATGGGTGAGGAGTTCGAGAGCCGACTGACGGAACGGCTCACTGATCTTCATCTGAACGGCGACGCTGACGCCGAGCGGCAGCTCGGGGCCAAGATCCGCGACGAGATCGCCCGCGAGATCAATGGCGCGCTGACGCGCCAAGTTCTCGGGGAACACGGCCTCACGCTGCAGCCGGCCGCGCCAACGCAGGTCGCGAGGGGAGACGGCGGGCGCGGTCGGGGATCGTAGCGGTCGATGTTCGGAACAACAGACTCGGCTCTCATTGTGTGATCCACGCTTACGATCACTCCCTCTCTAGAAGTATGTTGGGCCAGACGAAGCGCCGGCGAGGCTGCCGACATGAGTGTTCACTGATGACACTGATTGATGGTCACGAACAGCTTGGTCGGGCTGATGGGATCGACAGGAAATTCCATTTGAACCTGAGGATTGAAACACCCGGCCGGGCGGTCGGAGTGAGCAGCCGAAAGGGTGGCCGCGGGACGTGGATACGCCTGGGTCATTCGCTGGACGTGGGCACCGCTGATCTGTAATCTGTCATTCGGCCCTTTAATTGCAGTTTGTTGTCAAGCTTACATTTCTGAACTCGCCCACGGCACAGTGGTAGTGCTCGCGCCGTCGGAGCTGGTCCGGGTTGCGGAGACGGCGCGGGCGCGGCTAATACGTGCTTTGCCGGCCAGGCATTGGATCGCCCGGGGTTGTTGATGTCTTCGCTGGGGTCATGGTCCTTTCCGAGGTCGCGGAGCGCCTCATGATGATGTCCGGGTCGGGCGCCTCAACGTCTGCAGCGGAGTACAGTCAAGCCGCCACCAGCCGAATGAACGAGGTCGCCACAACACCGTCCCAGCGGGACATCGCCAGTCCGGCAGACCGGACCAGGAACTTTACATGATCGGATGAGGCTTCCTTCGCCTGGCCCCAGTCGAAAGATGTGCCATCGACCCAGATACAGTGAAGAACGAGGGCGATTTTGCGCACGATGGCGACCTTTGCCTTTCGCATGCCAATCCGCTTGGCGAGTTTCATGCCCCAAGCCTTGAGAGAGGACCATTTCTTTGTTCGATAAAGCAGGACGGTCGCCGCCTCGTACAGGTAAGTTCGGAGAAGACGGTCGCCCCATCCTTGCCATTGATGTCAGTTTCGCCAGACTGGTTGCGTCGAGGCGTAAGACCCAAATAGGCGCCGACGCTTGATGCCGATCGGAAGCGCGATGGGTCGTCGATCGTATGGCGGAAGGTCAACGCGGTCACCACGCCGACACCAGGAACCGTCATTAGGCGGCGCGTCGTCTCATCCGACTTCGCCAATTGGCGGACTTCGTCGTCGAACTTGCTTTGCTGCTTGCAGATCTGCTCATGGATCGACAGAAGCGGCGCGATCACACCGAGGAGCTGATGATCCTTGCCCAATAGCTCGCAGACCTGATTGCGAAACCGCAGTCCGATCGCGCGTGGGAAGAGCAAGCCGTATTCTTTGATTAGACTGCGGACCTGGTTCTCGATATCTCGACGAATTGTGTTTCGGCATGGAATAAGGACCCCGTTTTCGGGGTGATCGGCATCCAATCGGGGCTCTGACGCATATTCGATGATCGTGTTTGTTTTTATGGCGCGCCAATCAGCCTGGCTTGAAGCAGATCGAGCTTGGCGCGCCCGTACATCTGCCGTTTGACCAGCTTGAGCTTGGTGATCTGAGCTTCCACTTGGCCATTGGACCATGGTTGCGTAATAGCGGCGTGCACCGCGCCCTTGTCGTTGGCGATTCCATTCGCGAACGAGGCAATGAGGCTCCGCTTGGATTCATCAATCCAAGGTTCGAGCTCGATCTCGGCCTTCTTTCGGATCATCGCGCGGAAGCGGCCAACGAGGGCTTGCGCATCGGCCAGCATAGGGACGTTTTGTTCGATGACCGCAAGCGTGACGGTCTCGGCTCTGGATAGGTGGTCGCGCTTCGTCGTCATCAGCTGCGCTATCGTCCTGGCGGCGGGGACCTTCTGCAATTGTTGATGGCTGATAGTCTCGGCACGCCGCCGTCGCGTCGTCCATTCCGCCACCACGCGCAGCGATCCCTTGAAGCCTTGTCCCTTCAAGCGGCGCCAGAGCTCGGCACCGTTGCGACAGCCGCCTGACCACTGCGCGTCCAGGAACGGCAGATGCCCGTCCAGGGTGCTTTGACGGGTGCGGAACATATCCGTACCGCCGCCGCGGCTAATCTGCGGCGGACGATCTCCTTGAGCGGCACACCGTCGCTGACGAGAGCCGTAATTACGGCATGGCTGTCCTGGCGCCGCAGATAGCCCTGATAGCGCAGCTTTTCCGCACAGGTCAGCAATTCCGGGTCGATCGTCGTCGCTT
>NZ_JADPJF010000136.1:0-932 GCF_023073295.1 Bradyrhizobium sp. 23 | reverse complement strand
CACAATGTTGATCGCTGGGTGCCTCGATAGCCACGCCCGAACGGTCGCAGTTTCCCGGTCGGGCAGCAGGGTAACGATCCGCCGGCGCTCCAAATCGCACACGATCGTCCCGTATCGATGGTTTCTCCGGAACGCCCAGTCATCGATGCCCACAACAAGCAATGGATCTGTCGTCATCGCCGCCCGCCGGCGGACCACCCGTAGCAAGGTATCGTTGCTGACAGGCAGCATGAGCGCTTGGCGAAGCTTGCCGCCGGCCGGCCGCCCAGCGCCAACCCCAGGTGATGGACGATGTATTCCAGCCGTGCCGTCCCGCGCCGTCGAAGCGGAACGACGTCTTCTCCGAACCGCTCCGCGAAGATCCGCCGGCCGCAATGCTGCGGCGCGGCAATCAGGATGGAAGTGCAGCGTCAATCAGGATGAGAGAGCTTCGCCGGGCTCGTGACGCAGGGAGGACGTAGCCCGACCGGAGTTACGAGCCCGGCGACGGCGCGATCCGAGCGGACCGCGCCGTCTGGCGATCGCGGCTGGCCGGTGATGGATGGTTCTTCTCGCCAAAGAGGAATCACCCGTTGCCAGGCTGCCATGTCACCGATCACCAGATGAGGCTCTACATGAAGTTCCGTCAAACCAATTCGCCGCCAGAGGCGGCCGCGAAGGCCTCGTTCAGTTCGTCGACCGCTTATCGGCTCGAGAATGATCTGCGCCTTTCCGTCGCAAAAGAAGTCACCGCGGCAAAGGCGCCGGCCGGATCCCTTGGCTAACGTCTTCGGCCTGGAGGTCGTGCCGATGCTGAAGGCGGCTCCCGGCGTGCGGCCCGTGGCGATCTTCGAGGAGATGCTCCGACGGCCATCCTGAGCTGGGGGCTGGAATCCGCCGCACGCTCGAGCGCCGGATCCGCGCCTGGCGGGCGATCCACGGCGAGGAGCAGG
>NZ_JADPJF010000099.1:3724-12447 GCF_023073295.1 Bradyrhizobium sp. 23 | reverse complement strand
CGTAAACCTGGCTCGCTTCATCTGTCCGTCCTTCAGAAGGCCGGACTCTAACTTCAACTGGAGGAAATCGGCAGGGGCAGGTCATGCCGTCCCCTGACAGCGCGTTTGATATTGTGTACTGCCAACTGGGCCTCCAGTTCTTCGCCGACAGACCAGCTGCTTTGCGCGAAATGCGCAGAGTTCTATCTTCAAGGGGAAGGCTCGTCCTCATGGTGTGGTGCGGCATTGATCGAAGTCCCGGGTTTGAATCATTAGCCAAAATACTGGAGCGCCACATCGGTCCAGCGGCGGCCACGATCATGCGAGCTCCATTTGGACTGGCCGATGCCGATGAGCTGAGCCGACTTGTCGCTGCTGCGAACTTTCAGGACATCACGGTTCAACGGAGGGTCGGTGCCATCGAGTTTCCATCCGTCGAACGATTTGTATCCAGCTATGTTGCGGGTTCGCCACTGGCCAGTCATGTGTCGCAAGCAAGCGATGCGGCTCGGCAACGGCTGATATCCGATACAAATGCAGCTTTAGAGCCATATGTTGATAGTCGTGGGTTGTCGTTCCCAATAGCCGCTCACTTGCTTACTGCAACCGTCTAAGTCTGGCCTTGGCCTACCCGGACATACGGAATGACGCAACAGCTTCAGCGTGTGCTCCTCTCGGCTAGTCTAGCCTGGATGACGCTCGTTGGATGGACGACGCAGTCCGCCGATCGGCCCGCGCAGCGCGTACCGTGTCCGCAAGGGGACTCCAAGCAAACCACCCCGAGAAAGCGCGAACGTCGGCGGGCGTCCCCTCCAGCCGGACCTGCTGCCTATGCAAGGCTTCGGAGAAGCTTACTCGCCCCAGCCAAACTTTATAAAACGCCACGATGTCCGTCGAGACAATCACATCGATATCGAAGCCGGGGTTCTTGAGACAGACCGAAACGTCTGCGCGTTTGATCAGGAGCCAATAGCGCTGCCTCGGCCCGCCACCGAAATCGAACTGGATCACCACGCGGCGTTTCCCTATGGCTTCGATGCGCACGCGGCGCCGCATCCACCACAGCAGGACGACGGGATCGAGTTCGTTCTGCCGAGGATCACCGAAAGCCCAGCGCGCTCCCCATCCGCCAAATTGGTCGATAATCGATTGCAGGTCGCGCCCGGCGGATGTCAGTCGGTATTCAGTGTGCTTGCCCCGCGAGCCTCCGCGCCGTTCCAGCACGCCGGCTTGCTGCAACCGCCGCAGCCGTCCCGCAAGCAGCGTGCGGGACATGTGAGGAAGACCCCGCTCAAGTTCGTTGAAGTGATTAACGTCGGCAAGCAGCTCGCGCACGATGAGCACAGTCCAACGGTCGGCAAGGATTTCCGCCGCTCGCGCCACGGGACAATATTGGCCGTAACGGTACATGATTGAGCGTATCACGCCGCGCGGGGGTGCGGAAGTAGTCCGGTCTTCGCACTAGCTTAGAGCTCGGCGAGCGCTTTACGCTGCAGCTTCGATTGCCATTAACGTCGACTGGCGGAAAAGGAGATTTATCATGCCAAACGCCATCAGACGCGATTTTCTCCTGGCTCTCGCAACGGTACCGTTCGTGGCATTGCTTGGACAGGCGGGCGAGGCGCGCGCGCAAGTAGGCGTAAGCCCAGTCAAAGTCGATACCAACGGCTTGGTCGCCAAAATCAAGTTCGAGGCGCCACTTGAAGGATTCCTCAAGGAGATCAATGGAAAGTACAAGCTCAGAGTCACCGAGTTGACGCTTGCGCCCGGCGGACATGTGGGTGAGCACAATCACGAGTGCCCCGGCATCCGCCAAGTCACCTCCGGCTACATGACTTACGTCTTGCCAGACAAGGCTGTAGTTTACGGCCCGGGCGATTTCTTCTTTGAATCTGGCGATATGAACCACACTGTCTTTAACAAGACGGATGCACCCATGGTGCACGTGCTCTTCGAAATACTGCCGGTTAACCTGAACGGGCCTTCGCTGATTCCGGTCAGGCATCATTAGAAGGCTGTTCGTCTGTGACGTGGGCTCGCAAGCGAGCTTGGCCCTGCGAGCTGGGACCGGCTGGAGCGAACAAAGTGGCTTCGGAAGCGGCAGCTCGGCCCACCGCCGTTTCGCGTATCGGCGTTGTTTGCGCCTGCGCACGCCTACGCAATAAGCCGAAGAGCGCCTCAGACACCGTGATGTCCGGTGTCGCTGGTAAACTGGTCGCGTAGCTGAAGTTGCCTCGAGGCAGCTTCTGAGCCGAAGCGGAAATGCTCATTCGCGGCGGCCTCACCCGCGCAAACAGTCAATTGGATCAGCTCTACTGACGCACCCTCGCGTGCTGAGCTCCGCCTGCGACACTGTGTTACTGTTTGTAGATCTGTAACTCTTGCTGGAGTGTTCCTCGGGGCGTAGCCTGCTCGCTCGCATTAGTTCTCTGCGCCATCACAAAGGGAGGGAACGATGGCCTTTAATCGTGTACTCATCGCATTGTTTTCGGTCGTTGCCATTCTGACCAGTTTTAGCGCCGTTGCACAGGGCGTGCCGCCGGAAGGCTCGGTCTCGGTCATATTCACCGCCACGCCTATTCCAGCACCCAAGCCAATGTCGATAGGCAACGGCAGAGAGTTTGTTTTTGTGAACCAAGCCATGGCAGCCTCGAACGAGGCTGGAAACCCTGTACTCAACAACATGGGTGGACGCTGTCAATTGAGCCGCCTTACGGATTCGTCCGCAAAGACCGCGGAGATTCACGGGTTTTGTACTTACATCGACAAGGACGGCGATCAAGTGTTCGAACAGTGTGACTGGATGCCGGGATCTCCCAACAATTGCAAGATCACTGGTGGAACGGGGAAATTTGAAGGTCTGCAGGCTGCGCTCGTCGTCACCATCGACCCGCTCAAGAGTAACTTCGATGGCATCAGCCAGGTCATTGGTCACAAGAAGGGAACGTACAAGTTCACCAACACGAACTGAGCCAACCAGGTGCCAACAGCTACGTACTTGAAACGATGCCAGTGATATCGCCTGGCATGGAGCAGTGACGTGATCATCGGCGGCGGAGACAAAGCTGATGAGGTGATGAGGTTTTCGTTGCGATCTGGCAAGTGCCGCCGTTGCATGGCCCTTGGCAGGATGGCCACAACAGCGGCAACTTGGCGAATTGGGTACCTAATGCCCGGCTTCATAGTTGGTCTTGACCTCAAACAAGAGTTGAACACTCTGGGGATGTGAGCCGAACAGCGTCATGACAGAAGCCGTCGCGGGTCCAAGCCGACGTGAGTACGTTTGTGGTCGAGGTCAGAAAGGGATCCGCACCGATCGTTGAGACGTGGTATCATTGTTTGGTCGTTGTCTTCAGGCTTCTGCGAGGATTGCAATGAAGCGACGAGAGTTCATTGCGGGAACTGCGGCGCTGCTCATTTCGCCACGTTCTTCGCAGGGGCAGGGCAAGCGTCGTCGACTCGGCTTTCTCGCCATAGGCGATGGAAGCGGCAAGGCCCTTAATCAAGCCGAGGTTGCGTTCATTGATGCGCTGCGAAGCCTAGGTTGGATACAGGGAAAAAACCTCACCATAGAGTATCGGTTTTCTCAACCCGCAGATCGACTGACCGACTCCGTCGCCGAGCTGATGGCCCTCGGCCCCGACATCCTGATCGCTCCAGGACCGCAAGCAGCAATAGCGCTCAAATCCGCGACCGGCACGATTCCCATCGTATTCGTGGGTGTCGCTGATCCCGTGCACCTCGGCCTCATACAAAGCCTGTCGCGACCAGGTGGCAACATGACAGGCGTGACGACCAACGTCCCCGACGACTTCTTCGCAAAACGTCTAGAAATTCTTCGAGAACTTGTTCCCGGCGCATCTAAAATCGCAGTCTTGATCAATCCAGATAATCCACTGCAAAGGCTGTACTTCGCGGAAGAGATCCCACGCATAGCCCGGCACCTCGGCGTGGCTCTGCCTCTCGTTCCGGCGACCAAGCCAGAAGAACTCGACATTGCCTTTGCCTCGGCCGCCGCCCAACACGCCGATGCGATCATTGATTTCGGCGATGCGCTCACTTATGCCCAGGCGCAGCGGATTATCGCGCTCGCGGCTAAGTATCACCTGCCAGCAAACTACTTGTTTCGGCATTATGCCGATGGGGGACTATCGGTATACGGGGCCGATACCGCCGATCTATTCCGTCATGCGGGCGACTATGTAGACAAGATCCTCAGGGGTGCCAAACCTGTGGACCTCCCGGTACAAAGGCCAACGAAGTTCGTCCTCATAATCAACGTAAAGACGGCCAAAGCGCTGGGTCTCACCGTGCCGACCTCGTTGCTGATACGGGCCGACCAAGTGATCGAATAAGGCTCCGCCGCGGTGCATGGGCCCATACCCGAAAGTCGCTTGGAGCATGTCATGTCGGCTGGCAGAGGGCAAACCGGACACCGATCCAGCTTGCAGCCTACCGCCGCTTTTCGACCCATAGCGGAATTGAAGCCGACACCTTTAACTTGGATCAATGCGTTCGCGCTTAACTGACCACAGCGGCCGATTTTAGCTCGCACCACCGGTTTCATTCCTGCTAGGTTAATTTCTATCCCCGGCAGATATCATTTGGGCGCCGGCGCTGAGAGTTCAAGCGACTCCCGCCTATCAGGCCGGAGTGGCGTGTCGTCATTTAGGTCGCACGAGGGTGATCGGATGCCGGCAAATCTTGCGTCAGCGCTCATTACGAAACTCGCTGTATCGAACCACCTGGATGGCGAAGACATCCGCGCCATTCAGAGCCTGCGGATTCGCGAGCGGCATCTCGGCGCGCGTGAAATCATTGTCGCTGATGGCGTTCGTCCCGGCGAGTGCTGCCTGATCGTTGAGGGGTTTGCCTTCCGCTCGAAAACGACCGCGGACGGAGAGCGACAGGTCCTGTCCTTGCATATTCCCGGCGACATACCTGACCTTCAAAGCCTTCACCTCGGGATCATGGACCATGATCTGGTCAGCCTTTCGCCTTGCACGCTTGGGTTCATTTCGCACGCCGAGCTGACGGAGGTGACGGCGCGACACCCGCACCTAGCCGCGGCCTTGTGGCGAGAGACCTTGATCGATGGTTCTATCTTCCGCGAATGGATCGTGAATGTCGGGCGGCGCGCCGCGCTGCAGAGAATGGCTCACCTGTTGATCGAAGTGCACGAGCGACTTGAAGCAATCGGACGCACTCGCGGCGGGGAGTTTAGCTTGCCCATCACTCAAATTGATCTTGGCGATTGTTTGGGACTTTCAGTGGTCCATACGAACCGTACCCTTCAAGCTCTGCGCGGGGAACGGTTGGTGGAAACGGACAAGTCCGGCTTCAACTTGCTCGACCAGGAACGCTTGAAAGATCTGGCAGGATTCGATCGGGCCTATCTCCATCTGACGCCAAGCCGCTAGAAAACTCAGAGCCTCGCAGCTAGTTGGTACCTCACGCCGCGGCTGCTGACGCCGCGAGGACCTGCTGACGCTCCGTTAGGAACCTGCCCTCGGTACTTGGTTTGTTGTCTCCCTCGCTCATCCGAGCTGCCGGAGCGGCCCCGGCCTATAATCTCCAGCCCGCTGAAGCCGGGGCCGTTTCTCCGCCGTCCGGGGCGGCCTGCTTACGGCAACAGTGGCCTATAAACCGAGGGAGCGGTGCCCTGAAGAACTATCCTGTTGACCCCGGACGTCCGCGGGAATGCGGTGAGGTCGCTTGTCCAGAAAGCTCGATCATGGCCTTGGATGCCGAGGACGAGCTAGAAGCTTTGCGGATTGGGAAAAAAATGGCGGCCATGCTCAACAAGGCAATTACCGTCAGAGCTGCCGATCGCAGGATATTGGCGAGGCTGCAGCCGCCAAAATCGAGCCCTCGCTAGCCCCCGACAGGAAGGCCGAACGAGCTACCCCGGCGTAAGCTGATGCGTTCGCACAACGGGCATCGTTGCGCCGGTGTCGTATTGTTCACTTGCGATCCGCTCAATCGTCGAGCGATGCCTCTTGAAGGTTTCAATAAGGTCGTTTGGGCTGGTTCCGTCTGGCGCAGCGCGATCCCGCAGGGCGGCTATATCCACTCGGCAATCGATGCGGTCGTCGCCCGCGAACATCGCAAAGAACAACGCTTCATTGTTCGAGGCATCGAACTCGCCAGATGGATCAGAGGTAAGGGGCATCTCGGGAAGTCCGTCGCTCAAGTCTTCGATAAATCGCGGCTCAGCTGGGATGAAGTCTCGCCGTCATCCCAGCGCTCAACCTTCAGCGCAAAGAACGGCCCCAGGCCAAGGTGGCACGACCTAGGGCTGAGGGCCGCTCCCGGCTACCGAACCGATAACCTCATGCGTCTGAAACGCATGCAGAACCAAGAGCGGATGATGGGCATCGTTCCTATCGCGGCTTCTCGATAGCTCCGGCTGATGACGGTCGGACGCTGGCCTGTTTCCGAAGTGGCCTAGTTTGAGTTGAGCAGTGGCCTGCCTTGCTGTTTTAACATGCATCCGGGAACGAGCGCACTTAACCTGCATCAAGAATCTGAACGGCCCAATTGGGGGATTGGCCTATGGGCGTGGAGCGTATGCACCCACCGAAATACTGGCTTATGCGTGCGGAGGAGTTCCACACGAAAGCGGATAACTGCCAATATCCGGGGACCAGAGACTCGCTCCGTCAAGTTGCGAAGAACTTCGAGGCGTTGGCTCGCCAAGCGCAGATGATCCTTGATCTCACCACCCAATCGGATGAGCGCGGCCTAGAAGCCCGCCGGGTGGCACAAGAACACGCGGACGAGCAACGGATGAACTAAGGCCGCCGCACCGTGCGGCCTCTTTCTTCGCCCGCAAGCATCTTCCGCTCAGGGTGCTTCCGTTGGCGGGTGTCGCTGCATGTCAGCTCACAAGTGCAGACCGGAAGTTTGCAGCCCGGCGCCAGTTCGGCGGCTTGTGACCCAGCGGACTTTCGCTGCGAACGGTCTGGCGCGATGATCGCGGCTTCGGGTCTTCAAGACCGGGCATGCCAGTTCGCCTTAGGTAGTCGGCCAAGGCCCAATGGTGGACGTAACCGTCCACCCCCTTTAGGGGGGTCGACGTCTTGCGTTGATGAGCCGTCTGATGGCGGCTACTGCCCGAACAACAGGCGGCGGCAAGCGCCCCTTTCGCGCTGGAATGACGACCAGAACATAGAGCACGTTGAGCAGCAGCCAGATGGCGACCGCGATCAAAAAGAACTTCATGAAAAAGGCCCGGCTAAATCCGGCAGAGGAAACTAGTAAGGCTATGACATCGGGCTCGCGCCGCGAAATGCTGATTTCGACTCTGATGAGGGAGCTACGGGACGTGGGCAGCCTGGCCCGAACTCCGGTCGCAGTTCGTGACTGGACCCATTAACATAGTTTAATTTATTTAATTTAGTTTAGCGTATTTAATCTTTCCGCCAGCCCCGGAGAGAACGCCATGCCTGACCAAGACGATGACCGCCGCGAATTTCTGAAGACCTGCGGAAAGTTCGCTGCCGTGACACCTCCAGCCATCACGCTACTGCTATCGACCTCCCTCACTTCCGATGCGATCGCGCACTCTGGTGCGGGGGCCGTCCACCATGATCACCATGAGCACCACCACGGTAACAATGGCTGGGGCAATGGTGGCGGCGATGGCAGTCCCAACGGCAAGGACGATAGAGGCCGCTAGACCATTTGCCGCCGGAGCAGCAACTGGAACGTCTCGCCGGCTACCAAGTTTTCCCAAAGCCCATCCCCAAGTGGGTAACGCAGTCGGGCCCCAGCTCTTCCCCATTGCCCCCCGGAGCTGGGGCTCATTTTTGTCCCGCCTCGAGGCGCCGGTTTCGCCAGCGGAACTTTTGTGCACTTTTGCACTTATCAGTCCTGCCGCGATGGTCGTGCGACTGAGGATGGGCACCGGTGCGGATTCCGACGAAGTCGCCCAGGCGTACCGATCTGAAGTCGCTTGTGGATTCCGAGACGATGTCGCCCACCTTTCCGATTTGATCTCGCCCAGCGGCGAGGCGTTCTGGCCGGCTGGTTCTCTGGCATCGGTCAAGCCGCGTGGTCAATCTGGAATCGCGACTTCGACCTGTTTTCTTCTTCTGCGGTTGCTGTGGGCATGTGGGCAACGCGATTGCGTTGTCCAAGCGCAGCGGCATGTCCACAGCGCCACGGGCTCAGGTCTTTCGGGCGGATTGCCGGGTTCGCCGCAGGCTCTCACCGGTGAGGTCGAGCCGATGGGCATTGTGGACGAGACGATCGAGCACGGCGTCGGCATAGGTGGGATCTCCAATGAGCAGATGCCACTGGTCCACGGGGAGCTGGCTGGTGACGATGGTGGAGCGATGACCGTAGCGATCTTCGAGGATTTCCAGGAGGTCGTGACGGGCACCGGCGTCGAGCGGCTCGAGTCCCCAATCATCGAGGATCAGCAGATCGACACGGCCAAGGCCGCGCAACAGGCGTGGATGGCGGCCGTCGCCGCGGGCGAGCGCCAGATCGTCGAACAGTCGCGGGACGCGCTGATAGAACACAGAGCGATTGTCGCGACAGGCCTTGTGGCCGAGCGCCGAGGCGAGCCAACTCTTGCCGACGCCGGCCGGGCCGCAGATCAGGAGATTGACGTGGTCGTCGATCCAACGGCCCTCGACAAGCTTAGCGAACAGCGGGCGGTCGAGACCGCGCGGGGTGCGGTAGTCGATGTCCTCGACGCACGCCTGCTGGCGCAGCTTGGCGTAGCGCAGGCGAGT
>NZ_JADPJF010000099.1:0-3597 GCF_023073295.1 Bradyrhizobium sp. 23 | reverse complement strand
GCAGCGCGAGCCATTCGGCGTGGCCGAGGCTTGCGGCCTCACCGGTGGCTTCGATGTCGGCGAAGGCCTTGGCCATGCCGTGGAGGCCGAGGGCGTTGAGGCGGTCGAGGGTCGGATGGGTGAGCAAGGGATGATCTCCTAATTGTAGTAGCGCGGTCCGCGGATGTTGGCATGCAGGATCGGCGCATCGTCCGCGGAACGCTGGTGAGCAGAACGCCGATCGAGATTGTTGGCGAGGATCGACTTGACCGAGCCATAGGTGCGCGCGCCGACGTCGATTGCCCGCGCAGCCGCGGCGTCCAGCCGTTCGCGCCCATAGGAGGCGGCGAGCCTGAGGATGCCGAGGCAGGCGCGGAAGCCTTGCTCGGGGTGCGAGCGCTCGTCGAGAATGAGGTCGCACAACGCGCTGGTCGCCGGCCCGATCGCGGCGGCGTCCTGGCGGATACGCGCGATGGTCCAGCCGGCGTAGCGCCGATGGCTGGAGGCCATGTGCTCCGGCACGGTGGTGTGTTTGTGATTGCCGCTCATGCGCTGATGCGCGGCGATCCGCTCGCCCTTGTGGAAGATCTCGACGGTACGGGCCGTGAACCGCACCTCGACCTCGGCGCGGGCGAAGCGATGCGGAACGCTGTAGTAATGCTTCTCCACCTCGACGTGGTAATCGAGACTGACGCGGCGGATCCGCCACTCGGCGAGGACATAGGGGGACGCCGGCAATGGCTTGAGCGCCGGCCGGTCGACCTCCTCGAGCAACCGGCGGCGTGTCACGCCGAGCCGCCGGATCGGCCGCTCCTCATTCAGCCTCGTGAGCAGTTCGCCGATCGCCGCATTGACCTCGGCCAGGCTGTAGAAGGTGCGATGGCGCAGGCGGCCGAGCAGCCAGCGCTCGACGATGAGGACGGCCTGCTCGACCTTGGCCTTGTCGCGCGGCTTGCGCGGCCGCGCCGGCAAGATGGCGGTGCGGTAATGCGCCGCCATCTCCGCGTAGGTACGATTGATCTGCGGGTCGTACAGGCTCGCCTTAATGACCGCAACCTTGGTGTTGTCGGGCACCAGCAGCGCCGGTATGCCGCCGATCGCCGCGAAGGCGCCAACATGGGCGCTGATCCAGTCGGCGAGCCCCTGCGTCCACGTCGCCTGCGCGTAGGTGAAGCTCGATGCGCCGAGCACGGCGACGAAGATCTGCGCCGTTCTGCGCTCACCGGTAAGGCGGTCGACCACCACCGGCCACGCCATCGCCGGCATAGTCGACGAACAACTTGTCGCCGGCCGCATGGGCCTGGCGCATCGTCACCGACAGACGGCCTTCCCAGGCGCGGTAGAGCTCACAGAAGCGCGAGTACCGGTATCCGCCAGGCTCCGGCGATATATTCCTCCCACAGGATCGACAGCGTCACGTGCTTGCGTTTGAGCTCGCGGTGCACGCTCGCCCAGTCGGGCTCGGCGATGCGGCGGTGACCCTGACGGTTGCCATTGCCGGTCTTCGCGAACAGGCGAAGTTCCAGAACCGTGTCGGTGACGTCGTCTGGCAACGGCCAGCTCAAGCCCGCGGCCTGGAACCGCCGGAGCGCCAGTCGCACCGTCGAGGGCGCCGCGCCCACCCGTCGCGCAATCTCGCGGCTCGGCAGCCCCGCCGCCTTCATTCTGATCACATCGCGCACACGGCGCATCGCAAGCCTCTCTGTCGGCATCCAGGGTCCCCTTCGCAAAGCCGAAAGGGTTCATCCTATGGGAGCCAGAAGAGGCCTCGTCACCCGGGCGACATCATCCCGGAATGGTGGGCGACATCATCTCGGAACGGGTGGGCGACTTCAAATCGGAATGGTGGGCGAGATCATCTCGGAATCCTGGGCGACATCGATCGGAATCCGCACACCGGTGCAAAACGAACTGATAGTCCTCGTTGTAGAGGACGAAGATCTTATTCAGGGTATGGTCGGAGAAGCCCTGTCCGGGGGTGGATTTGAGCCGCAGATTGTTTCATCAGGCGAAGAAGCGGTTATCCTGCTCAAAACCGAATCTACCAGCTATCGCGCGTTGCTCACCGATGTTCATCTCCGAGGCAAACTCACTGGATGGGAAGTTGCCAAGCAAGCCAGAGAGATCAATCCAGAGATGCCCGTGGTCTACATGACTGGGGCTGCAGCTGATCAGTGGCCGTCTCACGGCGTACCGAACAGCGTTCTCTTGAACAAGCCGTTCGCGCCCGCGCAGGTGGTTACGGCAGTGTCTCAACTGCACAACCAAATCCCGCCTTCGCACTCATAGCGGACCTGGAAAGCCCCAAGTAGGTGCCCGCTATTGCGTGCTTAGCGACAAGCCAAGAACAAATGCCTTAGCCGCCGTCGCGCCCGGCGTTCGCTTCAATTTCTTTGCGATCTTCGTGACACCAGTCTTTTGCTTCGCAAGTAACTTCAGCGTCTTCAGGTCGTCTTTCGTCCACTCGCGACGAACACTTTTTTTCTTCTTGGCCAACTTGGCACTCCTTCGTTGATAGGAGCGCGGTCTAACACGTGTCGCGCGGTTCGCAAATGCCTCGTGAATGGCGCTGTTTGACGGACCCTGTCGTTTCCGACAGGTGCGCGCCGTCCGAGCCGTGGGCATGATCGCGGCTAAAAGACGAGGGCCGCAGCAATGAGACGTTACTACTTCCCGATTTTCCACAGGGGAGAGACACAGGCGGACGATGTGGGGGAGCTATTTGGCTCGGCTCAACTAGCCGTCCAATACGGCGCGCGCGTCGCTCGGGACATCGCCAGCGATCCCGAGCAAGAAGATGGTCGACGAGCGTCGCAGTCGAGAGACGCAGCTGCAGTCCGCCGAGCAGATCGCAGCGACATGTGCTCAACTTTCGCCCGAGGACCAGGCGATCGTGACGGCTGAGATCAAGCGCATCATAGGGGAGCGTGACCAATGAAGCGCCGGCGCCGAGCGCACAGGAAGCGCGACCCGCAGCGGCTACTGACGCCGCCGGCGGCTCAGCCGATGAATTAGGGCCCGCCGGTTCACGCTAAGGGGCCTCAAGTTTGCGCGTGCCAGGGTTGGACAATCGGGAAAAATTGGTAGGAACGCTAACAGGGTCTCGGGTTTGGTGGATATCTAGCCCCCAAGAGGATTGCTCATGGACCGTCGAGATCAGAGCTACCGGAACAACCCCACAGCCTGGGTGGTGGTCGCAATCGTGTTGATCGCCGCTATCGCCGCGATCTTCTACAGCACCGGCAATCACACGACCGCGTCGAACCAGACCAGCGCGCCCGCAACCAAGACCAGCTCAACCAACCCGCCAACAACGACGGGTGCGGGCGCCGGTTCTCCGGCAACTGCGCCATCCACAGCACCCGCGAATCCCGCTACGGGGTCGAAGTAGCTAAGCAAGCCGCGGTCAAAGCTCCCGCGACATTGCTGGATGGGTGCGGTTTTTACCTTGCCACCGCGGTAAGGCCGGTCACGATGTTTCGAGGCCAGGCCCTCCCAGCCTATGCGGCAGGCAGCACGATAGAGATCGGGGCCGATTGAGCTGCTGCCGGTATGATGGACACCGGGTTAAGCTAATCCCACCTTGCGCTCGAACTCAACAGGGCTGAGGTAACCGAT
>NZ_JADPJF010000060.1:0-611 GCF_023073295.1 Bradyrhizobium sp. 23 | reverse complement strand
ATGTCCCAGAGCGCGCGGGATTCGAGCTGAACCCTTGAAGTCCGAATGACGCGGTCGTGCTGAAATCGCTGAAATGCAGTGATTACGTCACCGCCTGTCACTTCGAGCAGTGCGGCGAGATAGACGGCGTCCTCGATCGCCAGGCCGGCACCTTGCGCGAGCGACTGCAAGGTCGCGTGCGCGGAATCGCCAAGCAGCGTGACGCGACCTCTGGCCCATTGCCGGATGGGATTGCGGTCGGCAAGTGGCCAGCGCCTGGACAGATCCATCAATCCCAGGACCACCTGCATCTCCGGATGCGTATCCTTGTAGGTTTTCTGGAGCTCGGCCTTGTGGGCTACGGGATCGTTCTTCTGGGCGTAGGTATCCGTCTTGAACACCGCGACGATGTTGAGCTCGGTGCCATTCCGCAGCGGATAGTAGATGATATGAAAGGCCGGACCGACCCATAGGACGACTTCGTCGCATCGAACAATGTCGGGAACCGATTTGATCGGAACAATGGTCCGGTGCGCCACATAGCCCAGCAGACGCGGCTGATCCTGCGGATGCATTTGAGAACGGATCACGGACCGCAAGCCGTCGGCGCCAATCAGAGCAGCGCCTTCGAT
>NZ_JADPJF010000076.1:0-6011 GCF_023073295.1 Bradyrhizobium sp. 23 | reverse complement strand
ACTGAACTTCCGTCTCTGCATGACCCACCTCTGGCTCGATAAAACACCCAATCTCGGTGTCCATCAAACCGGCAGCAGCTCAGGGCCGATTTCACCGCGCTCGAACGGCGCTACGGTGATCCCGTCCGGCCGGCGAGCCAAGAGCCGCTCCAGGTTGGTCTTGCGCAGGTGTAGCGGGAGCTGCCGGAGATCGTCCCCTCCCATGGCGAGAACGTCGAAAGCGTAGAGCTGCACCTCGTGCTCATGCTTGCGAGAGTGCAGCGCGTTGAAATCCGAAATACCGTCGATGCCTAGGATCACCGCGCCATCAACGACGAAATGCTTCTGCCGGTTCTTCAGCGCGGCCTCGGCAATCCACGGATAGCGCTGGGTGCAGTCGGTGCCGTTGCGCGAGAACAGCCGCACGCGCTCGTTCTCTCGGATGACCAGCATCCGGTACCCGTCGTGCTTCACTTCGTGGATCCAGTCCGGCCCTAAGGGGACCTGCTTGCCGGCGGTCGCCAGGCAGAGCTCGTACGCCATACGCATTCAGCGCAAATAGGCATTCCGTTGCCTTTTTACCAACCGGGAACATTCGGCAAATGGCCAGGTTGGGATACGCTCCGGCGGGTAGCCCCCCTGCGAGCCGGAGTGTTTCCAAGACGGCCCCAGCCGCCCCGCTGGGGCCGTCGTTTTGCGCGCAAGTAATAAACGCCCCGACGCCTGAGCGGGCCCTATTCTCTTCACAAAACTCATCCATCAAGGCCGCATCCAGAATGGGTGCCAAATGCGTTGGTTTTTCGGATCTTTGATTGCTTTGCTAGTGTGCCTGGGGATCTACGTTGGTTCCGCCGTCGTCTCTCTGAGTGGTTTAATCGGTGCGGTTCGGGCCGAGAACGGCGCCGACGTTCTTGCCCGGACGGACACCGCACGCCTACGAGATCGTTGGTCGATCAAATCGTTGGCGCTTACCTCAAGCAGATCGGTCGTGAACGGCCTGTGAAGCCATTGGAGCGGTTGGCGGCGAATACCTACGGAGCCTCCATCGCCGACGCGATGATCGGCAAGATTCTCACCCCGGAAAACCTGACTGATGTCTTGAACAAGGGAGCCATCCGCGTCGGGGGAGTCGACGCCAACATGCTGAGCCTCACGGAAATCGACACATCCAAGGTGCTCGAAACCCTGAGGCGAATATCTCCGACTAAGCCGGTCGAGTTTCAGATCCGTCTAGGCCAGAACGACAAGGATGGGGGCGTAAGCCTTCACTTCGAGGGGAACGGCTGGAAGCTTTCGGGCATCCAGCTTCCGAACGCGGCGGTTCAAGCGCTGGCCCGAAGCCTTATGAAGAGCAAGGCCGGCTGAGAACATCCCGCTCCGATGAAGCGCGCCAGCGCGCCGCCGCTCCGCGCTGGTGGCCTCGCCGTCTCATTTCGTTACTATTGTTGAATTGTAGTCCTGGTGCCTGCGCTGAATACTCGTCCCACAATGATGGCAGGTCTATTGATTACCGGCGGCGTCGGCGTTTTAGCTCTAGGCATCACGTTCGCGGCGGTCATGTATATTGATGCTCGGGCGGAGCGTAGACGGTAGACCGCGCACGTCTTGATCATATCAAAGCTGTGCATGTAACTGCAGCGCGCCGGTGGCCGCACGGCAAACTCAGCTAGCAATTTAGCTCAAGCTGCGCGGTTACTCTCTTGTCACGTCCGTCACCTGTTCGCCTCCGGGTCGCATGGTCCCCTGGCATCGGATTTTGACAGGTCCACCAGCACGATCGACCTCCAACAGCAGGCTAAAACTTCCTGGACGGTCGATTGCCTGCACTGTCCTAATGCCTGATATCTGCCCCTCCGTCGTTTCTATTCGCTCAAGACACGCCCGCTCAGTTGGATTGAGCCGATTTCTCCAATCGTCCGCCGCTGTCCCATGCACGGAGAAGCCGCCATTGAATTGTTTCATCGCGGGAGAAGGCCCATGGTCAGAACCACCATGTTGCTAACCGGACTGCTCGTCGGATCGCGACCGAGTTGGTGCGGTAGCGCGATATGTCGCGCTAGGTCAGAAGCTGACCTCGGTGATCATGGCCCATAGCCTTTCGGTGCTTCCTAGTAGGAAGATGGAGCTCGCGCCAACTGCAGCGCGGCCTCAACGCCGCCTTCCAGGATCTGCTCCGCCTGGACAGTGTCGGGGACGGCCCGCGCGAACTGGAGGGTGCCCACCATGAGGCCGAAGATGGCGGTCGCGCGGCGCCGGCTCGCTGCAGAATCGGCATCCGGAAGTAGTGCGGCCAGCGACGAAACGTAGCTTCGCAGCGCTTTCTCGTAGTCCTGCCGAGTGGACAGGGGCTGGCGGGCGATCTCCGGGAGCAACGCCGCCGAAGGGCACCCTTCCGCCGGGTCTTCGAGGTGAGCGCGGTTGAGGTATCTCCGGATCGCCCCCTCGAGGGCCAGGCCCCTCCGCTGATCCTCATCGAGGCGATGTTGTTGGTCGCTGAGCGCGCTCGCCAGCGCCTCGCGAACGAGCGCGTCTTTGGACTCGAAGTGCGGAGAGAATGCGCCTTTGGTCAGGCCGGCCTCGCCCATGATCCCGGCGATCCCAGCGGCGGAGATGCCGTCTCGGCGCACGCACTTCGACGCCACATCGATGATGTGCCGTCGCGTCGCTGCTTTATGACCTTTCTCAAAACGCATCTTCTCTCCACTCCACCAATATCCCGCAGCCGTTAGGCTGCAGCCGCTTCCAACAGGGCTTGGAGGTCGCGATCAAGCTGCTGGGCTACTGCATCGACATTATCGCTGCCAAACTGACCGAAAACGGATGCTGGTCGATCATATTCAAACGCGACACCGCCATCGTCATCCTCGCGCAATAGGACGCGAATGGGCGCATATAGCCCCGCAGACAGTTGATGGCGGGTCATCTTGGCTGCGGTGAGCGGATTTCCGATATCGAACTGGATGGATCGGCGCGTCAGCCCAGCAATAGCCAGGAGTGCCCCATGGTCACGCTGACTGAAAATGGTGAGCGGCGGACCGGCCTCCAACTCTCGCAGCGCGCGCGTGCCTTCACCGTATCGCACGAGAGTGAAGATCCCGTCATCGATGCGGGGTGCCAAGGTCGCGAGCTTGGCACGAACGTCCTCGAAAGGCTTTGTTGAGCGGATGGTGACGTGCTCGACCGGAATGGCCGCGTTGAGTGCAGTGCATTGGCCATCTATTGATCCTCTAATCGGTTGTCGTTGTTTGCAGGCGGTCCCTTCGCCACGCGAAGCGGCCACTTCGTTAGATCGCACTCGACTTGCCGCCCAAGATGCCTTCGATGCCGCGGGCAAGGTTTAGAAGCTCCCGGTCGCGCCCTAAGGGAGCATCCAGCTCGAGCCCAATCGGCAGCCCCGCGCGAGACAAGCCAACAGGAAGGCTGATACCCGGCAGCCCCACGCTGCTTGCCGACACGGTGTGGTTCGCCAAAGCGAGGTAGCTGACTTCCTGCCCCGCGATATGGACGGTCGCCCGCTCCTCGATCAGAGGCGCCGTGCAGGGCGTGGTCGGTTGCAGAATGACCAGCGCCCCATGAGAGACGAACGCCGTGTTGAGCCGTCGCTGGATTTCCGGCCGGCTCACATCGAGCGCCGTCCGATAGGCCTCTGCCGAGGTGGCACCTGCACCACCCGGCAGTACGATGTGCCCCCACGCCTGCCGAAGTTGGGGCTTAAGGCCCTCGTAAATGGCCTCGAACGTGGTCGGAATGTCATGGCGGCGAAGAAATTCCGAAACTGCGCCCATCGTCTCATGAGCGAAGATGCCCCACGTCGCAGTTTGGACGAGGGCATTGAAGTCTTCGCCAAGGTCTACTTCAACGACCTCGGCGCCGGCCTCCTGCAGCCGCCGAACCACCGCGCGGAAGCGGGTCTCGACTTCGGACTCCACCAGATCCAGGAACTGTCGCGGCGCGAAGGCCAGCCGGGCTCCCTTCAGGCCGTAGCCGCCGTCGGAGAACTCCGCAGCCTCTTCACCAGTCACGACCTGATCCACCAGAATGCAGTCCTCAACGCTTCGGGCGAATACGCCCGTCGTGTCGAGCGTATGGGAGATCGGCGCAACGCCGTAGCGCGGCCAACGCCCGGTGGTTGGCTTGAAGCCCACGACGCCACAGAACGATGCGGGTACCCGGATGGACCCAACGGTGTCACCGCCCAAGGACGCGGGAACGAGCCCAGCGGCCACGGATGCGGCGGAGCCGCTCGACGAGCCGCCCGACACGCGATCTCGTGCGTGCGGATTCTTCACCTGGCCGTAACGTGCGTTGTGACCGGTCAAGCCGTACGACATCTCGACGAGGTTGTTCTTGCCGAAGACCAAAGCCCCCGCACCCTTAATGGCCCGGACAGCGTCGGCATCTTCGCGCGGCACGAAATGAGAGAGGCCTTCGACGCCCAGGCTGGTAGGCAGTCCTTTCGTCAAATAGCTGTCCTTCACCCCGAGGGGCACGCCAAGGAGCGGGGCCGCCGAGCCGGCCGCACGCGCCTTGTCCGCGTCCCTCGCGGCCTCGAGCACAGCGACCTCGTCGATGGTGATGAAGGCGTTCAGCTCGGCAAGCGCTCGGGCGCGCTGCAGAAGCGCAGTAGTGTAGACTTCCGACGTGATGTCGCCGTTGCCAACCGCTGCTGCAGCGGCTGCGAGCCCAAGCGAGGTGAGATTTGTGATGTCTCGCGATGCAAACTGGCGTGCAGTGGCGATCATGTCTTCCATGAAATCCTCGCAAAGAAGGTGTTTGGTGGCATTCCCGCTTCCGCTAAACAGACCACTCAGCTCAATGCCATTACGGTTATAATATCAAATTACGATCGTGCTTCAATGGTGATTTTCCGGACCCGCCGGACACATGTACGTGAGGGCCCAGGTGCCGAATGATGGAAGGATACTTCAACAGTTCGAAGAACGACCGTCCGGGAGCAAAGAGTTCTGGACACGTCCTTCATTTGGTCGGGCAATCTGGCCGGCGCGATTGCAGACCCTACGTCACAGCGACGGTGAGCGGCGTTCGTCGGCCGAGCACGATTGGTTTCGGCGGGGATTGCCGGTTGGTTGATGTCCGCTTCTGCCCGCAAGCGCCGAACAAGGACCGGGCCAGGAGTGTTGCGTTCGGCCAGACTCCCGTGATTCAAACTCCCAAACTAGGGTCTCGAATCATGCGCTACGAACTCGCCGACTATGAATGGACTGCTATCAAGCCGATGCTCCCGAATAAACCGCGCGGCGTTCCTCGGGTTAACGACCGCCGTGTCCTCAATGGAATTTTCTGGGCCTTGCGATCCGGAGCACCCTGGCGTGATCTGCCCGAGGCGTTTGCCGTATACCAGTTGTTACAACCGCTTTGTCAGGTGGCGGAGAGCGGGTGTCTGGAGCCGTATCATACACGCGCTTGCGGGCGCCCATGATGCCGGCATTCAGATGATCGATACCTCCATTGTCCGCGTGCACCAGCATGGCGCCTGCATCAAAAGGAACCAATGCCTATCGATGGGACGGTCACGCGGGGGCTTGTCGAGCAAAATACATGCGGTGGTCGATAGAAATGGTCGGCCGGTACGGCTGGCATTGAGCCCCGGCGAGGCCCATGACGTTCGACTTGCCAGAAAACTGCTGTCTCGTTTGCAATGCGGGGCAATGCTGCTTGCCGACCGTGGCTATGACGCTGACTGGATCAGAGAGCTCGCGATGAAGAAGGGTGCCTGGGCCAACATCCCCCCGAAAAACAATCGCCCAGCGACCCGATCTGCTTCAGCCCGTATCTCTACCGCGCTCGCAACCAGGTCGAACGGTTCTTCAACAAGATCAAACATTGTCGTCGGGTCGCGACGCGCTACGATAGGCTCGCTGCCAACTAACTCGCATTCGTTCAACTCGCGTCAATCAGGCTATGGCTGCGCTTTAATGAGTCCGCGTCCTAGCACTACTTTGGCAGAATGTGTTTTCGCCGCTGTTTTTCAAGGATTTGCTTTCGGCAATGTGGGCACTGCTGGGGCGGCG
>NZ_JADPJF010000132.1:168489-172549 GCF_023073295.1 Bradyrhizobium sp. 23 | reverse complement strand
CCCCCGCATGGCCAAGCTCGCCGGCGGTGTCCACCGTCTCGACGGCCAGCTCATGGTCGTCCTCGACGTCGATCGCGTCCTCGAGCTCGCGCCCGATATGATGGCGGCCTGATACGCCGGCACATCCGCCGACGTACCTGCAATTGGAAGTGCCCCCGCAAAAGGGGGGGAAGCAGAGGTTCACATGCGAACTTGTCTCGTCGTTGATGATTCCAGCGTCATCCGCAAGGTTGCGCGCCGGATCCTGGAGGGCCTCGACTTCCAGATCCTCGAAGCCGAGGACGGTGAGAAGGCGCTGGAGGCCTGCAAGCGCGGCTTGCCCGATGCGGTGCTGCTGGACTGGAACATGCCGGTGATGGACGGCTATGAGTTCCTCGGCCATCTCCGGCGCATGCCCGGCGGCGACCAGCCCAAGGTGGTGTTCTGCACCACCGAGAACGACGTCGCGCATATCGCGCGCGCGCTGCACGCTGGCGCCAACGAGTACATCATGAAGCCCTTCGACAAGGACATCGTGACGGCGAAATTCCAGGAAGTCGGCCTTATCTGAGCGACCGCCCTGGAGGCTGAACGGCTCCTTCGGCGTTTGTTTTCAACTGACCGTTTCAGTCTGAGTTGGTGAGTAATGAGTGTTGCGTTCGCAGGTAATTCGACCCCGGGCTCGTCGCGGGAAGCCGGACCGTTGCGGGTGATGGTCGTCGATGACTCCGTCGTCATCCGCGGTCTGATCTCGCGCTGGATCGGCGCCGAGCACGACATGGAGGTCGCGGCCTCGCTGCGCACCGGGCTCGAGGCGGTCAACCAGATCGAACGCATCAATCCCGATGTTGCCGTGCTCGATATCGAAATGCCCGAGCTCGACGGCATCTCGGCGCTGCCGCAACTCCTGGCGAAGAAGCGCGATCTCGTCATCATCATGGCCTCGACGCTGACCCGCCGCAACGCGGAGATCAGCTTCAAGGCGTTGTCGCTCGGCGCCGCCGACTACATTCCGAAGCCTGAATCGACGCGCGAGGCTTCGGCTGCGGACATCTTCCATCACGACCTGATCCAGAAAATCCGCCACCTCGGCGCACGGCTGCGCCGCAAGGCCGCGGTTGCGAGCCCGCCGCTCGCGCCCGCAACCGCAAGCCCGGCTCCGGCGACACGTGGGCCGGTTGTCGCGCGGCCTGCCGCGTCCGCGGCCGCTCCGGCCGTCCATGCGCCGTCGTCGTCCTCGGTGCTGTCCACGCGTCCGTTTTCGACCCAGGCCCCGAAGGTGCTGCTGATCGGCTCATCGACCGGCGGTCCTCAGGCGCTGATGGCGCTCGTCGCCGAGCTCGGTCCCGTGATCGACCGTGTCCCGGTGCTGATCACCCAGCACATGCCGCCCACCTTCACCACCATTCTCGCGGAGCATCTGGCACGCACGAGCCGCAAGCCGGCGGCCGAGGCGGTGGATGGCGAGCCGGTGAAGCCGGGCCGCATCTATCTTGCGCCGGGCGGCAAGCACATGCGCGTCGTGCGTAGCGGCGCCGACGTGGCGATCGCGCTCGACGACGGTCCCGCCGTCAATTTCTGCAAGCCCGCGGTCGATCCGCTGTTCACTTCCGCCATCGACATCTGGCATGGCGCCATCCTCTCCGTGATCCTGACGGGCATGGGCTCGGACGGCATGCGCGGCGGCAAGGACATCGTCGCCGCCGGCGGCAGCGTGATCGCGCAGGACGAAGCTTCCAGCGTGGTCTGGGGCATGCCGGGCGCAGCGGCCAATGCCGGCATCTGTGCGGCGATCCTGCCGCTCAACCAGATCGGCGCCCGGGTCAATCGCCTGTTCGCAGGAGACCGCTCGTGACGCCGGTTGACTACGACTATCTGCGCAAATTCCTGAAAGAGCGCTCCGGCCTCGATCTCTCCCCGGACAAGCAGTATCTGGTCGAGAGCCGGCTGCTGCCGCTGGCCCGCAAGGCGAGCCTCGCCGGGATTCCCGATCTCGTGCTGAAGATCAGGAATGGCGACGGACGGCTTGCGAGCGATGTGGTCGAAGCGATGACCACCAACGAGACTTTCTTCTACCGCGACAAGATCCCGTTCGATCACTTGCGCGAAACGATCCTGCCGGGACTGCTTCGGGCGCGCGCAGCGCGCAAGTCGCTGCGCATCTGGTCGGCGGCGTCGTCGACGGGACAGGAACCGTATTCGATTGCGATGTGCGTGAAGGAGATGGGCGTAGCCTTCGCCGGCTGGCGCATCGAGATCGTCGCCACCGATCTGTCGCAGGAGGTGCTGGAGAAATCCAAGGCCGGCGTCTACAGCCAGTTCGAGGTGCAGCGCGGCCTGCCGATCCAGCACCTGATGAAATACTTCACGCAAGCGGGCGAAGTCTGGCAGCTCAATGCCGACATTCGCGCGATGGTGCAGTTCCGCCAGCTCAATCTGTTGCAGGACTTCTCCCATCTCGGCACGTTCGACGTGATCTTCTGCCGCAATGTGCTGATCTATTTCGACCAGGACACCAAGGCCGTGATCTTCGAGCGCATGGCGAAGGTTTTGGAAGCCGACGGCACGCTGCTGTTGGGCGCCGCCGAATCCGTCGTCGGAATTACCGACGCGTTCCGCCCGATCGCCGATCGTCGTGGCCTCTATCAGCTCAATCCGACGCGCTCCGGGCGCCCGATGGGTGGATTGATGCCGCCGTCATTGAAGGTAGCAGCGGCGCGGTGAGATGCGTTCTTCCCCTCTCCCCTTGCGGAAGAGGGTGGCTCGCCGCGTAGCGGCGAGACGGGTGAGGGGTTCTATCCGCGAGCCCACCGACACTTGAACTCGCGGATAGAACCCCTCATCCGGCGCTTCGCGCCACCTTCTCCCACAACGGGAGAAGGAATGAAGAGCGCACCTCACAAGATCGCATGCGGCAGAAACCGCGAGCCGTTGCCGGTGATCGGGCTTTCGTCCTCGCGGATCGACAGGCCGCAGGGTTCGTGATCCACCAGCCAGCTTCCGATCACGGGATAGAAGCCGGAAAAATTCGGCAGCGGCGCGAGCGCCTGCCGCACGAATCCTTCGGCGCCGTAGGGGCCTGCCTGCTCGTCGAGCGGCATTCCACCAGACACCAGCGTGACATTGGCCCCTTCGCGCGACAGCAGCGGCTTGCGCACATAGGAGCTGCCGAGCTCGGCTGCCCGCGGATCGTCCTCGAAGAACGCCGGTAGCAGATTGGGATGGTTCGGAAACATCTCCCAGAGCAGCGGCAGGATGCCCTTGTTGGAGAGCACCGCCTTCCACGGCGGTTCGATCCAGCGTGTCTGTGCATCCTTGAGCTTTGCGCTAAAGGCGTCGTGGAACATCCATTCCCAAGGATAGAGCTTGAAGGCGAGCGTGATGTCGCGGTCGCCGAGATCGACGAAGCCGCCGGTATCATTGCGCCAGCCGATCGCCTCGATGTCGAGCAGCGTGGTCGTCAGTCCCGCGTGGCGCGCGGTATCTTCGAGATAAGCGAGCGTGCCGGCGTCCTCCTCATTGCCCGTGGTGCCGGTGAGATGGACGTGGCGGCTAGCGGCAATCTGCTTCCAGGCTTCGATCAATCGTTCGTGGATGGAGTTGAACTGGTCGGCCCGCGACGGGATGATGCGCCGTTCGATCGCCTGTTCGAGCCAGGTCCATTGAAAGACCGCGGCTTCGAAAATCGAGGTCGGCGTATCCGCGTTGTATTCGAGCAGCTTTGCCGGTCCCTTGCCGTCGAATTTCAGATCGAGCCGGCCATAGAGGCTGCGGTCGTCTCGTGCCCAGCTCTCGGCGATCAGGCTCCAGAACGCCTCCGGTATCTTCAAGCGCTGCAGATGGCGCTCGTCGCCGATCACGCGGCCGGCGAGCTCCAGGCACATCGCGTCGATCTCGCCGGTCGGCGCCTCGATGCCACGCTCGATCTCGTCGAGCGTGAAGGCGTAATAGGCGCGCTCGTCCCAATAGCGCTCACCGTCGATGGTGTGGAAGGCGAAGCCGCATTGTTCGGCGGTCTGCCGCCAGTCGTCGCGCTCGGGGCAGACGATGCGTTGCATGGGTCAGCCGCCGCCGGAGAAGC